>NZ_PSUV01000005.1:0-156525 GCF_002931985.1 Rathayibacter sp. AY1H2 | reverse complement strand
CGCCACCCCCGTCCGCCCCACCCGAGAGGAGGCGACCGCATGTACGAAGGCATCGTCCAGGAGCTGATCGACGAGCTCGGCCGGCTCCCCGGCATCGGCCCGAAGTCCGCCCAGCGCATCGCGTTCCACATCCTGCAGACCGAGACGTTCGACGTCACCCGGCTCGCCGAGATCCTGCTCGAGCTGCGCGGCCGTGTGCACTTCTGCGACATCTGCGGGAACGTGGCGGAGGAGGCGACCTGCGGGATCTGCCGCGATCCGCGCCGCAGCCGCGCCGTCATCTGCGTCGTGGAGGAGGCGAAGGACGTCCCGGCGATCGAGCGCACCCGCGAGTTCCGTGGGCTCTACCACGTGCTCGGCGGCGCGATCAGCCCGATCGACGGCATCGGCCCGGATCAGCTCCGCATCCGCCAGCTGCTGCAGCGGCTCGCGGACGGCGAGGTGCAGGAGGTCATCATCGCGACCGACCCGAACCTCGAGGGCGAGGCGACGGCGACCTACCTCTCGCGCATGCTCAGCACCCTCGGCATCCGCATCACCCGCCTGGCCTCCGGGCTGCCCGTCGGCGGAGACCTCGAGTACGCCGACGAGATCACCCTCGGCCGCGCCTTCGAGGGCCGCCGGCTCGTCGAGAACTGACGCGGCCGCCGGAGTCGCATGACCGCTCCGGCATGCGGTCGACCGGTAGACTCGCCCGTCGGGTCGCGACGGCGGTCCAGCCACCGACACGGGAGCAGCACGTGAGCCTGATCGTCCAGAAGTTCGGCGGGTCCTCCGTCGCCGACGCGGAGAGCATCAAGCGGGTCGCGAAGCGGATCGTCGCCACCAAGCAGGCGGGCAACGACGTGGTCGTCGCCGTCTCGGCCATGGGCGACACCACCGACGACCTGCTCGAGCTCGCCCACCAGGTCACTCCCATCCCCGCCCCCCGCGAGCTCGACATGCTGCTCTCCTCGGGCGAGCGCATCTCGATGGCGCTGCTGGCGATGGCGATCAAGAGCATGGGCTTCGAGGCCCGCTCCTTCACCGGCAGCCAGGCCGGCATGATCACGGACGCGCAGCACGGCGCCGCCCGCATCGTCGACATCACCCCGGTCCGCCTCCGCGAGGCGCTCGACGAGAACGCCGTCGTCATCGTCGCGGGCTTCCAGGGCTTCAACCGCGACACGAAGGACATCACCACCCTCGGCCGCGGCGGCTCCGACACCACCGCCGTCGCGCTCGCCGCGGGACTCGGCGCCGACACCTGCGAGATCTACACCGACGTCGACGGCGTCTTCACCGCCGACCCGCGGGTCGTCAAGAAGGCCCGCAAGCTCGACCGCATCACCAGCGAGGAGATGCTCGAGCTGGCCGCCGCGGGAGCGAAGGTGCTGCACATCCGCGCCGTCGAGTTCGCCCGCCGCCACGGAGTCACGCTCCACGTGCGCTCCTCCTTCAGCCCCAACGAGGGCACCATCGTCTACAACGCCGAGACCGCCGGCGCCGAGCAGAACGGACAAGCCGTGGAAGAGCCCATCATCGCCGGAGTCGCCGCCGACCTGAACGAGGCGAAGATCACCGTCGTCGGAGTCCCCGACATCCCGGGCAAGGCCGCTCAGATCTTCACGATCGTGGCCAAGACCGGCTCCAACATCGACATGATCGTGCAGAACGTGTCGGCTGCGGCCACCGCCCGCACCGACATCTCGTTCACCCTGCCCAAGGCCGACGGCCAGACGGTCCTCATGGCTCTCAACGCCGAGAAGGACGAGGTCGGCTTCGAGTCCCTGCAGTACGACGACCAGATCGCCAAGCTCGCGCTCGTGGGCGCCGGGATGCGCACCAACGCCGGCGTCTCCGCGAAGCTGTTCCGCTCCCTCTACGAGGCCGGGATCAACATCGAGATGATCTCCACGAGCGAGATCCGCATCTCGGTCGTCACCCGCGCCGACACCGTGAACGAGGCTCTGCGCGTCGTGCACACCGCCTTCGGGCTCGACGCCGAGGACGAGGCCGTCGTCTACGCCGGCACCGGCCGCTGACGGCCGGACACCCTCGCGATCCGGCCGTTCCTCCCGAGCGGCCGGACCGACCGGTACTCTCTCCCTCGATCCCCCCGCCACGAGCGGCCCGCGCGCCGCACGGACGAAAGAGCACAGCATGAGCAGCACCCCCCTCCACGTGGGCGTCGTCGGCGCGACCGGCCAGGTCGGGAAGGTGATGCGCCGCCTCCTCGAGGAGCGCGACTTCCCGATCGCGTCCATCCGCTTCTTCGCCACCGCCCGCTCGGCGGGCACGACGCTGCCGTTCCGCGGCGAGGACGTCGTGGTCGAGGACGTGGAGACCGCCGATCCGACGGGGCTCGACATCGCCCTGTTCTCGGCCGGAGCCACGGGATCGCGCGCGCAGGCGCCCCGCTTCGCCGCGGCCGGCGTCACCGTGATCGACAACTCCAGCGCCTGGCGTATGGACCCCGAGGTCCCGCTGGTCGTCAGCGAGGTGAACCCCCACGCCATCGACCAGGCGGTCAAGGGCATCATCGCCAACCCCAACTGCACCACGATGGCCGCGATGCCGATCCTCAAGGTCCTCGACCGCGAGGCGGGGCTCACGCGCCTGATCGTCAGCACCTACCAGGCCGTGTCCGGCAGCGGACTGGCCGGAGCGAACGAGCTGGCCGGCCAGGTCCGCGCCGCCGTCGCCGACGAGCACCTGCTCGACCTGGTGCACGACGGCTCGGCGGTCGACTTCCCCGCGCCGGACAAGTACGTCGCCCCGATCGCCTTCGACGTCATCCCCTTCGCGGGGAGCCTGGTCGAGGACGGCTCGAACGAGACCGACGAGGAGAAGAAGCTCCGCAACGAGAGCCGCCGCATCCTCGAGCTCCCGGAGCTGCTGGTCTCGGGCACCTGCGTGCGCGTCCCCGTGTTCACCGGCCACTCGCTCTCCGTCAACGCCGAGTTCGCCTCCGCCCTCAGCCCCGAGCGTGCTCGCGAGCTGCTGGCCGACGCGCCCGGCGTCGTGCTGCGCGAGGTGCCGACTCCGCTGGAGGCCGCGGGCAAGGACCCGAGCTTCGTCGGCCGCATCCGCGCCGACGAAGGCGCTCCGGAGGGACGCGGCCTCGCGCTCTTCATCAGCAACGACAACCTCCGCAAGGGCGCGGCCCTGAACGCCGTGCAGATCGCCGAGCTCATCGCGGCGAAGCAGCCCGTCTCCTGACCTCCGTGGACGGGGCCGGCGCCGAGCGCTCCGGCCCCTTCCGGGTGGAAAAGCCGCGAATTTGATGGGGGAGCGGGGCCCCTCCCCGCCGCGGTGTGCTCGGGCGAGCGTAAACTCGACTCTCGTGAACTCCTCGGAACCGGTCGACGTCGCCCTCATCGGTGGGGGCATCATGAGCGCCACGCTCGGCGCCCTCATCACCCAGCTGCAGCCCGACTGGACGATCGCCGCCTACGAGCGCCTCGGCGACGTGGCGCAGGAGTCGTCGAACCCGTGGAACAACGCGGGCACCGGTCACGCGGCCCTCTGCGAGCTGAACTACATGCCCGAGGCGGCCGACGGCTCCGTCGACCCGGCCAAGGCGATCCAGATCAACGAGCAGTTCCAGATCTCGCGCCAGTTCTGGTCGAGCCTGGTGGAGTCCGGCGACATCCGCGAGCCCTCCAGCTTCATCAACCCGGCGCCGCACATGACCTTCGTGCACGGCGAGGCCAACGTCGAGTACCTCCGGAAGCGCTACGAGGCGCTCAAGGACCAGCCGCTGTTCGCCGGCATCGAGTTCACCGAGAGCGTCAAGACCATCCACGAGTGGGCGCCCCTGCTGATGGAGCAGCGTCCCGCCGGCGGCGGCCCCTATGCGGCGACGCGCATGCCGGCCGGCACCGACGTCGACTTCGGCTCGCTGACCCACCAGCTGTTCGACCACGTCGTCGCCCACGGCGGCACGCTCGACACCGGCCGCGAGGTCACCGACATCACCCGGCAGAAGGACGGCACCTGGCGCCTCGACCTCAAGCAGGTCGTCGGGGGCACGCCCCAGTCGGTGACCGCCCGCTTCGTCTTCGTCGGCGCCGGCGGCGGTGCGCTGCACCTCCTGCAGAAGTCGGGCATCCCCGAGATCAAGGGCTTCGGAGGCTTCCCGATCTCGGGCCAGTTCCTCCGCACCGACAACCCCGAGCTGGTCGCCCGGCACAAGGCGAAGGTCTACGGCAAGGCCGCGGTCGGCGCGCCCCCGATGTCGGTGCCGCACCTCGATGCGCGCGTCGTCGACGGCGAGTCGTCCCTCCTCTTCGGCCCCTACGCGGGCTTCACGCCCAAGTTCCTGAAGCGCGGCTCGTGGCTCGACCTGCCCCTGTCGATCCGGCCGCACAACATCGGCCCGATGCTCGCGGTCGCCCGCGACAACCTCGACCTGATGAAGTACCTGATCGGCGAGGTGCTCGCCGGCCGTGGCAAGAAGATGAAGGCCCTGCGCGAGTTCCTGCCCACCGCCCGCGACGAGGACTGGTACCTGATCACCGCCGGCCAGCGCGTCCAGGTGATGAAGAAGGACGAGAAGAAGGGCGGCGTGCTGCAGTTCGGCACCGAGGTAATCACGGGAGGGGACGGCACGATCGCCGGCCTGCTCGGCGCCTCGCCCGGAGCCTCGACCGCCGTGCCGATCATGCTCGACATCGTGCAGAAGTGCTTCCCCGACCGGATGAAGGCCTGGGAGCCGCGGATCCGCGCACTGGTGCCGAGCTACGGCTCGACGCTCAACGACGCGCCCGAGAAGGCCGAGCAGACGGTCACCGCGACCGCCGAGACGCTGGAGCTGTCCGCCTCGGTCTGATCGGCTGCGACCCGCTCGAACGTATGTTCTAATGGCCCCATGAGGTGGAGCGGGCAGTCGATCGGCACGGCCGACGAGGCCGCGCTGCCCGGGCTCGTCAAGCTCACCGACCTGGTGCGGACGGTGCGCACGCCGGAGTTCGAGGGCATCACCTTCTACGAGGTGCTCGCGAAGTCGGCGCTCAACCGCGTGCACACCTCCTCGAAGATGCCGTTCGGCTGGAGCATCAACCCGATGCGCGGCTGCACCCACGCCTGCACCTACTGCTTCGCCCGGCCCACGCACGAGTACCTCGAGTTCGACGGCGGCCGCGACTTCGACTCGCAGATCGTCGTGAAGGTGAACGTCGCCGAGGTCCTCACCCGGGAGCTCGCGAAGCCGAGCTGGGAGCGGCACCCCGTGGCACTCGGCACCAACACCGATCCGTACCAGCGCGCCGAGGGCCGCTACCGGCTGATGCCGGGCATCATCGCCGCGCTCGCCGCCTCGGGCACCCCGATCTCGATCCTCACGAAGGGCTCGCTGCTGCGGCGAGACCTGCCGCTGCTCCGCGAGGCCGCCGAGCACGTCCCGGTCGACCTCGGCGTGTCGATCGCCGTCTACGACGAGGGCCTCCAGCGCTCCGTCGAGCCGGGTGCGCCGACCGCGGCGGCCAGGCTGGCGACGGTCACCGCGGCACGGGAGGCCGGCTTCGACTGCTCGGTGTTCCTGATGCCGATCCTGCCGTTCCTCACCGACACACGGGCGCACCTCGACGAGTCGCTCCGGGCCTGCCGCGAGGCGGGCGCCAGCACGATCATGTACTCGACCCTCTACCTCAAGCCCGGGGTGAAGGAGTGGTTCCTGCAGTGGCTCGGGCAGGAGCACCCCGAGCTGGTCGACAAGTACCGAGCGCTCTACCCGGGCCGCGACGCCTACGCGCCTCTCGAGTACCGGCGCTGGCTCTCCGCGCGCATCCGCCCGCTGATGCGCGCGCACGGGCTCGAGCGCGGCGAGGAGGACCCGGCCACCGGCTCCGTCAAGTCCTCCGCCCTGAATTCGCTCGGGACGCTGCGGACCCTCGGCGGCGAGCGGCGCTCCCTCCAGCACGACGGGCTGCTGGTCGGGGAGCTCGGGCCGGAGCGCGCCGCGATCCTGCCCGGCGTCGGGCAGCCGACGCTGTTCTGAGCCGGGGGCGGGCCCGGCCGCGGCTAGGATCGTCCGCATGGTCACCCGCTCCGGTGAGCCCTCGGGCTCCTCCGCCTGGAGCGCCCGCGACGCGGCACCCCGTGCGGTCCGGCTCGGCCTGCTCGACCCGCGCGAGGACCTGCTCGCGGCGACGAGCGCGTGGATCCGCACCCACGCCCCGGACTTCGAGGTCGTCGTGGCCGCCTCCACCTGGCACGACCTGGTGACGAGCGATGTCTTCCCCACCCAGGTGGTCGTGATGGACGTCGAGCTGCGCGAGCCGATCTCGATCGAGGCGCGGATCCGGACCTGCCGGGCGGCGGGAGCCGCGGTCGTGGCGCTCTCCGCGAGCGAGGACGACGAGGTCCGCGAGCGCGCCCTGAAGGCCGGAGCCGTGCGGCACCTGGCGAAGTCGCGCCCGCTCGCCGAGGTGATGGAGCAGACCCGCGCCGCTCTCGAGATGCGCTCGGCCGACGTCTCGTCCGCGCAGTGGCGGCCCCTGCCGTCCGGGGTCGCGGCGCAGCAGCGCCCACGGCTCAGCGCCGGCGAGCTGGAGGCGCTGCGCCTCTACGCGTCCGGATCGAGCACCCCCGAGGTCGCCGCCAAGATGAACGTGCAGTTCGAGACCGCGAAGACCTACCTGCAGCGCGTGCGCCGCAAGTACGTCGCCGTCGGCAGGCCCGCGAGCCGCCGGGCCGATCTGATCCGCCGCGCCGGCGAGGACGGGTTCCTCCCGTGACCGGCCCCTGCTCACCCCGGGGGCCCCGCCTCCGGACCCGCCCCGAGGAGACCTGATGGCCAAGCTGTACTTCCGCTACGGAGCGATGAACAGCGGGAAGAGCACGTCGCTCCTGCAGGCCGCGCACAACTACGAGGAGCGCGGGCACCGGGTGCTGCTGGCCAAGCCGGCCGTCGACACGAAGGGCGAGGAGCTGATCGTGTCGCGGCTCGGCGTGACCCGTCCGGTGGACATCCTGTTCGAGCCCGACGGGGACCCGATGGCCGTCTTCACCGCGGCCCGGGCCCGCGTCCTGGCCGAGTCGAAGCGCGACGTGAGCGCTCTGCTCGTCGACGAGGTGCAGTTCCTGCCGGAGTCGCACGTCGACGATCTGCTCCGGATCTCCATCCTCGAGAACGTGCCCGTCCTGGCGTACGGCATCCGCACGGACTTCCGCACCGCCGCGTTCCCGGGCAGCAGGCGGCTCCTGGAGATCGCCCACAGCCTCGAGGAGCTGAAGACGATCTGCCGGTGCGGGCGCAAAGCGATCTTCAACGGGCGCGTCGTGGACGGCCGCTTCGTCTTCGACGGCGATCAGGTCGCGATCGACGGAACGGCGGTCACCTACGAGTCGCTGTGCGGCGCGTGCTACCTCCAGGAGAGCCGCGGCCGGCTCCGCGGCTGACCGGTCGAGCGTTCCTCACCGGTGCGACACCCCTCCGAAACGAGGAAGTGGGTAGCCTGACGACGTGACAACACCGGAAACGGAATTACGCCTTTCGAAGCAGCAGGAAAGGTCGGGGGAAACGATGACGGCGCAAGGGGCACCGCTGAGGCGTCGGCCGTCGTGGGAGCAGGACTACCGGCGACGGCTGCTCATCACGGACGTCGTCGCGATCGTCCTCTCCGTCTTCGGCACGCAGCTCTTCTGGTTCGACCTGAACCTGAACTCGGATCTGGGGTTCAAGAACCCCGCCGACATCGCGGTCAGCTACACCTGGGTGTCCGTCGCCCTGTCGGTCGGCTGGCTCCTCGCCCTCCAGGTCTTCGACACGCGCGACCGCCGGATCGTCGGCACCGGCTACGTCGAGTACCGCCGCGTCGTCGACGCCTCCATCTGGCTCTTCGGCATCGTCGCGATCATCGCCTACCTGCTCCAGATCCTGCTCGCGCGCGGCTACATCATCACGGCGTTCCCCGCCGGGATCGTGCTGATCTGCGTCGGCCGCCTGGTCTGGCGCTCCTGGCTCACCCGGCAGCGCCGGGCGGGCCGCTTCTCGAGCCAGGTCGTGCTCCTCGGCTCCCGCGCGAGCGTCCTGCACACCGCGCGCGAGCTGCGTCGCGGCACCGAGGCCGGCTACAAGCTCGTCGGCGCCGTCTCGACCTCGGTCGGCGGTGCGGACGCGCTGCGGAGCGAGCAGGAGCTCTCGGGCCTCGCGGTCCACGGGTTCACCGGGATCGACGGCGTCCGCGCCGTGATGGACGCCACCGGTGCCGACACGGTGGTCGTCACGAGCTCCGACGAGCTGGCGCCGCAGCGGATCCGCGAGCTGAGCTGGACGCTCGAGCCCGGGCGCGAGCACCTCGTCGTGGCGCCGAGCCTCACCGACATCGGCGGTCCGCGCATCCACACCCGCCCCGTCGCGGGCCTTCCGCTGATCCACGTCGAGACCCCGCGCTTCGACGGCCGCCAGCGGTTCGCCAAGCGCCTCTTCGACATCCTGGCGTCGACCATGCTGATCATCCTCAGCGCGCCGGTGCTCGTCGTCGTCGCCGTGCTGGTCAAGGTCACCAGCCCCGGGCCCGTGCTCTTCCGGCAGGAGCGCATCGGCCTGAACGGCGCGACCTTCGAGATGCTGAAGTTCCGCTCGATGGTCGTCGACGCGGAGGCGCGACTGGCGGCTCTCGCGTCGCAGCAGCGTGCGGAGGGGAACTCGATCCTCTTCAAGATGGCGAAGGACCCCCGCGTCACCCGGGTGGGTGCGATCCTCCGGCGCTTCAGCCTCGACGAGCTGCCCCAGTTCCTGAACGTCTTCCGCGGCGACATGTCCCTGATCGGCCCCCGCCCGCCGCTGGCCCGCGAGGTCGAGCAGTACGAGGAGCACGTGCACCGCCGCTTCCTGATGAAGCCGGGCATCACCGGGCTCTGGCAGGTCAGCGGACGCTCGAACCTCTCGTGGGAGGACACCGTCCGCCTCGACCTGTACTACGTCGAGAACTGGTCGATGACCGGCGACATCGTCATCCTCTTCAAGACCGCGCGCGCCGTCCTCGCCCGCGACGGGGCGTACTGATCGCCGGGGGGAGGGGCGCCGAGCCCCGCACCCTGTCCGTCTCGGTCCTCGAGACCCCGTTCCGCGTGGTCTTCGGACGCGGCGTCGGCGACGAGGACGCGGCGCGGATCGCCGACAGCTGGGCCGCCTGCGCGTCCGAGCCCGACGCGGGAGCACGCGACGTCCTCGCCGAGGTGGGGCACGATCCCTCCGTCCCGGTCGACGGCTCGCCCCGGGTCTCGAGCGCCACGCTCGCGCAGCTCGAGGAGTCCCTGACCTCGACCCTGACCCTCGAGGCGATCGGCGCCCGGCGCGCCGACCTGCTGATGCTCCACGCCTGCGGGATCTCCGACGAGTCCGGCCGCGTGCTGGCCTTCGTCGCCGCCTCCGGGACCGGCAAGACCACCATCGCCCGGACGCTCGGGTCCCGCTTCGGCTACGTCACCGACGAGACGGTCGGCGTGACCCCGGAGGGGCGCGTCCTGCCCTATCCCAAGCCGCTGTCGGTGAAGCCGCTGACCGGATCGGCGCCGAAGGCGCAGCTGGCCCCCGGGTCGCTCGCCCTCCGACCGGTCCCGGAGGCGCCCCTGCGTCTGGCGGGCGTCCTCCTGCTCGAGCGCCGCGACGGCGTCGGGACGCCCTTCCTCGAGCACGTCGACCCGGTCGACGCGATCGAGGATCTGGTGCCGCAGACCTCGTACCTCTCGGCCCGACCGCGGCCGATCGCCGATCTCGTCCGCACCCTCTCGGCGCTGGGCGGCGTCCGGCGACTGGTCTACTCCGAGGCCGCGAGCGTGGTGCACCTGGTCGAGGAGGTCTTCGCGTCCCTCGGCGCCGGGGCCCCGTCCGCCTGGTCCGAGGTGGTCTCCGTGCAGCTCGACCCTGTGGGCGAGGCCCTGCCCGGCACCGTCCTGCGCACCCCTGCGGACGACGCGGTGGAGCTCGCCGACGGCCAGCTGCTCGTGTTCTGCGGCGGCACCCTCGTTCGCCTGTCCGGCATCGGCCCGACGATCTGGCGCCACGCCGGCCGGGGCTCCGATCTGCCCGGTCTCGTCGCCGCGGTGCTCGAGGAGGCGGGCCCGCCGCCCGCCGGCGTCGATGCGGAGGCGGTCGTCGAGTCGGCGGTCGTCGAGCTCGAGGGCCTCGGAGTGATCAGGAGAGGGACTCCGCCGGAGCCCACCCCCGACGGGTGGCACGGTTGACGCGCCTGGCGCCGAGGGCGCGGAAGCGCTGTGTCAGAATTCGGAAGAACCCGTCGCCGGCGCCCGCCGCGTGATCCGTACCAGCGAAGGAAATCTGACTCTGTGGAACTTCGAGACGTCCTCCGGCTGCTGCGCGACCACTGGATCCCGATCGTCGCGGCGATCCTCCTCGGCACTCTCGTCGCCTTCGGCTGGTCGCTGACGCAGAAGCCGCGGTACGTCGCCGACTCGCAGGGCCTGGTCTCCGTCGCCACCACCGGTGCCGACGACAGCCAGGCGATCTACACGCAGCAGATCGCGCAGTCCGTCGCCAAGTCGAGCCTCGCCACGTACGTCCCGATCGCCACCTCGCGCGACGTGGCGCAGATCGCGATCGACAGCCTCGGCCTCGACGTCTCGCCCGCCACGCTGATCTCGGCGATCACGGTGCAGGCCGACACGGTCGCCCCGGTGATGAAGGTCAGCGCCACCGCCTCCACCCCCGAGGGCGCGCAGAAGCTCGCCGACGCCTGGGTCGCGGCCATCGCCACCAAGGTGCAGCAGGTCAACCAGGAGACGGGCGTCGGCGACACGGTCTCCCTCACCGTTCTGCAGGCCGCGGCGCTCCCGTCCTCGCCGGCGTTCCCGAACCTGCGCCTCGTCCTCGCGGTCGGCGCGCTCGCGGGCCTCGTCCTCGGTCTCGTCTACGCGTTCGTCCGCAACACGCTGGACCGGCGCATCCGCACCGCCGAGATGGTCGAGCGCCTGTTCGACCTCCCCGTGGTCGGCACCCTCCCCGTCGACAAGCGCCTCAGCGAGACCAACCGCATCGTCCCCGAGGCCGACACGACCGACTACATCAAGGCCGACGGCAAGCACGCACTCGCCGAGGCGCTGCGCGAGCTCCGCACGAACCTGCAGTTCATGAACATCGACAGCCCGCCGCGCATCATCGTCGTGACGAGCCCGCTGCCCTCGGACGGCAAGTCGACGGTGACCGCGAACCTCGCGGTGACGCTTGCCGCCTCCGGCCAGCGGACCGTCGTCGTCGATGGCGACCTCCGCAAGCCCACCGTCGCCAAGTCGTTCGGCCTCGTTCCCGGCGTCGGCCTGACCGACTTGCTGATCGGCAAGGCGGAACTGCAGGACGTCCTGCAGCCGTGGGGCCCGTCCGGCAACCTCTGGGTGCTCGGAGCCGGGTCGATCCCGCCGAACCCGTCCGAGCTGCTCGGCTCCAACGGCATGGACATCCTCCTGCACGAGATCGCTCGCGAGGCCATCGTGATCGTCGATGCGCCGCCGCTCCTGCCCGTCACGGACGGCGCCATCCTCACCGCCCGCACCGACGGCGCGCTCGTGGTCATCTCCGCGGGCAGGACGACGACCGACGAGCTGGGCAAGGCGATCCAGAACATCGAGCGGGTCAGCGGCCACACCCTCGGCGTGATCCTCAACCGCGTGCCCGCGCGCGGCCAGGTCGGCCGGGGCTACGGCTACTACTACACGAGCTACTACGGCTCCGAGCGATCGGGTGCCCGCCCGGACACGGCCGTCGAGCCCGAGCCCGCGTCGACCTCGGCCTGAGCGCCCCGCGATGATCTTCCCGGGAGACGACTCCGCCCGCCCCGCCCGCCGGAGCTGGCGACCGGACGAACCGGTCGCCGCCACCGCCGCCCCCGTCTTCACCGTGCTCTCGGTCTGCACCGGCAACATCTGCCGGTCGCCGATGGCGGAGCAGCTGCTGCGCGCCGCACTCGCCGACGCGACATCACCCGCGGGAGGTCCGCTCTTCGCGTTCACGAGCGCCGGAGTGAGGACGCGCGACGGACTGCCGATGGACCCGGTCTCGGCCCGCTTCTCGGCTCAGCACGGGGGAGACCCGGCCGCGCACACGAGCGCGGTGCTCGGCGACGCGATCGTCGGCGACGCCGACCTCCTGCTCACGATGACGCGCGACCACCTGGTCGACGCCTCCCGGCGCTTCCCGTCGCTCCTCCTCCGCGGCTTCACGCTGCTCGAGTTCGCCCGCGTGCTGCCGTTCGTGCTGCGGGAGGTGCCGCTGCCGACGGTCGAGGACCCCGCCGCGCGGCTCCGCGCCGTCGTGCGGCTCGCCGCCGCCCACCGCGGGCGCGCCCCGCGGGGCGAGGGCGGCGACGACATCGAGGACCCGATCGGCCGCAGCGAGGCCGTGCATGAGCGCGTGGCGGCGCAGATCGCGGCGGCTGTCGCCGACGTCTCCCGCGATCTGAGAGCATTGGCGCGGCGGTAGTCGCGCGTCCGCGGGCGCGCTGACGCCTCGCCGCATCGCATCGCTCCTCCTCACCGTCGCGACCGCGACACGAACCCGCCACGATTCGGAGAACCCCTGTGAAGCTTTCTGTCATCGGCTGCGGCTACCTCGGTGCCGTCCACGCTGCCGCCATGGCCGAGCTCGGCCACGACGTCATCGGCATCGACGTCGACCAGAAGAAGATCGACGCCCTGGCCGCCGGCACCGCGCCGTTCTTCGAGCCCGGCCTCCCGGAGCTGCTGTCCTCCGGCGTCGCCTCCGGGCGCCTGCGCTTCTCGACCGACATGGCCGACGCCGCCGGTGCGGCCGTGCACTTCGTCGCCGTCGGCACCCCGCAGAAGCCGGGCGAGAACGCCGCGGACATGACCTACGTCGACTCGGCGATCGACGGTCTCCTGCCCTACCTCGAGGCGGACTCCCTCGTCGTCGGCAAGTCGACCGTCCCCGTCGGCACCGCCGCCCGCCTGGCCGACCGCATCGCCTCCTCCGGTGCGACCCTCGCCTGGAACCCCGAGTTCCTCCGCGAGGGCTTCGCGGTCAAGGACACGATCAGCCCCGACCGGCTCGTCTACGGCGTGCCCGCGGGCGAGGCCGGAGCAGCGGCGAAGGCGACCCTCGACGAGGTCTACGCGACGGCGCTCGCGGCCGAGACCCCGCTCGTGGTCACCGACTACGCCACCGCCGAGCTGGTGAAGGTCTCGGCCAACGCCTTCCTCGCGACCAAGATCTCGTTCATCAACGCGATCGCCGAGATCGCGGAGGTCACCGGCGCGGACGTCACGCAGCTCGCCGACGCGATCGGCTACGACGTGCGGATCGGCCGCCGCTTCCTGAACGCGGGCATCGGCTTCGGAGGCGGCTGCCTCCCGAAGGACATCCGCGCCTTCTCTGCCCGCGCCGACGAGCTCGGCGTCGGCGAGTCCGTCGCCTTCCTCAAAGAGGTCGACGCGATCAACCTGCGTCGCCGTCAGCGCGTCGTCGACCTCGTCACCGAGGGCCTGGGCGGCTCCGTCGAGGGCCGCCGCATCGCGGTGCTCGGTCTGGCGTTCAAGCCGGAGTCGGACGACATCCGCGACTCGCCGTCGCTCGACGTCGCCGCTCGCCTGCACGACCTCGGTGCGACCGTGGTCGCGACCGACCCCGAGGCGATCGAGAACTCGCGCCGCCGCTACCCCGAGATCACCTACACGACCGACGTCGACGAGGCGCTGGCCGGTGCCGACGCCGTGGTCGTCGTGACGGAGTGGAAGCAGTTCCGCGCCCTCGACCCCGCGGCCACGGCGGCGAAGGTGGCCAACACCTTCCTCGTCGACGGTCGCAACTGCCTCGACCCCGCCGCCTGGCGTGCGGCCGGCTGGGAGTACCGCGGCCTCGGCCGCTGACGCGGCGGAGCCGTCGTCTCAGCGGACGCGGCTCGGCTGATCCGCCACCACGCCGGAGGTGCCGCGGAGGGGGATGTGCGCGAAGGCGTCGTCCCACTCCGCCGCCCTCCGGCGTCGTCGTGCGCGGACGACCATCCGGAGCAGGACGCCGGCGACCGCGCCGAGAAGCGCGCCGGAGGTGTTCATCACGACGTCGTCGACGGTCGCGAAGCGCGCCGAGAGGAAGAGCAGCTGGCCCGCCTCGATCAGCGAGCTCACGACGGCGCCGACGGCCACAGCGACCCACGCCCTCCGGAGCCGCAGGTTGAGGGCCAGGAGCAGCCCCAGGGGCACGAACAGGGCGATGTTGGCGGTCGACTCGATGAACGCGTAGTCGACCATCGGGAGGCCGTGCCGGGCGAACCAGGAGGTCACCCGGCCGAGATCCCCCCGCACTCCCGCATCGACGGGCGTCGGCCAGAAGGCGATCGCTGCGAGCGCGACCACGTAGGGCACGCTGATGGCGAGGGTGAGGCGGGTGAGCGACCGGGTCACGGTGCTCCTCTCGTCGGTCGTCGGGCGGGGGCGGCGACGACGGCGGAAGAACAGTCTCGCTCCCGGCTGCTGGGATCGGGCCGGGAGGCGCGGGGGAGTGGGCTGGAGGCACGCCCGTGCGCAGGACGCTCGGGACGCCGTCAGGGGTGCTCGAGCCGGAGAGCGCGGGGCGGTGATCGCGCCGGCTCCGTCGTCGACCAGGCTCCGGCCCGGGCGAGCATCCGCCTGCGGGCGAGCCCCGCCACAGCAGAATTCCGAGAACGCCCCGGGAACGAAGAAGCCCGGCCGGATCATCGATCCTGGCCGGGCTTCTCACCGGTCGGGGTAGCGGGATTCGAACCCACGACCTCCTCGTCCCGAACGAGGCGCGCTACCAAGCTGCGCCACACCCCGGTGTGCTCATCACGGAGAACCGCTCACGAGCCTCGACAATAGTAGCCGATTTCCGGACCGCCGTCGGACACCCCTCGTCAGGCCGCCGGAGTGAGCGTGACGAGGGTCACCTCGGGCCGGCAGGCGAAGCGCACCGGTGCGTAGATCGAGGTGCCGACTCCGGCGGACACGTTGAGGTACGAGCTGCGCAGTCCGTTGTCCCACGTCGTCGAGCCGGCGACCTTGTCGCGCGGGATGTCGCAGTTGGTGACGAGGGCGCCGAAGCCCGGGACGCAGACCTGCCCGCCGTGCGTGTGCCCGGCGAGGATCACCTCGGCGCCGCGGGCGACGAAGTCGTCGAGGATGCGCTGGTAGGGCGCGTGCGCCACGCCGATGCTGACCCCGGCCGGTCCGTCCTCCGCGCCGCGCAGCTCGTCCACGGCTCCGGCGACGAGGTCGATGCGGTCGAGGCCGATGTGCGGGTCGTCGACGCCGAAGAACTCGATGCGCGTCCCCTTCACCGTGATGCTCTCGGCGCGGTTGTTGAGGTCCACCCACCCGAGCCCGTCCGAGAAGAAGCCGGTCAGCCCGTCGGTGTCGAGATCGGCCTCGTGCTGCTTGGGGTTCTTGGAGGGGCCGACGAAGTAGCGGAGCGGGTTCTTGATCCGAGGGCCGAAGTAGTCGTTGGATCCGTTGACGAAGGCGCCGGGGATCCCGGCGAAGGGCTCCAGAGCCCGGCGGATGCCGAGCACGCCGTCGCGGTGGCCGAGGTTGTCGCCGGTGTCGACCACGACGTCGGGGGCCAGGGCGAGGAGCGAGCGGATCCACTCCTGCTTCTTCGTCTGCCACGGGGCCATGTGCAGGTCAGACACGTGCAGGACGCGGATCGGCTCGGAACCCGCGGGCAGCACCGGGAACGACGTGCGCCGGACGGTGAACAGCGTCCGCTCGACGCCGATGCCCCAGGCCGCGGCGACGGCTCCGGCCGCGGCGACGGTCGCGAGGGCGGTGGTCAGGGGGCGACGGGTGCGTCCGGTCATGGGTCCTTCTCTCGCACGTCGGCCGCGAGCGCGGTCGCGTTCATTCTGCCGGACGCTCCCTCGGGAGCAGCCGGGGGTGCCGGGGCTCAGCCCGCGCGGGGCGGGGCGCCCGGTCCGGCACTGATCTTCAGGGTGATCTCCGCGCCCCGGGAGACGCGCGACCCGGCGGGCGGGTTCGTCTGCGCGACCGTCCCTGTCGGGCGGTCGGAGGGGACCGGAGAGGTGTCGACGCGGACCGTGAAGCCGACGGAGCGCAGGCGTGCGGCCGCCGCAGAGGGGCTCTGGCCGGTGACCTGGGGCACGGCCTCCTGCGGAGCGTCGACGAGCGAGCGGACCGGAGCCGGGAACGCCGTCCCGCCGTACTTCGCGTCGGCGACGCGCATGATGCGCGGCCAGATCTGGTGGCGCACCTGACCGGCGTTCACCCGGTTGAGACTGAACCCGCGCATGGAGGTGAAGCCGGTCACGTTGCCGACCCAGGTGGCGGTGGCGACCTCGGTGCTCGCGCCGACCATCCACGTGTGCAGCGCGTCGTCCGTGGTGCCGGTCTTGCCGATGTGCGGCACCCCGGTGCGGGGGTTGGAGGGGGCGCCGGTGCCGCCCGTCACCACCTGCTGCAGGGCGTAGCCGGCGGTCGCGGCCACCTCCTCGGACATCCCCTGGCTGCACTCGGAGGCGGGCGGCGCGACGTCCGCGCCCGTGCGGTCGACGATCCGGTCGATCGCGATGGGCGTGCAGACGGTGCCCTTGTTCGCGAAGCCGGCGAAGGCCGTGGCCATCGTGAGCGGAGCGATCTCGTTGGTGCCGAGGATGGTCGGCGCGAGCTTCTGCAGCTCGGTCCCGTCGGCACGGTGCACGCCCATCGCCAGCGCCGTGTTGCGGATGCCGCAGAGGTCCAGCTGCTGGGCCATGGCGGCGAACGAGGTGTTGATCGAGCCGGTCGTGGCCTGCAGGGCCGTGGTCACTCCTCCGTTGCCGCCCTCGTCGTTCCCGGGGTTCCAGGACTCGCCGTAGTAGACGCCGTCGGGCTCGCAGCTGTCACGGAAGGTCGTGTAGGCGCGGCGGGTGCCGTCGACGCTCTCGCCGAGCGAGTGCCCCTCCTGCAGCCACTCCGCCAGGGTGAACACCTTGTAGGTCGAGCCGACCTGGAATCCCGAGGAGCCGCCGTACCCGAAGTCGGTGTTGTAGTTGACGCTCGTGTAGTTGGGGCCCGTCAGGTCCGGATCGTTGGAGTAGTCCTTGTTCTGGGTCATCGCGAGGATGCGGCCGGTGCCGACCTCGATCGAGACGCTCGCGCTGCCGATGTTCACGTTCGCCATCGACTTGGGCACCCAGTCGTCGGTGGCCGAGACGGCGGCCTGCTGCAGATCGGAATCGAGGGTCGTGTAGATCCGGTAGCCGCCGCGCTTGAAGGTGGCGTCGCGCTCGTCCTGGCTCGCACCGAACGCGTCGTCGTTCTTGATGACCCAGGTGACGTAGTCGCAGAAGAAGGCCGCGACTCCGGCCGTCTGGCAGCCGGTGCTCGGCTCGGTGATGTTCGGCGTCACGGGCTCGGCGACGGCCGCCTGCGCCTGCTCGGACGTCACCTTCGACTCGAGGTCCATGCGGGTGACGATGTAGTCGCGCCGGTCCCGGGTCTGCGGGTAGCCCTCCGCGGCGGGGTTCGCCGGGTCGCCGGGCCGGTCGAAGCGGAACTTCTCGGGGTTGTTCACGATCGCGACGAGCGCGGCGGACTGCGCGAGCGAGAGGTCCTTCGCGCTCACTCCGAAGTAGTAGCGGGCAGCCGCCTCGACGCCGTAGACGGTGCCGCCGAACAGGGCGATGTTGAGGTAGCCCAGCAGGATGTCGTTCTTCGGATACTCCTTCTCGAGCCCGATGGCGAGCCGCATCTCCGCGACCTTGCGCTCCGGAGTGGTCTCCGTGGCCTCGCGGTAGGCCGCGTCGCGCTCGATCGGATCGCTGAGCGCCTCCGCCTTCTGCACGAGCACGTTCTTGACGTACTGCTGCGTGATGGAGGAGCCGCCCTGGACGTCCCCGCCCATGGCCGTCGTCGCGGCCGCGCGGACGGTGCCGAGCAGATCGATGCCGCCGTGCTCGTAGAAGCGGGGGTCCTCGGAGGCGACCACGGCGTCCTTCACGAACGGCGAGATCTCGTCCCAGCCCACCTCGACGCGGTTCTGGGCGTAGAAGGAGGCGAGCAGCACGTCGCCGCCGGAGGAGTCCTTCGCGTACACGTCGCTCTTCTCGGCGAGCGTGCCGATCTCGAGGTACTCGGGGAGGTTGTCGAACATCTCCACCGTGTTGCCGGCGGCCATGCCGCTCAGCGCGATCGCCGGCGTCACCGAGGCGGCCACCAGGACTCCCGCGACGACGCTCATGGCGACGATGCCGATCAGACCGCCGACGGCGCCCCCGATGGTCTTCACGACTCTGGTCCCGCCCTGCCCCGACATAGAATCAGCGTAGTCGCCGCGCTCGGACGAGCCGCGGCGCTCATCCCGCCGACGCGCGGCGCTCAGCAGTCGTCCCGCACCGGCCGCACCCGAGGAGAGCCATGTCCGTCCCGCGCTGGGAGTACATCACCACCCCGCTGATGATCCACAACACCACGGCGATCCTGAACACCTGGGGATCCGAGGGCTGGGAGCTGGTCCAGATCGTGACCGGTCCCGAGGGCGGCCTCGTCGCGTACCTCAAGCGCCCCGTCGCCGAGGCCGGCGCGTGATCGCCGAGCGCCTCGCGGAGCTCGGCGTCGAGCTGCCCGCGGTCGCGGTCCCCGCCGGCGCCTACGTCCCCGCCGTCGTGCACGGCGGCCTCGTCTACACGGCGGGGCAGATCCCCTTCGTCGACGGCGCTCTGCCGCTGGTCGGCAAGGTCGGCGACGAGGTGTCGCCCGAGCAGGCGAAGGAGCTGGCCCGCACCTGCGCCCTCAACGCGCTCGCGGCCGTCGCCGACGCGATCGGATCGCTCGACCGGGTGACGCGGATCGTGAAGCTCACCGGCTTCGTCGCGTCCGCCTCCGGCTTCACCGGGCAGCCCGGCGTGATCAACGGCGCCTCGGAGCTGCTCGGCGACGTGTTCGGCGAGCCCGGCCGTCACGCGCGCTCGGCCGTCGGGGTGGCGGAGCTGCCCCTCGGCGCTCCCGTCGAGGTCGAGCTGATCGTCGCCTTCGACTGACGCACCGCCCCCTCCGGCCCACGCGGCGGGAGGGGGCGGCGCCCGGTCAGTCCGCGGCGATCGCGGAGGAGATCACCGCCATCACCTGCGTGTCCGCGAGCGTCGTCGTGTCGCCCACGGCGCGTCCCTCCGCCACGTCGCGCAGCAGCCGGCGCATGATCTTCCCCGAGCGGGTCTTGGGCAGCTCCTGCACCACGAAGATCCGCTTCGGGCGGGCGATCGCGCCGATGTGCTCGGCGACGTGCGCCTTCAGGGTGGCCTCGAGCTCGTCGTGCCCGTGGGCCAGCGCCTCGGCCTGACTCGCCTTCGCGATCACGAACGCGACCACGGCCTGGCCGGTGGTCTCGTCCGCGGCTCCCACGACGGCCGCCTCGGCGACGACCGGGTGCGAGACGAGGGCCGACTCGATCTCGGCGGTCGAGAGGCGGTGGCCGGAGACGTTCATCACGTCGTCCACGCGCCCCAGGAGCCAGAGGTCGCCGTCCTGGTCGCGACGCGCTCCGTCGCCCGCGAAGTAGCGGTCGCCGAACTTCGACCAGTAGGTCTCGACGTACCGCTCCGGGTCGCCCCAGATGCCGCGCAGCATCGCCGGCCAGGGCTCGGTGATCACGAGCAGTCCGCCCTCGTCGGCGCCGACCGGCGTCCCGGAGTCGTCGACCACGTCGATCGAGATCCCCGGCAGAGCGACCTGCGCGGACCCGGGCTTGAGAGTCGTCACCCCGGGCAGGGGGGACACCATCATCGCGCCGGTCTCGGTCTGCCACCACGTGTCGACGATGGGGGTGCGGCCGCCGCCGATGACGTCGCGGTACCAGACCCACGCCTCCGGGTTGATCGGCTCGCCGACCGATCCGAGCAGGCGCAGGCTCGAGAGGTCGAAGCGCTGCGGGATCTGCCGGCCGAGCTTCATGAAGGAGCGGATCGCCGTGGGCGCCGCGTAGAGGATCGTCACGCCGTGCTTCTCGACGATCTCCCACCAGCGGCCGGGATGCGGGCTGTCGGGAGTGCCCTCGTACATCACCTGGGTGGCGCCGTTGGCGAGCGGGCCGTAGACGACGTAGCTGTGTCCGGTGATCCAGCCCACGTCCGCGGTCGACCAGTAGACGTCCGACTCGGGGTGCAGGTCGAAGACCGCGCGGTGCGTGAAGGCGACCTGGGTGAGGTACCCGCCGCTGGTGTGCAGGATGCCCTTGGGCTTCCCGGTCGTGCCGCTCGTGTAGAGGATGAAGAGGGGCTGCTCGGCGGGGAACGGCTTGGCGACGTGGTCGGCGTCGACCGCCACGATCTCCTCGTGCCACCAGAGGTCGCGCCCCTCGTGCCAGGCGACCTCGTTGCCTCCGCGGCGCACGACCAGGACGTGCTGGACGCTGGACTCGCCGCCGAGGGCGAGCGCGGCGTCGACCGCCGGCTTCAGAGGCGAGACGGCGCCCTTGCGCCAGCCGCCGTCGGCGGTGATGACGAGTGTCGCCTCCGCGTCGTCGATGCGCGCGCGCAGGCTCTCGGCGCTGAAGCCGCCGAAGACGACGGAGTGGACCGCCCCCAGCCGGGCGACGGCGAGCATCGCGATGACCGCCTCCGGGATCATGGGCAGGTAGATCGCCACGCGGTCGCCGGCGCGGACGCCGAGGCTCGTGAGCAGGTTCGCGGCGCGCTTCACCTCGGCGGTGAGCTCGGCGTAGGTGATCGAGCGGGAGTCGCCGGGCTCGCCCTCCCAGTGCAGGGCGACGCGGTCGCCGTGGCCGGCCAGGACGTGGCGGTCGAGGCAGTTGTAGGCCACGTTCAGCTCGCCGTCGTCGAACCACTTCGCGAACGGGGGCTCGCTCCAGTCGAGGGTGCGCGTGAACGGCCGGTGCCAGTGCAGGAGCTCGCGGCTCCGGTCGGCCCAGAAGGCGAGGCGGTCGGCCGCGGCCTCGTCGTAGAGCGCGGCGGTCGCGACCGCTCCGGCGGCGAGATCGGCCGGCGGCGGGAACCGGCGGGTCTCGTGGAGGAGGTTGTCGATGGCGTTCCGGTCGGCGGCCGGGGCGTCGGGGGGAGTGGACATCTGCGATTCGCTCCTTCGCGAGTGAGACGTTCGCCGGCCCGCGCGGTCGGCGTCGCACCACCGTAGCGCCCGCCTCCAGCGCGGATCGCCGAGCGCCGCAAGCTGGGTGCGGGGCGGGTGTCGGATAAGAGTCCGCAGAGAACAGGATCCGGGCTTGGCGAATCGCGATCCGTCCCCTACAGTTGCATACGGCCGAATGAACTTCGGCCCAGCGGCGCAAGTGATTCCCCCCAATCCAGCGCCGCCGAGGCGGCACCTGTTCCCCCCAATGGGTGCCGCCCCCTTCTTCCCGCCGGATCCGGCGGAGGGACGCCCCCGCTCGAGCCCTGCTCGCGGGGGCGTTTCCGCGATGCCGGGACGTCTCCTCGTCGACTGGGCTTCTCTGCGCCGTGGGGACCCTCCTCGGAGGGGCTCCCTGCCGAGAGCCCCGGGCCGCCCCTGCGCGCGCGTCCGGCCCGGGTCGTTCCTCCACAGGCGCCGACGCGGGCGTCTCTCCTCCGATCGGGCAGGGAGCGCCCCGGCGCGCGGAACGGGCTCCTAGCGTGCCGGGATGACCCGCGACTTCGTCCCCCTCGTCCCCGCCGAGCACCGCCGCGACCCGCTGCCGGTGCGGCCCGCCGCCGCCGGTCTCGGGCTGCTCGCGCCGCACGCCGCGGATCCCGCGGTGACCGACCTCTTCGTGAACGGCGGCGCGGGCCTCTGGATCGACCGGGGCGGTGGTGCGGAGCGGGTTCCGGAGTGGACGCTCGACGCCGCCGGAGCACGGCGGCTGGCCGTCGCGCTGGTCGCGGCCGGTGGACGGCACGTCGACGAGGCGAGCCCGTGCGTGGACGTCAGGCTCCGCCACGGGGTCCGCGTGCACGTCGTGCTGCCGCCGGTGGCGACCGGGGGAGCGCTCGTGTCGGTGCGGGTGCCGCGGTCGGACTCCTGGACGCTCGGGGAGCTGCAGGCGGCCGGGATGCTGGACGACGACGGAGTGCGGCTTCTGCGCCGGGCGGTCCGCGAGCGGTGGAACCTGCTGATCACGGGAGCCGGTGGATCAGGCAAGACCACCCTGCTCGGCGCCCTGCTCGGGTGCGCGGCGCCGACCGAGCGGATCGTGGCCATCGAGGACGTCGGCGAGCTCCGGCCGGCGCACCCGCACGTCGTCTCGCTCGAGGCGCGGCAGCCCAACCTCGAGGGCGCCGGTGCCGTGGGCCTGGACCGGCTCGTGCGGGAGGCGCTGCGGATGCGTCCGGACCGCCTGGTCCTCGGCGAGTGCCGCGGCGTCGAGCTGCGCGAGCTGCTGTCCGCGCTGAACACCGGGCACGACGGCGGTGCGGGGACCCTCCACGCGAACTCCCTCGAGGACGTGCCCGCGCGTCTCGAGGCGCTCGGGGTCCTCGCGGGACTCGGGCCCGAGGCGATCGCCCGCCAGACGGTCAGCGCGATCGACCTGGTGCTCCACCTCGAGCGCCGCGACGGGCGGCGGCGGCTGGCGGCATCCGGGACGTTCGCGCTCGACGCGGCCGGCCGCCTGAGGGTCGAGGACGGGTCGCTCCCGAGCGCCTCGAGGTCGAGCGCGTGACGGGCCGCGACGGGCTGGACGAGGTCGCGGCCGTCGTGCACCGACTGGCCGTCCTCCTCGCGGCGGGAGTGGCTCCCGCGTCGGCCCTCGGGCATCTCGCGGGGGCGGAAGGGGCAGACAGCGGGGACGCGCGGCGGCGGCGACTGCTCCGGGCGGTGTCGGAGGAGGCCGGCCGCGGGGGCGACGTGACGGAGGCGCTGCTGCGCGGGACGCCGGTTTCGCGGCGGAGCGGCTCGGAGCGGAAGCGGCCGCGACGGCGAGCGCCGGACACCGGTGAGACGACCGCGTGGGCGGCGCTGGCCGCCGCGTGGCGGGTGGCCGCCGACTCCGGCGCGCCGGTCGCCGCCGCTCTCGGCGAGCTGGCGGAGTCCCTGCGCGAGCTGGCGCGCGCCCGCCGGGACATCGAGGTGGCTCTGGCCGGTCCCTCCGCCACCGGGAGGGTCGTGAGCGCGCTGCCGCTGGCGGCGCTGGGTCTGGGGGCACTGCTGGGCTTCGACGTGGTCGGCGTGCTCCTCGGGACGGTGCCCGGTGCGGTCTGCCTGGTGGGGGGAGCCGGGTTGATGGCGGCCGCGCACGCGTGGACGCGGCGCCTCGTCCGAAGCGCGGCCCCGGCCGATCCGGCGCCCGGGCTCGCGCTCGACCTCCTCTCGGTGGCGCTGGCCGGTGGCGGCTCGATCGAGTCGTCGCGCGCCCGGGTCGTGGCGGCGCTCGCCGAGTGCGGGCTCGACTCGGGCGAGCGCGTGCTCTCCGACGCGGACCCGGTGCTCGCCCTCTCCGCGGCGGCGGGCGTGCCGGCCGGACGCCTGCTCCGGAGCGAGGCGGCTCTGGTCCGGGCACGGGCGTCCTCCGGGGCGCGGGAGCGAGCCGCTCGGCTCGGCGTGACCCTGATGCTGCCGCTCGGAGTCTGCGTGCTGCCGGCGTTCCTGCTGCTCGGAGTGGCTCCGATGGTCGTCTCGGTGCTGCTCTCGACGTTCTCGGTGGCGGCGTGACGCGGTCGACCGCTCCTCCACAGGGGCGGGATCGGGAGGCGTCTCCACGGATCGGCCGGAGGGTCGATCGGTGGGATCGGGAGTCAGCGATCCTCGGAGGAGGGGCATGGAGCGGGGCGGAACGGAGCAGGACACATGAGCAGTGACACGGCGATCAGCGGCGGGGGAGTCTCCCGGAGTCGAGGACTCGGTAGGAGCAGGGATGCGGGAAGTCGTGTGCCCGGAACGAGCCGGGGCTCGAGGAGCGGCGGAGGTGCGGCGTCCGGCGGAGGAACGGGCATCGACGTCTCCGCGGGGCGCGTCGAGTGGCGCCGACCCGGGTGGGGAGGTCTCGGCGCTCTGGGCGACGAGGAGGGGTCGGCGACGGCGGAGTACGCGATCGCGACGATGGCCGCGATCGGTCGATTAGGGCAGACTCGGCCGCATGACCCGTGCTGCCATCTACCTCCGCCAGTCGAGCGACCGCGACCGGACCGAACTCGGCATCGACCGCCAGCGCGCGCGATGCACCGAGGAGGCCAGGCGCCGCGGCTGGACGCTGGTGGAGGAGTACGTCGACAACGACGTCTCGGCGACGAAGCCGCGAGCCGAGGGGACCGCGTGGCACTCGATGATGAAGGACGCCCGCTCGCGCACCGTCGATGCCGTGATCGCCGTCGATATGGACCGCCTTCTTCGCACGATCCGCGACCTCGCCACTCTCAGCGAGACGGGGCTGAAGGTGGTCACTCTCGACGGCGAGATCGACCTGACGACCGCCGACGGGGAGTTCCGGGCGACGATGGCCGCCGGCCTGGCCCGCTTCGAGGGGCGCCGGAAGGCGGAGCGCCAGAAGCGCGCGAACGATCAACGCCGAGAAGCGGGAACGCCTACCAGCGGGCGGGTGCCCTATGGCTACCGATGGGTGACGGCCAAGGAGCGCGTCGAGCGAGGCGAGCCGGCCGCCTACGAGCTCGACGCCGAGCGCGCCGGCGACGTTCGCTTCATCTTCGACTCCTTCCTTGCCGGCGTCCCGCTCGGGTCCATCTGCCGAGACCTGAACGCGCAGGGTAAGAGGACGCTCCCGAGCCGCTCGACGCCGGACGGAGTGCCGTTCCGGCCGACCACCGTGCGCCGGATGCTGCTCTCTCCCTACTACGCGGCCCTCCTGCCGCTCCCGAAAGGCGACGGGAAGCCCTACGACCAGGAGGCGATCATGCGGGCCGACTGCGTCCCTGGGGCGTGGCCGGCGATCGTCACGCCGGATGAGTGGGCCGAGGCGAAGACGCGGCTCGCCCATCCCGAGCGGAAGACGTCGCCCGGTCCCTCGCGGAAGTGGCTCCTCTCGGGCCTCGCGCTCTGCGGTGTGTGCTTCGAGCCGATCCGTGCGGGCGGAGGAGAGAAGGGAATCCACTCCTACCGGTGCCGGTCGATGGCTCACTTCATGCGGCGAGGTGAGCCGCTGGACAGCTTCGTGGAGAGGCTCGTCGTCGCGCGCCTCTCCCGGCCCGACGCGAGCGAGCTTCTCGTCGACCGTGGCCGCGGTGACCTCGACGAGCTGCGGGCCGAGCGCCGGCGGCTGGAGGCGTCCCTTGATGCGGTCTACGACGACTGGCAGGACGGCATCATCACGACCGAGCGGAAGAACCGCGCGCTGAAGCGTGCCAACGCCCGGATCGAGGAGATCGACGAGCTGACGAGGACGGGCGCGAACGTCGACTCTCTGCGGGCCGTGGTCGGCGCACAGGACGTCCAGGCGGCGTGGGACGGCCTCACCCTCGGCCACAAGCGCGCGGTCGTAGAGACGCTCCTGACGCTCGTCGTGAACTCCGTCGGCCAGGGCAACCGCCGGCAGATGAGCGACGAGGCGATGGCGAGGACCGTCGAGATTCGCTGGCACGAGTAGGCCCTCGGGTACGTCGCATGCACAACGGCGGGCGCTGTCGGGATCAGGGCGAACACCGACCACGCGGGGAGTGCTCGCGCTTACTCGCTACCTCCGACGTTCCGCCGGCTGGCTTCGGCAAGAATCGCGCTTCTCGATAACCCGCCAAGGCTGATTAGTCAGCTCGTCGATCGCCGCTCTTATCCCGGCCAGCTCGACCAGTAGAAACCTCGTACTTTTCACTTTCGGGCGATGTCTTAGAGCGCGCGCAGATAGAGGTAACGCGACTCGGAGTTGGAGACGAAGCGTTGCTAGCGGACGGCGACGAGGAACTCCTTCAATCGGTCCGCCGACCAGAGTTGCTAGGTCCCGCCACTGGCGAGGAAATTGGCCTCAAATCGACCCCTTGGCGCGCCACCCCCAAATAGGGGGTTGGCGGGAAAAACTCCGCGCCGTCACTGGGATCAGCGATCCATCCTCGCCACGTTCGCCACTCTTCGCCACCCTCCTCGCCCTCTTCGCCACGCTCCCCCTCTCTATAGGAGAGGGGGTGGCGGGGCGGCGGGTTGGCGCGTGACCCGTTCCTTTCCTTCGCTTCGAGCCGAATAGAGAAGGCCGGCGTAGACGTGAAGCCATGAACGCCGACGTTTTAGTCGTCAGTTTCGCATTCCATCGGATGCCCGTGCTACGTTCTCTCCAGCAAGACGACGCGAAGTCGATAACTCGCCGCCCGTGATGGGTTCCCCCGACCGACTGATCCAGTCAGGAACCCATCACATGACTTCCCCCTCTGCCGTTGCCGGCTCTACGCCGGATAGCACCATTGCCCTGCTGGTGGGCGATGCGCCTCGTCTCAGCGAAGCTCAGCGCTCCCGCCTCGCCTCGATCCTCACGCCGGCCGCGGTGTCCCGATGAGCGGCAAGTCGAAGAAGGCGAAGCCGAAGTTGGTCGCGACGCCCGAGCCCGCGACGGCTCCGACCCCCGAGCCGAAGCGCGCGCAGTCTCGCGACTACGGCTCGATGGGTCACCTCGGCGGCCTCACCCGCGTCTCCCGCCTCACTCCCGAGCAGATCAGCGCGGAGATGTCAGAGCGCTCCAAGGTTCGCTGGTCGAGGGAACGCGCCCGCCGCGCCGCCGAGGGCACCCCGATGGCCCCTCGGCCGCAGCGCAAGGGGCCGTCGGCCAAGGCGCTGAAGCCGTTCCTCGAAGCCGTGATGAAGGCTCACCCCGAGTGGGGCTACGCGGAGCAGCACCGCCAAGCCGTGGTCGACTTCAAGCTCTACATCGCCCGCATGGCGTTCGGTGGCGACGAATGAGCGTCTCACTCGTGAAGCACGCCCTCCGAGCCGCCGGCGCGGGCTTCTCCGTCTTCCCCCTCCGCGCCCTCTCGAAGCGCCCCCAGCTCGAACGCTGGCAGAAGAGGTCCACGACCGATACCACGACCATCGAGGCCTGGTGGTCGAAGTGGCCCGACGCGAACGTCGCGATCGACACCGGCAAGAGCGGCATCCTCGTCATCGACCTCGACGTCGACTCCGAGGGCTCCCTCGAACCAGCCCTCGCCGAGTGGAAGGCCGTCGCCGGCGACTTCATCCCGTCCGTGGTCGCGACGACGCCCTCCGGCGGCCGGCACTTCTACCTCCGCGACCCGGGCTCGGGGCTCAGGAACACGGTGAAGGTCGTCGGCGCTCATCTCGACGTCCGAGCCGAGGGCGGCTACGTGGTCGCTCCCGGCTCCGTACTGCCCTCCGGTGTCTACCGATGGGTGTAGGTCGCGGGCCGCGGTCGCTCTCAGATCTCGACTTCCTCTCCACGGGTCTTCAGGAGCGCCTCTCGGCCTCCAGGAAGCGCCCGGCCGCTGACGACGCCCAGGCCCTCTCTGAGCCCGCCACGGCCCCCGATCCGGCCCGCGTGAAGGCCTATGTCGAGAAGGCGATCGCCGGCGAGCTGGGCCGCCTCGACGCCATGAAGAAGGGTGCGACGGTCGACCCCGCCGACTACGAGGGCGAGCCGTGGGATGCGACGACGTTCGCGGTCCTCTGCAACCTGATCGAGATCGCGAAGGCCCCCTGGGCCAACTACACGACGGATCACGCCTACCAGGACGCCTTCTCCCGAGCGCCGCGAGACGAGGGCTTCACCGACGCCGTCTTCCGCCAGAAGTGGGAGAGCGCCCTGCAGAAGATCACCGCCGCTGAGCCTCGCCCCCTGCCCGACCTCCGCGAGTTCCACGAGGGCGGGCTCGTGATGGACTTCCCCGACTTCGAGGGCGACGACCTCGACGGCTTCCTCGACGACGACGGAGAGGAGGACGCCTTCGCCCACCTCGACGCCAGCACCCGCCGCGAGGTCGAGCGGGCGCTCGCCCGCCGGAACGCTCAGAGGGCGATCCTCGACTACGACCGCGCCGGCACCGTGCCGCTCGCCGATCGAGTCCTCACCCGAGGCGAGATCGCGTCGATGAAGCCGACGAAGGCGCTCGTTGAGGGCGTCCTCGACCTCGGCTCGATTGCCCTCCTCTACGGGCCGTCGGGCATCGGCAAGAGCTTCTTCCTCCTGTGGATCGCTGTCCACGTCGCCGCCGGCAAGCGCTGGGGGCTGAAGAAGACCCGGAAGCGCCGCGTGCTCCTCGTCCTCGCCGAGGGCGCCGCCGGCATCGGTAAGCGCATCGCCGCCCAGGAGAAGGCGTGGCACCTCGCCCTCGCCGACGACGAGCTTCGAGTGCTGCCGGTCGGCGTGGACATGAGCGACGACTCGGCGGTCGACGATCTCGCCGCGATCGTCGAGGCCCACGAGATCGACTTCGTCATCATCGAGACGCTCAACACGACCGCGGGCGACTTGGAGGAGAACTCCAGCACGGCGATGGGCCGCTACGTCGGCGCCATGCGACGGATCAAGCGCAACCGCCCTGATGCCGTGGTCCTCGTCTCCCACCATTCGGGCCTCAACGGGAAGCTGCGCGGGTCAAGCGCCCTCTTTGCGGCGATGGACACGGTCATCTCCCTCTCGGGCGAGCCGACCGGCTTCACGGCAACCGTCGAGAAGTCGAAGGACGGAGCGAGGGGGCATCTCGGCAACTTCAAGCTGGTGTCCTCGTCCGACTCGATGATCGTCGAAGGCATCACCTTCAGCCAGCGAGACGCCGCCAGCGACGCCACTGGTGACGAGCGCGCCCTCGCCTCCCTGAAGGCCCGCCACGGGGCGATCGGGACCACCCGCGCCCAGTGGATCAAGGACGCCGTCGAGGACGGCCTCTCCCTCCGAACCGCCCAACGCGCGACCGCAAAGCTCATCGAGTCCGGCCGCGTCACCCTCACCGGCTCGCGGGTCACCCCGGCCCCGAGCACTGACGAAAGGAACGCATCATGAAGTACCGAGCAGAAGACGGCACCATCGTCGACCTCCCCGTCGAGAAGATCAGTCACCTCGGCATCCGCCAGGCGGCCGAGAACTTCTTCGCCCTCGACGCCCAACGCCGCATCCTGCGCCAGAAGCGCGATGACGCTCTCGAGGCCCTCGCGCGAGCGGACGACGAGACCATCGTCGAGAACGCCGAGCGCATCCGCGCGGGCAAGAAGACGATCGACCCGCTGAAGCGCAAGCGCGAGGCGCAGGAGGCCGTCGACGCGGCCCAGTCGGAGGTCAGCTCCTACGGGATCGCCGTGGACCGCGCAGTCGGCGAGCTGCGCGGGGTGATCCGCTCCAACCGGAAGGAGTGGGGCGTTTCCCTCCTCGCCGACGCGACCGCCGCCCGAGACACCATCGCTGGCGCGACACGAGAGGTCCAGGTCGCCCTCGGCGAGTACCAGACGGCGGCCGGTCTCCTCGAAATGCTTCAGGGGGACCTCGACAACCTCGCGCCCCGGAACCCGGCGGGCGTCGTCCCGATGCAGAGCGGGATCGAGTCGCTCCGCCAGGGCGTCGCCGAGGTCGGACGGCGGGTGAGGGACCTTGGCTAAGACGAAGGAGATCGCGGTCGCCGAGCGCCGAGCCGCCTCGATCGATCGGAATCAGGCCGAGACGGCTCTACGGATGCGCCGCAACGGCCAGGGGTACGCGGAGATCGCCGACCACCTCGGCATCGACCCCTGGACCGCTCAGCAGCTCGTAGGGATCGCGTACCGCCGGATCGCCGCCGAGGAGGTCCACGAGCTGCGAGCGGCCGTCGAAGACCGCCTCGACGACGTCCTCCGACGTCTGCACCAGGACCTCTCCCTCGCGGACGACCAGAACACGAGGAACGGCATCTATCGCCTCATCCTCTCCACGGAGGCCCAGCGCTCGAAGCTCCTCGGGCTCGACATCCCCGCCGGCACGCCGGACGCACCAGCCGAGGGAGGCCAGTAGATGCCGCGTCGTACCCCCGCCTGGAAGGGGCCGACGGCGAGGCCCGTCGTCAAGCCCGAGGAGCACCCCGTCACCGTGATGGCGCGTCGGATGACCGAGGAGCGGCTCAACTACCTCTCCAAGCTGGTCCTGGTCGGCATGGCGACTGACGAGCACGTCACCGAGTTCGAGCGGATTGGCGAGAGGCGCGGTGAGGAGCGGCTGAGCGCCGGGCGTAGAGAGTTCGCCCGGTCGCGCCGCGCTCGTCAGCTCGCCGCGATGCCGCCCGCCCAGCGTGTCGCCGAGATCGCGCGCGACGAGGCAGAGGCCGCCGCTGACCTCCGCCGACTCGTGAAACAGGCTCGGAAGGACAGCAAGAAGCCCTATCCGGTCAAGCCGGATTACATGCTCGCCGAGCCCACGCTCGACGAGGTCGACGCCGAGCTTCGACGCCAGGAGGCCGAGAAGGCCGCGCTGATCGCTCAGCCGCCGATCGACACCCACCCCTCGACCGCCCCCTACCTCTGAAGGAGACAGCAATGACCGAGAAGCCCACCAACAGCACCGCCGCCCAGGTCGAGCGGATGCTTCGCCGGCGCGGAGTCGAGGCGCCGGCCCCCGACCGTCCCACCCCTGGACTGAGTCAGAGCACGATCCAGCAGATGGCCGCGATCAACGCTCGCCGCGTCGCGAACATCGCCGACGAGGACGCCTACCGCGAGGCCCGGGCCAGCCTCACGCCTCGCGAGCGGTCCCTCGCCCGTCGGATGCGCGAGGCCGACGAAGAGGACGAGTAGCGGTCCCGTCATGAACGTTCAGCGTCCTGGTTACTTTGGGCCATTCGGGGGTTTGACCAGGCCTTTTCGTCAGCGCTGAAAGAATCTGGTGTCCACCACACTTGGCTTGACTCGGTCCGCTTTCGCCCTTCGCACTGGGAAACCGCGTCGAGCCTAGTGTGGTGGAGTGCTGGGTTGTGGGCCAACTCCCAGATTGGAACCAACTTGGTAGAAAAATCGTCATCGCTGCAACCTAAGCGGCGGGGGGACCCACCGCACCAGACGATCAGTTCTTCAAACAAAAACCGCCCCGACTCGTGTCAGGGCGGTTTTTGCTGTCGTTCGTGTGTCAGTGGGCGGCTCGCGGCGGCATGCCGGACTCGGCTCGCATCCGGAGCCAACTCTGCCTGACCTCGGACACCGGCCGGCGAGCACTCGCAACGTTGCTCGCCCGCTGCTGGTTCGGTCGGCTGCGGTTCAGTTGCTCGGCCACGCGGCGGATGGTCTCTTCTTCAGAGGATTCGTGAGTCATGTGTCATCCCTCTTTCTGTGTGCTCTGCACTGTAGCTGTCGGCACTGACATTCTCGATGCAGCCAACAGGAGATTTCTAGGGCCTGTGACGTAAGCGAGGGCGATCGCGAACGCTCGCGCCATCGCGAGCAAGGTTCCTCGTTGAACGCCCTGGATCGCTCCAGCGTTCGCGCAGTTGACGCTCAGAACGCCGAAGACCGCGTTTCCAGCTTTCACCGGGATCGAGACGAAGGTCACGTACCTGGCCTTCTCCCAGTCGAGCCCGTAGACCTCCTCGGGAGCGGAGTGCACCTCTGCCTCTTCGTCTGAACGGTCGAGGAGCTGCCAGATCGTGTGCTGCGGGTCCTCTCTTTCGATGAAGGGCCGGTCCGGGCGGTCGGTCCGTCCATACTCTGTTTGGTGCTGGGCGTCCCCGAGAACTCGATTGCCACGATCCCCGTCAAGGGTGTAGTAGGTTGCGCGGCTTCCCGGTCCGATCGCCTTCGCGGCGCACATCACCAGGATGCGACGAAGCGTCTGAAGGTGTTCCTGCCTGCTGGCACCCTCGCGGAACGCCACGTTCAGAGCTTCCAAGAGGAACGTGTTCAGGTCGGAGACCGCGTTCTCGGCGGCGTCTTCGCTGCCGGCCAGCGTCAGGTCGGCCAGCCGCTTCGCTTCAGCCGCCTGTGCGGCCTCGATGACCTTGTCGTAGTTGTCAGCGATTTTGTCGAAGGCAACAGCTAGGGCAGTCACGATTCCCGCCCCTACGACGAGGGGGGTCGATCCAGAGCTGGCGGTTCCTTCGGGAGTTAAGAGGAGGCGCGGAGCGGCCACCGCGACCACCGCTCCCACGAGCGTCGCGCTGAAAAGGACCCACCAAGCCTTGAGTCGCGAGGCGACAGGGCCGAAGACCCTCGGAATCCAGTGCAACGTACTCGGCTGCTCAACTGCGCGATGCTCTGCCACTAGCGAATCGTCGCAGAGGCGACACTTGTCCAGCAAACGGGGTCGAGTAGTTCCGCTCCATTGCACCAACGGTTGCCGCGGTCGGTTTCGCCGGGCTGCTGGTGGTCATCCTCAAGGGCGACGAGGTGCGGAGCATCCTGACCGACCTGGTGACCCGCGCGCTCACCGCGGCGGGATGAGAGGCCTTCCGCTGCTGCGCGGGCGGCTCGTCCAGGAGGAGGGCTCGGCCACTGCCGAGCTCGCGCTCGTGCTCCCGGCGGTGGTCGCGGTGCTGGCGCTGTGCCTGGGGTCGGTGGCGGCCTCGGCGCAGTACGTCCGGCTCGTCGACGCGGCCGCCGACGCGGCCCGGTCCGCGGCCCGGGGCGACGACCCCCGCGCGCCGCTCGCCCGGGTGACGGGGGCGTCGCTCACGGCGGGGGAGCAGGACGGACTGGTCTGCGTCGACGTCGCGGCCCGGCTGCGCCCGCTCCCGGCGGTGTCGCTCCCGGTCTCGGTCCGGTCCTGCGCGCTGGGCGGGGGCGGATGATCCGCCGACTCCCCGGGGCTGTCCGCGACCGGGAGGAGGGCTCGGCCGCGGTCGTGGCGATCGGAGTCGTCGCGGGCACGATCCTGGTGACGGCCGCCGTGCTCGCCGGCTGCGCAGGAGTCGTCGGGCACCAGCGAGCGGTCGCCGCCGCGGACGCCTCGTCCCTGGCAGCGGCCGACGTCGCCTCCGGCCTGCTGGCCGGGGATCCGTGCGGACGTGCCGCCGCCGTGGCCCGCGCGAACGGCGCCGAGCTCGTCCTCTGCGACGTCGACGGCGGCGTCGCGAGAACGGAGGCGGCCGTCGCCGCGGGTCCGCTCTCCCTCACGGCGCGGTCGAGGGCCGGCCCGCCGCCCTGAGGGCGGGGGCAGCAGCGGGCGTCGTCCGGACCGAGGTTCGGACGACGCCGCGGGAGCGCGTCAGTCGGAGGAGAGTCGCTGGTACCGGTACGCGGCGGCGGTCGGCAGGGCGCCCGCGCCCTCGTCGTGCTCGAGGCCGCCGGCGAGGAGGTAGATGTAGCGGGAGCCCGCCCTCGCCCCGGGGATCTCGAGGCGTGCGGCGGGGGCCTGATCGTCGCCGTATCCCCGGCGGAGGGTCTTGCCCTCCAGCGGTCCGTCGAGGAGCTTGGCCGTGTAGGCGGAGGTCGTGGTGGTGTGCGTCGTTGCCATGCCTCATCATGCGCCGATCGGCGCCGCGCGTCACCCCCGTCGACGGCAGGCCGGGCAGGCGGCTCCGAGGCCGTGTCCAGCGTCCTCCCGAGGTCCCCGTGTCCTCGGGAGGGGGCAGCACGTCCGGGGTCAGTGTGTATGGTGTGCCTGTCGGGCGCCCCCGCCGATGGGGACGCGTCGCCGTTCCCCGCACCACGTCGCCGCGCACCGTCTCCCCGCAGCAGGGGACGTCGGACCACTGGTCGTCCGACCCGACAGCACCAATCGAGGAGAACTGTGTCCGGCACGAAGAAGCTGGTGATCGTCGAGTCGCCGGCGAAAGCCAAGACCATCGCCCAGTACCTGGGCGACGGCTACGAGGTGCTCGCCTCCGTCGGGCACATCCGCGATCTCATCGAGCCGAAGAACCTCCCCCCGGAGCTGAAGAAGGGCCCGCTGGGCAAGTTCTCCGTCGACGTCGACAACGGCTTCGAGCCCTACTACGTCGTGTCCGACCAGAAGAAGAAGACGGTCGCCGACCTCAAGCGCGCGCTGAAGAACGCCGACGAGCTCTACCTCGCCACTGATGAGGACCGCGAGGGCGAGGCCATCGCGTGGCACCTCCTCGAGGAGCTCAAGCCCAAGGTCCCCGTGCACCGCATGGTCTTCCACGAGATCACGAAGGACGCGATCCAGAAGGCGCGCGACAACACCCGGGACATCGACACCTCCCTGGTCGACGCCCAGGAGACCCGCCGCATCCTCGACCGCCTCTACGGCTACGAGATCTCGCCCGTGCTGTGGCGCAAGGTCGGCCCCGGGCTCTCGGCCGGTCGGGTGCAGTCGGCCGCGACCCGCCTGGTGGTCGACCGCGAGCGGGAGCGCCTGGCGTTCGTGTCGGCGAGCTACTGGGACCTCGCCACCGTGCTCGCACCCGAGTCGGACGCCGCGGCGGGCTTCGACGCCCGCCTGGCGCGGCTCGACGGCAAGCGGATCGGAAGCGGCCGCGACTTCGACGACCGCGGTCAGCTGAAGGGCGACGTCACCGTCCTCGACGAGTCCACCGCCGGTGCCCTCGCCGAGGCGCTGCGCGACCCCGCCACCACGGTCCGGGTCTCGAACCTCGAGTCCAAGCCGTACTCGCGCCGCCCCGCCGCCCCGTTCACCACGTCCACGCTCCAGCAGGAGGCGGCGCGCAAGCTCCGCTTCTCGGCGCGCCAGACGATGAGCGTCGCGCAGTCGCTCTACGAGAACGGCTTCATCACCTACATGAGGACCGACTCGCCCGGGCTCTCGCAGCAGGCGCTGAACGCCGCACGCACTCAGGCCGCGTCCCTCTACGGAGCCGAGACCGTCCCGGACAAGCCCCGGCTGTACTCCGGCAAGAACAAGAACGCGCAGGAGGCGCACGAGGCCATCCGGCCCGCGGGCGAGACCTTCCGCACCCCGGACCAGCTCTCGGGCACCCTCCGCGGCAACGACCTCCGCCTCTACGAGCTCATCTGGAAGCGCACCGTCGCCTCGCAGATGGCCGACGCCAAGGGCTCGACCGCCACCGTGACGCTGCTCGCCGAGCCGGCCGGCGACGTCGCGAAGACCGCCGAGTTCACCGCCTCCGGAACCGTCATCACCTTCCGCGGATTCCTGCTCGCCTACGAGGAGGGGCACGACGAGGAGCGTCACGGCGCCCGCGACGAGAAGGACGCCAAGCTGCCGGTGCTCGAGGTCGGCCAGAGCCTGGTCGTCGCCGAGGTCGAGGCCAAGGGCCACGAGACCTCGCCGCCCCCGCGCTACACGGAGGCGAGCCTGGTCAAGGCGCTCGAGGAGCTCGGCATCGGCCGGCCCTCGACCTACGCGTCGATCATCTCCACCATCGTCGACCGCGGCTACGTCACTCCGCGCGGGACCGCCCTCGTGCCCAACTGGATCGCCTTCTCGGTGGTCCGGCTGCTCGAGGACTTCTTCTCCGACCTGGTGGAGTACGACTTCACCGCCGAGATGGAGGGCGACCTCGACCGCATCGCCGGCGGCGAGGAGGACCGCGTCGCCTGGCTCAACCGCTTCTACTTCGGCGGAGGCACGCACCCCGGGCTCCGACACGTCGTGGACAACCTCGGCGAGATCGATGCGAAGAGCATCAACTCCGTCCGGATCACGGACGACATCACCCTGCGCATCGGCAAGTACGGCCCCTACCTCGAGGTGGCCCAGGAGGAGGGGCAGGAGACGCCGCGTCGCGTCAACCTGCCGCTCGAGCTGGCTCCCGACGAGCTCACGCCCGCCAAGGCGCAGGAGCTCGTCGACGCCCCGGTGCAGACCGACCGCGTGCTGGGAAGCAACCCCGACTCGGGCAAGACCGTCGTCGTCAAGGACGGGCGCTTCGGCCCCTACGTGACCGAGGTCGATCCGGAGCCGGAGACCGCGGCGGATCCCGCCACCGGGGAGGTCGTCGAGCCCGTGCCCGCGAAGCGCGGCGCGAAGAAGCCCGCTGTCGTGAAGCCGCGCACCTCCTCCCTCTTCAAGTCCATGGACGTCGCGTCGATCGACCTGGCGACGGCGCTGCGCCTGCTCGACCTGCCGCGCACGGTCGGTGACGACCCCGAGAGCGGCGAGCCGATCACGGCCCAGAACGGCCGGTACGGCCCGTACATCAAGAAGGGCACCGACAGCCGGTCGCTCACCAGCGAGGACCAGATCTTCGAGGTCGACCTGCCGACGGCGCTCGAGATCTTCGCTCAGCCGAAGTACGGGGCGCGACGCGCGTCGAGCGCGCTGAAGGAGTTCGAGGCGGACCCCGTCAGCGGCAAGCCGATCCGGATCCGCGACGGACGCTTCGGCGCCTACGTGACCGACGGCGAGACCAACGTCACGATCTCCAAGGGCCTGACGATCGAGGAGATCGACTTCGAGCAGGCGGTCCAGATGCTCGCCGACAAGCGCGCGAAGGGCCCGGCCAAGAAGGCTCCGGCCAAGCGCGCGCCGGCCAGGAAGCCCGCGGCGAAGACCACGGCGGCCAAGACGACGGCGGCCAAGACGACGGCGGCCAAGACGACGGCGGCCAAGACGACGGCGGCCAAGACGACCGCGGCCAAGACGACCGCGGCGAAGACGACGGCGGCCGCCAAGAAGACGACCGCAGCGAAGAAGCCCGCCGCGCCCCGCGCCACCGCCGCGAGCCGCGCGGCCGCGGCGGCCGCCGCCGAGACGTCGGACGCGACGGAGTCGTGACCGGGCTGTTCGTCACCCTCGAGGGCGGGGACGGCGCGGGCAAGACCACGCAGGCCCGGCTGCTCGAGGAGTGGCTGGGCACGCGGGGCGAGACCGTCGTCCGCACCCGCGAGCCCGGAGGCACCGAGGTGGGCCTGCAGATCCGCGAGATCGTTCTGCACCACCGCGGCGAGATCGACCCGCGGGCCGAGGCCCTGCTCTACGCGGCGGACCGCGCCCAGCACATCGGGACGCTCGTGCGACCGGCGCTCGAGCGCGGCGAGGTCGTCGTGCAGGACCGCTACATCGACTCCTCCGTCGCCTACCAGGGAGCCGGGCGGGTCCTCGACGCCGTCGAGGTCCGGCGGCTCTCGGAGTGGGCCACCCACGACCTGAGGCCCGACCTCACCGTCCTGCTCGACCTCGACCCCGCCGTCGCGCGGGGCCGGCTCGACGCGGCCCGCACCCGCTTCGACCGGCTGGAGGCCGAGAATGCGGAGTTCCACGGGCGCGTGCGCGAGGCGTTCCTTGCGATCGCCGAGACGGACGCCGAGCGCTTCCTCGTCGTGGACGCCGCTCTCCCCGTCGAGGAGATCGCGGCCGCGGTGCGGGAGCGGGTCGCCGTCCTCCTCGACGGCGCGTCGGCTGTCGGTGCTCACGGTTAGCCTGGTTGCATGACCGTCTGGAGCCAGCTCGTCGGGCAGGAGCACGCCATCGGCGCCCTGCAGGACGCCTCGACGCCCCGGGACGACCGTGGCCGGGAGTCGTCGTCGATGACGCACTCCTGGCTCATCACCGGCCCTCCCGGGTCCGGCCGCTCGAACCTCGCCTACGCGTTCGCCTCCGCACTGCTCTGCCGCCACGGCGGCTGCGGGGAGTGCCCCGACTGCCGCCAGGTCGCCGCCCGCTCCCATCCCGACCTCGCCGTGCTGACCACCGAGCGCGTGATCATCTCGATCGACGAGGTGCGGCGGCTGGTCAGCAGCTCGCAGTACTCGCCCTCGGTGTCGCGCTACCGCGTCATGGTCATCGAGGACGCCGACCGGATGAGCGAGCGCACGTCCAACGTGCTGCTGAAGGCGCTCGAAGAGCCGCCGGAGCGCACGGTCTGGATCCTGTGCGCCCCGAGCGAGGCCGATCTGCTCCCCACCATCCGCTCCCGCGTCCGCTCCGTGCGGCTCCGCGTGCCGAGCGTCGAGGACGTCGCCGGTCTCCTCGAGCGCCGCGACGGGGTCGACCCCGAGACCGCCGAGCGCGCCGCCCGCCAGGCTCAGAGCCACATCGGGATGGCGCACCGCCTGGCGACCGACGCGAACGCGCGCGAGCGGCGCGAGGAGACGCTCCGCATCGCCCTGCGCCTCCGCGGCGTCTCGGACGCGGTGCTCGGCGCGGCGCGGATGATCGAGGTCGCGACCGAGGACGCCAAGGCGATCACCCTCGAGCGCGACGAGGCCGAGCGGCAGCAGGCGCTGCGCTCGCTCGGCGTCGAGCCCGGGGGCACCGTGCCCGCGCAGCTCCGCTCGCAGCTGCGGGCGCTCGAGGAGGACCAGAAGCGACGCGCGACGCGGAGCCTCCGCGACGGCCTCGACCGGATCCTCGTCGACCTGCTCTCCCTCTACCGCGACGTGGTGCGCCTCCAGCTCGGAGCGCCCGGAGGCGTCATCAACGAGGAGGTCCGGACCGAGATGACCGCGCTCGCCGACGCGACTCCGCCCGACCGCACGCTCGCCGTCCTCGACGCGATCGCGACCGCCCGGCAGCGGATCGACGCGAACGTCTCCCCGGTCCTCGCTCTCGAGGCGCTGCTCGTCGTCGCGGCGCGCCGTCCGGTGGCCGCGTGAGGCGGGGGCGCCGTTCGGCCGTCGTCGTCGCGCTCGTCGCGGCCGCGTCCCTCCTGACCGGCTGCTTCGCGCCCGGCCCGAGCGTCGACCGGACCTCCACCCCCTATCCGCAGACCGTCGACGACTCCCTGGAGCGCTACTACTCGCAGGTGCTGGTCTGGGACGACTGCGGCGACGGCGCTCTCTGCACCGACGCGACCGTCCCGCTCGACTGGGACGACCCCTCGGGGGAGATCGCGTCGATCGCTCTGGTGCGCCGACCCGCGACGAAGGGCCCGGCGATCGGGTCCCTGCTCGTGAATCCGGGCGGACCGGGAGCGTCGGGCGTCGACTTCGTCCGCGACAGCGCCGACTACGCGGTCGACTCCGCGCTCGCCGCCCGGTACGACGTCGTCGGCTTCGATCCGCGCGGGGTGGGCGCCTCCACCGCGGTCTCCTGCCTCGACGCCGCGGGGCTCGACTCCTACCTCTACGACATCACGCCGGGGGAGCGGGGCAGCGACGAGTGGATCCAGGCGCAGCGCACGACCGCTGCCGCGTTCGCCGCCGCTTGCGAGGAGCGTAGCGGGCCGCTGCTGCCCGAGGTCGGCACCCCGAGCGCCGCCCGTGATCTCGACCTGCTGCGCGCGGCGCTCGGCGACGAGACGCTGCACTACCTCGGCTACTCCTACGGCACGTTCCTCGGAGCGACCTACGCCGGGCTGTTCCCGGACCGGGTCGGCCGCCTCGTCCTCGACGGCGCGATCGACCCGGCGGCCACCTCGTTCGACGTGGTGCGCGAGCAGGCGAAGGGGTTCGAGAGCGCACTGCGCGCCTACCTCTCCGACTGCCTCCGCTCGGACGACTGCCCGTTCACCGGCACTGTCGACGCGGGGATGGCCCAGCTGAAGCGCATGCTCGAGGACGTGGACGCCTCGCCGATCCGGGCCGCCGACGGCCGTGAGCTCGGCGCGAGCACGCTGTTCACCGCGATCGTCTACCCGCTCTACGACGCCACGGCGTGGGGAGCGCTGAGCGAGATGCTGGCCGGCGTGCGCCGGGGCGACCCCGCGGTCGCGTTCCAGTACGCGGACGCCTACAACGGGCGCGACGCGGACGGCCGGTACGCGGACAACACCACCGAGGCGTTCCTCGCGATCAACTGCGTCGACTACTCCTACGACGCCGACACCGCCTCGATGCGCGCCGACGAGGCCGCTCTCGAGCAGGCCGCGCCGACCATCGGCCGCTACATGGCCTACGGCGACATCCTCTGCAGCGAGTGGCCGGCGGCGTTCGAGGGCTCCCGCGAGCCGATCACCGCGGAGGGCTCGGCGCCCATCCTGGTCGTGGGCACCACGAACGATCCCGCGACGCCCTACGTGTGGGCGCAGGCGCTCGCGGGCGAGCTCTCCGCCGGACACCTGGTCACCTACGACGGCGAGGGCCACACGGCCTACAACAAGTCGACGTCCTGCGTGAACGACGCGGTCGACGCGTACCTGCTCGAGGGGACGGTCCCGGAGGTGGACCCGAAGTGCTGACCGAGCAGGAGCGGTCCCGCGAGCAGCAGCCCGGGCTCCGCGAGCGCAAGCGCCTGGCCACGCGGCGGGCGATCGAGATCGCCGTCCTCCGCCTCGCTAGCGAGCGCGGGCCGGAGCGCGTGACCATCGACGACGTCTCGCGCGCCGCCGACGTCTCCACGCGCACCTTCTTCAACTACTTCGCCTCGAAGGAGGACGCGCTGGTCGGCGGGCTCCCGGTCATCGCCGACGAGACGGCGGCGTCGTTCGTCGCGGGCCGGGGCGCCGTGCTCGAGGACCTGCAGCGGGTCTTCGTCGCCGCGATGGAGGAGCCGCTCGAGGAGGACCGGGAGCTGCACGTCCTCCGCCGCGCGCTCTTCCGCGAGCACCCGCATCTGGTCGGTCTGAAGATCGCGGGCATGCGCGAGTTCGAGCTCGCGGTCGAGGGGCTCGTCGCCGAGCGTCTCGGCCAGGAGGACGACGACGCGGAGCGGGTGCGCAGCCGGGCGCGGATGCTGACGCTCCTCGGGCTCGCCGCCGTCCGCCACGCCTGGGCGGCCTGGGTCGATCACGACGGCCGGGAGGCCCTGCCCGGACGCATCGCCCGCTCCTTCGAGGAGCTCCGCGTCGCGCTCGCCTGAGCCGAGCGCGGCGGTCGCCGCCGCCGTCGCGGAGCCTCTGCTCGACCGCGCCGTCCTGATTCACGCCCGGGGGCGCGAGCAGGCTATGCTGTGTAATCGTGTCCGGGGCTCAGGCCCCGCGTGCACGCCGCCTTAGCTCAGTCGGCAGAGCGTCTCACTCGTAATGAGAAGGTCGTGGGTTCGATTCCCACAGGCGGCTCCCTCTCCCGTCATCCGCGACGTCCCGGCCGGATCCGCGAGTTCCCGGCCTCATCCGCGGCGTCCAGGTCGCGTCGAACTCGCGTCGCTACCCTGTTGCGGATGACCGACACGCCTCCTCCCCGCCGTCGCCGCACTCTCGTGGTCGCCGCGGTGCTAGTGGCCGCCGTGCTCGGTGGCGGCGCCTTCGGCGTGGGGACGGCCCTCGGCAGCGCCGCGGAGCCCGGGGCGCTGCCCGTCGCCTCGACCCCGACCGCCACCGCGACTCCCGCACTGACGCCGACGGCCACGGCGCGGCCCACCGCCGAAGCGGCGGCCGAGGCGCTCCGCACCTGCTCGGTGGCGGGGCTCGCCGCCGACCCGCGCCTGGGCTCGATGCAGGCGCGTGTGGTCGACGCCGCGACGGGCGAGGTCCTGTTCGACCGCGGGGGCGGGACCGCGTCCCGCACCGCCTCCGCCCTCAAGATCCTCACGGCCGCGTCGGCGCTCGCGGTCCTCGGCCCGGACACGCGCATCGCCACCACCGTGGTCCGCGGGAGCGAGCCCGGAAGCGTCGTCCTCGTCGGCGGGGGAGACCTCACCTTGACCCGGCTCCCGACCGGCCGGGAGTCGACCTACGCCGGAGCGGCCCACCTCGACGACCTCGCGGCGCAGGTCGAGAGCGCCTGGGAGGCGGACCCGTCCACCGCCGGGACGCCGATCACGTCGCTGGTGCTCGACTCCTCCCTCTACTCGGGCGAGACCTGGCAGCCGAGCTGGAACCGCAAGGAGCAGGTCGACGGCTACATGCCCGAGATCACGGCGCTCCAGGTGGACGGCGATCGCGAGGACCCCACGGCCTCGACCTCCGAGCGCGGCACGGATCCGGTCGGCCGGGCCGGAGAGGCGTTCGCCGACGAGCTGGACGGCTCGCCCGTGGTCTCCACCGGGACGGCTCCCGCGGGCGCGGCGGTTCTCGGCACGGTGGAGTCGGCCCCGGTCGGCACGCTCGTGCAGCAGATGCTGCTCGTCTCCGACAATGCGATCGCCGAGATGCTCGCGCGACTCGTCGCGATCCGCACCGGCGCGGGCAGCGACTTCGCTGCCGAGCAGGCCGGTGTGCTGCAGGGGCTCGCCGGTTACGGCGTCGACACGTCCGGGATCGCGATCGTCGACGGCTCCGGCCTGAGCGACGACAACGCGGTCGCGCCGGCGTACTTCACCGAGCTGCTCCGGAAGGTGCAGGCCCGCGAGGGGCAGCTGGGGATCCTCCTGGACGGCCTGCCGGTGTCGGGCCGGACGGGCTCGCTCTCCTACTCCGACCGCTTCGCCGGCGACAACGCCGCGGCCGACGGCGCGGTGCGCGCGAAGACGGGCTGGATCGACACCGGCTACACCCTGGCCGGCGTGGTCACCGCGGCGGACGGCACCGAGCTGACCTTCGCGGTCTACGCTCTCGGCGACGTCTCCGACTCGGCGAAGACCGCGATCGACACCCTCGTGACGGGCGTCTACCGCTGCGGATCCTCGCTCTCCGACTCCTGACCCGGACGGGTCGACCTCCCGCTCCTCCTCTCCACCTCCTCCCGGAAGGCCCACGATGACCACCGCACTCCTGATCGTCGACGTGCAGAACGACTTCACCGAGGGCGGCGCGCTCGCCGTCACAGGCGGCGCGGCCGTCGCCCAGGGCATCACCGCGCATCTGGCGGCGCACGCCGACCGGTACTCCGCGGTGCTGGCCTCCCGCGACTGGCACGAGGGCGACTCCGACAACGGCGGCCACTTCGCGGTGGAGCCGGACTTCGTCGACAGCTGGCCCGTCCACTGCGTCGCCGGCACGGACGGCGCGCGGTTCCACCCGGCCCTGGACACCGCTCGGATCGACGTGGAGATCCTCAAGGGGCAGGGCCGCCCCTCCTACTCGGCCTTCGAGGGCACGACGGAGGCGGGCGAGGAGCTCGGCGCCGTGCTCGCGGAGCGGGGCGTCACCGCGCTCGACGTCGTGGGACTCGCGACCGACCACTGTGTGCGCGCCTCGGCACTCGACGCGCGACGGGCGGGGCTCGAGGTCCGCGTGCTCGAGGACCTGGTCGCGGGCGTCTCCGAGGAGGCGAGTGCCGCGGCGTTGCGCGAGCTCACGGAGGCGGGAATCCGCGTCGAGCGGTCCGTCTGAGGGCTCGTCCCTCCACAGGGCTCAGGGAGGCGCAGGTCCTCGCGGCTCCCGGCGACACCGCCCCCGGAGCGATCGACCGTCCTACACTGGGAGGACGAGAAGCTCCTCCTGGCGCGGTCTGCGCGCTCCGATCCGAAGAAGTGGTTCCCTCCTGTGACTGATTCCGTCGCGTCCCGCGCCGCCGAGACCGCTCTGCTCGCCCGCATCCCCACGCAGCTGCTGATCGGCGGTGAGTGGGTGGACGCCTCAGGCGGCGGCTCGATCGACGTCGAGGACCCGGCCACCGGAGCGGTCCTGGTCTCGATCGCCGACGCGACTCCGGAGGACGGGGTCCGGGCGCTCGACGCCGCCGTCGCCGCCGGTCCGTCGTGGGCCGCGACGGCGCCGCGGAAGCGGGGCGAGATCCTCCGGCGGGCGTTCGACCTCCTGCAGGAGCGCACCGAGGAGTTCGCGCTCCTGATGGCGCTCGAGATGGGCAAGCCGGTCGCGGAGGCGAGGGGCGAGGTCGTGTACGGCGGCGAATTCCTCCGCTGGTTCAGCGAGGAGGCGGTGCGCATCAGCGGACGCTACGGAGTCTCGCCCGAGGGCAGCGGCCGGATGATCGTCTCGCAGCACCCGGTGGGCACCTGCTACCTCATCACGCCCTGGAACTTCCCGCTCGCGATGGCGACGCGGAAGATCGCTCCGGCGCTGGCGGCGGGCTGCACCGTCGTCGTGAAGCCGGCCGAGCTCACTCCGCTCACCACGCTCGCCTTCGCGGCGCTGCTCGCCGAGGCGGGGCTCCCCGACGGCGTGCTCAACGTGGTCACCACGTCCTCGGCGGGAGCCGTGTCGGCTCCGATCCTGTCGGATCCCCGCCTGCGGAAGGTGTCCTTCACCGGCTCCACGCCCGTCGGGCGCACGCTGCTGAAGCAGGCCTCCGAGAACGTGCTGCGGACCTCGATGGAGCTGGGCGGCAACGCGCCCTTCGTCGTGTTCGAGGACGCCGACCTCGACCGGGCGGTCGAGGGCGCGATGCTCGCGAAGTTCCGCAACATCGGCCAGGCCTGCACGGCCGCCAACCGCTTCTTCGTGCACGAGTCGATCGCCGAGGAGTTCGCGGCGCGGATCGTGGGGCGCGTGCGCGCTCTGCGCGTCGGCCGCGGCACCGAGGACGGAGTGACCATCGGCCCGCTGATCGACGAGCGCGCGGTCGAGAAGGCGTCCGCGCTGGTGGAGGACGCCGTCTCCCGCGGCGCGCGCCTGCTCACCGGCGGCGATCGGATCGAGGGGGCCGGCCACTTCTACCGGCCGACCGTGCTCGCGGGGGTCGACCGGGAGAGCGAGATCCTGCGCACCGAGATCTTCGGTCCGGTCCTCGCGATCGTGCCGTTCACCGACGAGGACGACGCCGTCGCGCTCGCCAACGACACCGAGTACGGACTGGTGTCCTACGTCTTCACTCGCGACCTCGCCCGCGGTCAGCGGATGATCGAGCGGCTCGCCACCGGGATGATGGGCCTCAACGTCGGCGTGGTGTCGAACGCGGCGGCGCCCTTCGGCGGGGTGAAGCAGTCGGGCCTCGGCCGCGAGGGCGGACTCGAGGGGATCCACGAGTACCTCAGCACCAAGTACACGCTCACCCCCGACCCCTTCGCCTGATCCGGTGGAGCGGATCGAGGTCGCCGCGCTCGACGATCCGCGGCTGCGCGACTACGCGCACGCGACCGACGTCGCGCTGAAGAACGCCCGCGGCCCGCACGGCCTGTACATCGCGGAGTCGGCGCTCGTGCTCGAGCGCGCGATCGCCGCCGGGCACCGGCCGCGCTCGGTGCTCGCCCTCGGCGGGTCGGCGGCGGAGGCCGAGCGCCTGGTCGGCCGCTTCGACGTCCCCGTCTTCACAGGCCCGGGTGAGCTCCTGGCCGAGCTCACCGGCTACACCCTGCACCGCGGCCTGATCGCGGCGATGGACCGGCCCGTGCTGCCCGACCCGGCCGGCCTGCTCGCGGGAGCGCGCCGCGTCGTCGTGCTCGAGGGCGTGGTCGACCCGACGAACGTCGGCGCGATCTTCCGCTCGGTCGGGGCCATCGGAGCCGATGCCGTGCTGGTGACGCCGCGCTGCTCCGATCCGTACTACCGCCGCGCCATCCGCGTGAGCATGGGAACGGTCCTCCAGGTGCCCTGGACGCGCGTCGGCGACTGGCCGTCGACGCAGCGGCTCCTGCACGGAGCGGGCTTCACGATCGCGGCGATGGCTCTGACCCCGGAGGCGGTGCCCCTGCGGAACTTCGCCGCCCGCGCTCCGGAGCGCGTCGCCCTCGTGCTCGGCACCGAGGGGCCGGGTCTCACCGCCGACGCGCTCGCCGCCGCCGATGTCGCCGTCCAGATCCCGATGCGGCACGGGATCGACTCGCTCAACGTCGCTGCGGCGTCGGCGGTCGCGATGTGGGCGCTCGCCGAGCCCTCCTGACAGGCGCGCCTGTGCCCCGTTGGGGGTGCCACTGGGGCGTGAGAGCGCGCCCAGCGCTCGCCGGAAGCATCGACTGCGCTACCGTGGCCGCACTCCTGCCCGCAGCCGTCACGAACGAGGTCGTCCATGCTCCTGCGCACGACGCTCCGCCCGCCCGTCGCGCTGCTCGTCGGAGTCGCGCTCGCACTGAGCCTCACCGCCTGCTCCGGTCCCGCCGCGGAGGTGCCGGACGGGTCCGTGCGCGACTCGGGCTCCGTCGCGACCGCCGCCCCGGCGCCCACCGGCACAGCCGATCCCGAGAGCGGCGCGCGCATGACCCGCCTGATCAGCGACTGCCTCGCCCGCTACGGCCTGAGCGACCGGCCGCCGCTCGCGAGCCCGCTCGCGGAGGAGGAGGTCCGCCTGGCGGCGCAGCGCGCCCGGGACGCCTACGACGCCACCCTGACCGACTGCTCGGCGCAGGCGCTCGCGTCCGGAGAGCCGAGCAGCGATCGGACGGGAGAGCCCGGCGGCGAGCCGACCGACGAGCCCGACGCCGACTCCACCCCCGCTCCGGCGGGCTGAACGTGCGACTCGAGGGGACGTCCGCGCTGATCGCGGGGGGAGCATCCGGACTGGGAGCCGCGACGGCGACGGCGCTCGACGCCGCAGGAGCGCACGTGGTCGTGCTCGACCTGCCGCACGCGGTGGAGGCCGCGCGTCTGCCCGCCTCCGTGCAGCTGATCGCCGGGGACGTCCTCGATCCGGACGCCGTCTCGCGCGCCGTGGCGGCGGCGGGGGAGCTGCGCGTCGCCGTGAGCTGTGCGGGCGTGGCCACACCCGGGCGGCTGCTCGGACGCGACGGGCCGCTGCCGATCGAGCAGTTCGACCGGGTGCTGCGGATCAACACGACCGGGACGCTCAACGTGCTGCGCCTCGCCGCGGCGTCGATCGCCGAGCGGGAGCCGATCGATGGGGAGCGGGGAGTCCTGGTCACGACCGCCTCCGTCGCCGCCTTCGAGGGGCAGATCGGACAGGCGGCCTACGCCGCGTCGAAGGGAGCCGTGGCGGCGATGACCCTGCCGCTCGCGCGCGAGCTCGCGGCCCGGCTCGTGCGCGTGGTGTCGATCGCACCGGGCACGTTCGACACGCCCCTGCTCGCCGGGCTGCCGGACAGGGCCCGCGAGGCGCTCGGCTCGGCGACGCCGCATCCGGCTCGCCTCGGACGCCCCGAGGAGTTCGCGGCCCTGGTGCGGCACATCGTCGAGAACCCCATGATCAACGGCGAGACCATCCGGCTCGACGGGGCTCTGCGGCTGCCGCCGCGCTGAGGGACGAGCGGGCGCAGGCTGCCGGTCGAGACGTGCGGGCGTCTCGACACGCCGCTGCGCGGCTGGTCGACCGGCATGAGGCGGCGGCGGTCGCGAGACGCCGCTGCGGCGTCCGTCAGACGAGCAGCTGGTGCTTGGCGAGGTCCCGGTAGAGCGGCGTCGATTCGACGAGCTCGGAGTGGGTGCCGACTCCCACGACCTCGCCCTTCTGCAGCACGACGATGCGGTCGGAATCGACCACCGTCGACAGGCGGTGCGCGATCACCAGCAGGGTCCGGTTCTCGGCGACCGCGTCGATCGCCAGGCGCAGGCGCTGCTCGTTGAGTCCGTCGAGGCTCGACGTGGACTCGTCCAGCAGCAGGATCGGCGGGGCCGCCAGGAGCGCGCGGCCGATCGCAAGGCGCTGACGCTCACCGCCCGAGAGCATCACTCCGCTCTCGCCCACCGGCGCGTGCAGGCCGAGCGGGTTGCGCTCGAGCACGTCGGTCAGGTTCACCGCCTCGAGCACCCGGAGGCAGTCGGCGTCGTCGGCGTCGGGGCGGCCGAGGACGAGGTTCTCGCGGATGGTGCCGGCCAGGACCGGGGCGTCCTGCTCGACGTAGCCGATCTGCGCGCGGAGCGCGTCGCGGTCGATGGCCGTGAGGTCGACACCGCCGAGTCGGACGACGCCGGCCTCCGGGTCGTAGAACCGCTCGATGAGGGCGAGGATCGTGCTCTTGCCCGCTCCCGACGGCCCGACCAGGGCGGTGCGCTTGCCGCGCGGCACGGTGAAGGAGACGCCGCGCAGGACGGTGCGGTCGCGCTCGTCCGCTACGGCCGCCGCGTCGGGCACGGCGCCCTCCTCGTAGGAGAACACCACGTCCTCGAAGGAGATGGCCTCCTCCGCCACGCCGGCGCCGAGGCCGCCCGCGGAGGCGTCGCCGTCGCCCTCGATCGGCAGGTCGATGATCTCCTGGATGCGGCCGAGGGCGCCCAGCGCCGAGTTCACCGAGGTGATGGCGCCGATGAAGTTGCCGAGCGGCATCACCATCATGAAGAGGAAGAGGATGAACGAGACCAGCTGGGCGATGTCGATCGCGCCGGACGCGACGCGGTAGCCGCCGACGCCGAGGACGGCGAGGAAGGCGACCTGCATGGCGATCCCCGCCACCGGCACCACGAGGGCCGAGACGTGCGCGACGCGGATCCCGAGGCGGTACGCCTCCGTCGCGTGCTGGTCGACGACCGCGATCTCGCGATCGGTGGCTCCGGCGGCACGGATCGTCCGGACGGCGCTGATGGCGCGCTCGACGGCCGCGGCCAGATCGCCGACCTTCTCCTGCGCCTTGCGGCTGGCGGTGCGGATGCCGCGGCCGAGGGTCAGCGCGAGCCCGAGGGCCACCGCCACCACCGCCACGATGATCAGCAGCAGCACCCAGTCGATGACGGCCATCGCGATGATCGCGCCGACGAAAACGAGGGAGCCCGCGATCGAGTCGACGAGCCCCTGGGTCAGCACCGCGCGCAGGAGCGTGGAGTCGGAGCCGACGCGCGAGACGAGGTCGCCGGTGCGGCGCGCGTCGAACTCCCGGATGGGGAGGCGCAGCAGCCGTGCGACGAGGCGGCGGCGGCTCGAGAGCACGATCCCCTCGCCGGTGCGCTGGAGCAGGTAGTGCGCGAAGCCCGAGATGAGCCCGGAGGCCACGACCAGGCCGACGAGGGCCCACACGAGCGGGCCGAGATCGAGACCGGACTGGACCCGGGTGATGACCTGGCCGACGAGCAGGGGCTGGCCGAGGCTCGCCGCCGCTCCGAACAGACTGAGGACCACGACGACCGAGAGGATGGCGCGGTGCTCGAGCAGGTAGGGCACGAGCTGCGAGAAGGAGGCGCGGGGTCCGTCGTCGCGGGAGGGTCGTCGTCCGCCGCGCCGGGAGGTGGTGGTGCTCATCGCCGTCCATTCTGCCCCGTCGTCGCTGCGAGCAGGCCGCCAGAGGGCGGGCCCGGTGCTCAGGGAGGGAGCGGAGACGCGGACGGCCCGCCGGGGGATCCCGTCGGGCCGTCCTCTGCAGGGAGTCCTACGAGACGTTGTCGTGGTACGACGCGTTCTTCGTCTCCTTGGAGAGCAGGAGCGCGATCAGCGTCAGCACGGCCGCGGCGCTGAGGTAGAGGCCGACCAGCACGGTGCTGCCGCCCGCCGCCCTCCACAGCGCGACCGCGATGATCGGCGCGAGGGCCGCTCCGAGGATCGATGCGAGGTTGTACGCCATCGCCGAGCCGGTGTAGCGGACGTTGGTCGGGAACAGCTCGGGGAGGACGGCGCCCATCGGGCCGAAGGTCAGGCCCATCAGCGTGAAGCCGAGGATCAGGACCGCCATGACGCCCGCGAAGCCGGCGCTGAACAGGGGCACGAAGAGCAGGCCGAAGACGAGGATCGCCGCGGTCACCACGAGCAGCGTGCGCCGGCGGCCGAAGCGCTCCGCGAGCGGGCCGGAGACGAGCGTGAAGATCCCGAAGAACACGACGCCGACGATCAGCATGACGAGGAAGTCGTTGCGCGTGTAGCCGAGGCCCGGAACCGCGCCGTCGACGGGCGAGGTGCCGTAGGTCAGCGTGAACGTGGTCATGAGGTAGAAGAGCACGTAGGTCGCCAGCATGATGAAGGTGCCCAGGATGAGCGGGCGCCAGCTGGTGACGAAGACGCGGGCGAGGGGCAGCTTGGCGACCTCGCCCTTCTCGACGACCTTCTGGAACGCGGGCGTCTCGACGAGCTTGAACCGCACGTAGAGCCCGATGATCACGAGCACGGCGCTCGCCAGGAACGGCACGCGCCAGCCCCAGGCCGCGAACGTCTCGTCGCTCATCGTGCTCGCGAGCACCAGGAACAGGACGTTGGCGACGATGAAGCCGATCGGTGCGCCCAGCTGCGGGAAGGTGCCGTAGATGGCGCGCTTGCCGGCCGGTGCGTTCTCGGTCGCGAGCAGCGCGGCTCCGGACCACTCGCCGCCGAGGCCGAGGCCCTGGCAGAAGCGCATCACGACGAGCAGGAACGGAGCGAGGAACTCCCAGCCGGGCGTGAGCGCGGTGGGCAGGCAGCCGATCAGGAAGGTCGCGACGCCCATGGTGAGCAGCGAGGCGACGAGGGTGCCCTTGCGGCCGACGCGGTCGCCGAAGTGGCCGAAGATGATCGACCCGATCGGGCGCGCGATGAACGCGACGCCGAAGACGGCGAAGGAGGCGAGGAGGGCCGTGGCCGGGTCCTCGTTGACGAAGAAGAGCGACGGGAAGACCAGGACGGCGGCGGTCGCGTAGGCGTAGAAGTCGTAGAACTCGATCGAGGTGCCGATGAGGCTGGCGAGGATGACGCGGCCGCGGGAGTTCTGCGGGGCGGCTGCTGGCGCGTCGGAGACGGCGGGAGAGGACATGAGGGAGGGGCTCCGTGTGGACGGCGACTCCCCCTGAGCCGGCGGGGCGGGGCGTCGATCGGGCGTCGCGGACCGCTGGGGCGAGGGGGAGGAGAGAGGGGTCGCTCGTGACGACCCGACCACTTTACTCCGTGTTCTCCCAGGTTCGTGTGCGGGCGGCCCCAGGACGGGGGCCGCCCGCAGTGGTTCAGCTGCGCAGCGAGCGGAGGAGCAGAGCGGTCGAGACCGCCGCCTCGGCCGCCTCGCGCCCCTTGTCCTCCTTCGAGCCGGGAAGGCCCGCGCGATCGATGCCCTGCTGCTCGGTGTCGAGGGTGAGCACGCCGAAGCCGACCGGCTTGCCCGTCAGGATCGAGACGGTGGTGAGCCCGGAGGTGGCGGCGTCCGAGACGTACTCGAAGTGCGGGGTGCCGCCGCGGATGATCACGCCGAGGGCGACGACCGCGTCGGCCCCCGCCTCCAGGGCCGCCTTCGAGGCGACGGGCAGCTCGAACGAGCCGGGCACGCGCACGAGCGACCAGGACGCTCCGGCCTCGTCGAGGGCTCGGCCCGCTCCGGCGATCAGACCGTCGCTGATCTGCTCGTGCCAGGTCCCCGCGATGACGACGACGCGCAGTCCCGCGCCGTCGAGAGGGGAGGTGGTGGGGGCGCCGCTACCGGCCATTGCTACTCCTTCGTGGTGGCGCCGGCGATCCCGGCGTCGAGGGCGAGGCCGGAGATCCCGGCGTCGAGGGGGTCGTGGTCGAGGACGCTGTCGAGGGTGTGGCCCATGCGGTCGCGCTTGGTCTCGAGGTAGCCCTCGTTGAAGGCGCCGACTCCGACGACGAGCGGCACGCGCTCGGCGACGACGATGCCGCGGTCGGTGAGCTGGCGGACCTTCTCGGGGTTGTTGGTGAGCAGGCGCACCTCGGTGAGGCCGAGGTCCTCGAGGATCCCGACCGCCGCTCCGTAGTCCCGCGCGTCGGCGGGGAGCCCGAGGGCGAGGTTCGCGTCGAGGGTGTCGAGTCCGTCCTCCTGCAGGCGGTAAGCGCGCAGCTTGTTGATCAGGCCGATGCCCCGGCCCTCGTGCCCGCGGAGGTAGACGACGACGCCGCCGTCCCGCTGGATCGTGTCGAGGGCGGCGTCGAGCTGGGGTCCGCACTCGCACTTCAGCGAGCCGAACGCCTCGCCGGTCAGGCACTCGGAGTGCACGCGCACCAGTGCGGGCCGCCCCGCGGCGACCTCTCCCGCGAGGATCGCGACGTGATCCGCTCCGGTCTGCCGGTCGCGGTAGGCGCGGATCCGGAACGGGCCGTGGGTGGTCGGCACCGTGGTCTCGACCTCGAAGCTCACCCGCGCGCTCTCCGGGACCGCGACCGTGACGGGCACCTCCGCGTCGCAGTGGAACTCCTGCAGGTACGCGATGAGGGCCGCGACCGTGGTCACCGGCACGCCCTCGCGCTCGCCGAGAGCGATCAGCCCGGGCAGCCGCATCATCTCGCCGTCCTCGGCGACGATCTCGGAGATCGCGCCCACGGGGTACAGGCCGGCGAGCTTCATCAGGTCGACCGCCGCCTCCGTGTGCCCGTCGCGCTCGCGCACGCCGCCGTCGACGGCGCGCAGCGGCAGGATGTGGCCGGGGCGGTTCAGGCGGGAGGGGGTCGCCTCGGGGTCGGCCAGCACGCGGAGGGTGTGCGCGCGGTCGGAGGCGCTGATGCCGGTGGAGAGCCGGTCGGCCGCGTCGACGGACAGCGTGTAGGCGGTGCCGCGCGGGTCCTCGTTCTCGACCACCATCAGCGGCAGGGCGAGGCGGTCGGCGATCTCGTTGGTCATCGGCGCGCAGATGAACCCGGAGGAGTGGCGGACCATCCAGGCGATCGTCTCCTGGCTGGCGAGCTGGGCCGAGACGATGACGTCGCCCTCGTTCTCGCGGCCCTCGTCGTCCGCGACGATGATCGGGCGCCCGGCGCGCAGCGCCTCGACGGCCTCGGGGATGGTGGCGAGGCTCATGAGCGGGCCTCCGCGATCGAGCGCAGTGCGAGCATCCGCTCGACGTGGCGGGCCAGGACGTCGGTCTCGATGTTGACCCGATCGCCGATCGCGCGCGCGCCCAGCGTGGTGACGGCGAGCGTCTCGGGGATCAGCGAGACCTCGAACCACTGCTCCGGCTCGGCGGCGGGGCTGATCGCCGAGACGGTCAGCGAGACGCCGTCGACCGCGATCGAGCCCTTGTCGACGACGAGCGGAGCGATCTCCGCCGGCAGCGAGAACCGCAGCACCCGCCAGGCCTCGCCCGGTGCGATCGCGAGCAGCGTCGCCGTGCCGTCGATGTGGCCCTGGACGATGTGGCCGCCGAGCCGGTCGCCGACCAGCGCGGCGCGCTCGAGGTTCACGGGGTCGCCGACGCCCACGGTGTCGAGGGTCGACATCCGCAGGGTCTGCGCCATGACGTCGGCGGTGAAGCCCTGGTCGGTGTGCTCGACCACGGTGAGGCAGACGCCCGAGACCGCGATCGAGTCGCCGTGCCGCACGCCCTCGACGGCGAGGGGCCCGCGGATGCTGAGGCGGATCGCGTCGGCGCCCGCCTCGACAGCGGTCACGACGCCCTTCTCCTCGATGATTCCGGTGAACATCAGTGGGTCTCCATCTGCAGGGCGTGGGGGAGGCGGGCCGGGGTGCCGGCACCGCCCGCGGGGAGGACGTCGGGGCGCGCGGTCACGAAGAGGTCGTCGCCGAGGATCTCGACCGAGCGGAGGGAGAGGCGCCGGGCCCCGCCGATGCTCTCCACGCCGAGGTCGCCGAGCGCGAGGCGGGGGCCGCCGAGGAGCGCGGGCGCGAGGAACACGAGGTACTCGTCGACCAGTCCGGCGGCGACGAGCGCGGAGGCGAGGGTCGGTCCGGCCTCGACGTAGACGCTGCGGATCTCGGCGGAGTAGAGGTGCGCGAGGACCGCGGCGAGGTCGCGGGTGCGCTCGACCACGACGGCGCGGGGGTGCTCGTGCAGGCGGGCGCCCGGCGGCACGGGGCGCGTGCCGACGACGACGGGCACCGGCTGGTGGGCGAGGAGTTCGCCTCCGTCGCCGCGGGCGGTGAGGGCGGGATCGTCGGCGAGGACGGTCCCGGTGCCGACGAGGATCGCGTCGTGCGCGGCACGCTGCTCGTGCACGCGCTGACGGGCCGCCGCTCCGGTGATCCAGCGGCTGCTGCCGTCCGCCGCCGCGGTGCGGCCGTCGAGGGTCGAGGCCCACTTGAGCGTGACGAAGGGGCGGTGCAGGCGGGTCGCGGTGAGCCACGGGTGGAGGAACTGCTCTCCCTCCTCGGCGAGCACGCCCTCGATCACCTCGACGCCGGCCTCGCGGAGGGTGCGACCGCCGCCGGCCGAGCGCTCGCCCGGGTCCGGCACGGCGTAGACGACGCGGGAGACGCCCGCCTCGATCAGGGCGCGGCTGCAGGGACCCGTGCGCCCGGTGTGGTCGCACGGCTCGAGCGAGACGACGGCCGTCGCGCCCTCGGCGGCGCCCGGCGCGACGTGCGACAGGGCGTCGACCTCGGCGTGCGCGGTGCCGGCTCCGTGGTGCCAGCCCTCGCCGAGGACGGTGCCGTCGGGCGCGAGGATCACGCAGCCCACGCGCGGGTTGGGTCCGCGGGCGGGCCCGCGCTCGGCGAGCGCCAGCGCCCGGCGCATCGCGTGCTCGTAGTCGATCGTCATTCCCGGTTCTTCCGTTCGTCGCCGAACTCCGGGGTCTCGATCGACGGTGCGCGGGCACCGTCGCTCAGCATCGCGCGGTGATGCGCGACGCTCGTGCTGCCTCTCCTCCGGACTTTCACCGTCGGTCCTGGAGTTCCACCAGGTCAACCGCCGCCCCTCTCGAGGGGCTGCGGCTCGCGGACTGTGACCGCCGGTTCGGAATTCCCACCGACCCCGGAGCACGTGCTGTCCGGTCAGCCTACCCACCCGCCGCCCGGCGGGAGCCTCCGCGCGTCACACTCCCGGCGCACGGTCGGCTGGCGCGGGGCGGGCGGCGCTCGGACGCAGGGGCCGGGTCGCGCTCGTCGAGTCCCGCGCGGCAAAGGACGCCCGGCTCAGTGCCGGTGCTCGTCCACCCAGCGCGGGAAGGGGTCCGCGTACTCCGCCCAGGCGGCGGGGCCGGCCAGCAGCTCCTCGGGGGTGAGCAGGCAGCTCTGCAGGACGGCGGTCAGCCTCCCGGTGTCCAGGCCCGTCCCGAAGAAGGCGAGCTCCTGGCCGAGAGGCGCGTCCTCGTCCCAGCTGAGCAGGCTGGTCGGGTCCAGCGTCAGCACGTCGCCGGCGACCGACCACGAGCCGACCCGGTCGGCGCGCGTCGCCAGGCGCACCAGGCCGCGGGAGCGGAGGATGCGGCCCACCTTCTCCGCCACCAGCTCCCCGTGGACCGCCGTGCTCAGGCGGCCGGGGTGGAAGGGCAGCGGATCGCGGAACACGAACTCCTCGACGGTCGTGCCCGAGGCGCGGCGCCGCGAGGTCCCGTTGAGGGCGCACTGCCAGCCCATCGAGGAGGCGATCGCGTGCGCGCGCCGGGGGTGGAGCCTCCGTGGCGCCGCCGGGAGCTCACCGGCGGGGAGGAGATCGGCGGTGGGGGCGAGTGCTCGCAGGAGGTCGCGGACGAGTGCGGTCCGCTCGGGGTCGCTCTCGGAGAGGGGCTCGGCGAGGGCGATGAGGCTCGAGAACTCCAGGCGGGCGGCGAGGCGCTCCGCCGAGTCGAAGGAGGGGCCCGCGCCGCCGCAGAGCACGCGCAGGATCTCCTCCGTCGACGTCACGGCGACCACGTCGAGGATCGCGATGCGGGTGTCGGCGGGATGCCGCTGCGCGCAGAGGTGCTCGAGCACGAGTCCGATCTCGAGCGGGTCGGCCTGGCCATCGAGGGCGACGACCGTGTGACCGCGGTGGCCGTCGTCGGCGTCGGCCGCGAGGCGCCGGTGGAGCTCCTCGGCGAGAGCGGGACCGTCGGCGCCGGGCGGATCGACCTCGAAGGCGATCCGGGACTCGGGCCTGCCGGCGAGGAGCGCGGCGGTCCGCCCGGCGTCCTGGGGGTCGGTCGCGCTGACGAGGGTGACGGCGAGGACGGGGGGTGCGGGGTGGTGGGGCTCCATGGACCGCTACTCTATCGATAACAGTTCTCATTAACGACAGGAGCATCCGTGAAGGTCCGCAACTCCCTCAGGTCGATGAAGGCGCAGCCCGGCTCGCAGGTGGTCCGCCGCCGGGGCCGCGTCTTCGTGATCAACAAGCTGAACCCGCGCTTCAAGGCCCGTCAGGGCTGAGCGCCGACGGGAGGGTGCGAGCCCTCCCGTCGCGCACGGCCTCAGTGCTCGTCGTAGTGGCCGGCGTGAGCGGCGTGCTTGTGGCCGTCGTGGACGAAGTCCACGTGGTCGTCGTGCTGCACGGTCTCGTGGCCGCAGGCGTCGCCGTGCTCGTGGTCGGCGGTCGAGTGCTCGGCCTCCGACTCGTGCTCGTCGTAGTGGTCGCCGTGCAGGGCGTGGTGGTGCGTGCCGTGGACGTAGTCGACGTGGTCCTCGTGCTGCACGGCCGGGTGGCCGCAGCCCTCGCCGTGCTCGTGCTCGGTGACGGGGTGCTCGGCGTGGAGATCGGTGGTGCTCATGGTGCTGCCTTTCCGGATGCGGGGGCCGCGGACGCGACGGGCTCCAGTCGACCAGATCCATAAACGCATTGCAATGGATGCGCCTAATCGAGAGCGATCATCGTTCCCGACAGGGACGGAGGTCACCCCTCCAGGGCGTGCCGGACAGCGTCGTCGACGATGTGCGTGACGTGGGTGTCGGCGACGGAGTAGTGCGCCTCGCGGCCCACGCGCTCGACCGCGACCAGCCCGGCGGTGCGGAGCATCCGCAGGTGCTGCGAGACCAGCGGCTGCGAGAGCCCGGTCACCTCGGCCAGCCGCCCGACCGTCGACGTCTCCTCGGCGAGGGCCCGGAGCAGGCGCAGCCGGGAGGAGGAGGACAGCACCTTGAAGAGCTCGGCGGCGCGTTCGAGGTCCTCGGTCATCTGCTCATGTAAGCAGAGGTGCATGCGCCGTGTCCGCGCGGCGCCCCGCGCGCCTCCGGCTACCCTCGGTGCGATGGACGAGGACAGGTACGGGCAGGACGTGCTCGCCGGCGACTGGCGCGCCCGCGGCAGGGTCGAGGTGGCGGTGGTCGAGGCCGAGCGCGATCTGGTGGTCGAGGAGGTCGCCTCCGGCTTCGTGGGTGCCGTGCTCGGCGTGGAGCTGCGGATGGTGCGGCTGGAGGACCGGTTCGGCAAGGTCCGCGTGTTCCCGCTGGGGCCCGGGTTCCTCCTCGAGGGGAAGCCCGTGTCGCTCAAGGCGCCCGGGCTGAAGCGCGACGCCGGCCTCGGTCGCGCGCGCTCCGCCTCCGGCTCCTTCCACGTCGCCGACGCGAAGGCGCGGGTCGCCCTGCCCAGCCGCATCTACGTCGAGGGCCGGCACGACGCCGAGCTGGTCGAGAAGGTCTGGGGCCACGACCTGCGGGTCGAGGGCGTCGTCGTCGAGTACATCGAGGGCGTCGACAACCTCGACGAGCTGGTGCGCGAGTTCCGGCCCGGTCCGGGGCGCCGCATCGGCGTGCTCGTCGACCACCTGGTGCGCGGCTCGAAGGAGTCGCGGATCGCCGAGCAGGTCGCCGCCGGTCCGCACGGCGCCCACGTCCTCGTCATCGGCCACCCCTACATCGACGTCTGGCAGGCCGTGAAGCCCGGCCGGATCGGCCTGGAGCGCTGGCCCGAGATCCCTCGCGGAACCGAGTGGAAGCACGGGATCTGCGAGGCGCTCGGCTGGCCGCACGAGGAGCAGGCCGACATCGCGCGCGCCTGGCAGCGCATCCTCGGCCGGGTGCGCACCTTCCAGGACCTGGAGCCGGCGCTGCTGGGCCGGGTCGAGCAGCTCATCGACTTCGTGACGGAGCCCGCATGACCCGGCACGCGGGGCTCGGCCTCGGCCTCGACGCCGTGCTCGTCCTGGTCTTCGTGCTGATCGGCCGCGGGAGCCACGACGAGGGGTCGGCGCCGATCGGCCTGCTCACCACGCTCTGGCCGTTCCTGGCGGCGCTCCTGCTCGGCTGGGTCGTCACGCGCTCGTGGCGCTCCCCGGACCGGATCGTGCCCGCCGGGCTCGTCGTCTGGGCGGTGACCGTCGCGGGCGGGATGCTCCTGCGGATCGCCTCCGGGCAGGGCGTGCAGTGGAGCTTCGTGATCGTGACGGCCGTCGTGCTGGCCGTGTTCCTCCTCGGCCGCCGCGCTCTGACGCGGCTGATCGCCCGCCGGCGCTAGGCGGACCGGCGGCTCAGCCCACCCGCACCCCGAAGTGCTCCGCGAACAGCGGCAGCAGGAGGCTGAGCTGCAGCTCGGAGAGGGTGGCGCCGCGGAGGCCGTCCAGCCCGGTGAGCACGTGCAGCTCGGCGCCGCGCAGATCGAGGTGCTCGATCCGGGCCCGGGAGAGATCGAGGGAGCGGACGTCGCAGTCGACCAGGCGCAGCCGCGTGCCGGTCGCACCCGCCAGGTCGAGCTCGTCGATCGTGCAGCGCTCGAGCAGCACGTCGCGCACCGCGGCTCCGCGGAGGTTCAGGTAGCCGAGCTTGCAGTCGGCCACGCGCACCTGCTCCCAGGTGCTCTCGTAGAGCTCGGCCGAGCCCAGCCGCGAGGCGAGCAGCTCGACGGACCGGAGCCGGCTCCGCGGCGCCGAGAGCCCGGGGACGTCCAGCCGCTCGAGCCGCGACTCCGCGATCGACGCGGCCCGCAGCTGGGCGCCGTCCAGGACCACTCCCTCCAGCACGCACTCGCTGAAGGAGGCCGCGGTGAGATCGGCGCCGGTGAGGTCGGTGCCGGCGAAGCGCAGTCCTTCGGCGTGCTCCCGGGCGCCCGTGTCCCCGGCGTACCCCTCGGCGAGGCCGTCGAGGAGGAGGGGGTCGAGCCGGGGAGGAGCGGTCGCGTCGCGCACGCGGCGAGCCTAGTGCTGGCACCATGGCGGCATGCCCCGCCTGCTCGCCGTGTGCCGCGTCGCCCGCCTCCTGCCCGACTCCGGCACGGTCGGCGTGACCGCGATCGACAAGCGGCCGGTCGAGGGTCCCGTCGGAGTGCGCGACCTGGGCCTCTACGGCGACGTGCAGGCCGATCGCGCGCACCACGGCGGCCCCGACAAGGCGCTCTACGCCTACTCCGACGAGGACGCGGTCTGGTGGGCGGAGCGCCTGGGGCGGCCGGTGGCCGCGGGGATGTTCGGCGAGAACCTGCGGATCGCGGGCCTCGACGTGAGCGGAGCCGTGATCGGCGAGCGCTGGCGGATCGGCGAGGCGGTCGAGGTCGAGGTGACGATGCCGCGGACGCCGTGTGCGACGTTCCAGCGGGCCCTCGGAGAGCCCCAGTGGGTGAAGCGCTTCGCCGACGAGGGGCGTACCGGCGCGTACCTGCGGGTGCTGCACCGCGGATCGGTGGAGGCGGGCGACGCCGTCGAGGTGCTGAGCCGGCCCGGGCACGGCGTCCCGGTCGACCGCTGGTACCGCGAGCACAGCCCGGCGGACGCGCAGGCGCTCCTCGAAGCGGAGGAGGCGGGTGCGCTCCGGCCGGCTCCGGCGCTGCGGGCGTCGATCGAGCGGGCGCTCGCCTGACCCGGTCTACTCCCCGCGCGCCTCGCGCTTGAGGCGGCGCTTGACCGCTCGCTCCGTCAGCACCGTCAGGTAGTCCTGCACGGGCCGGTCCTGCAGGTCCGCGAGCTCCTCGCGCACGAGCGGCGCGACCTGCTCCTCGGAGTGGTCGGGGAACTTCTTGCGCACGTTCGCGGTCACGTCGCGCACCACCTGGTCGAGATCGAAGTCGGTCGTCATGCGGAGATCCTGGCCCCTCCAGGTGAACAGGAGGGGCGCGGAGCCCACGGCCCCGCGCCCCTCGTCCGTGCCGATGGTCAGCTCGCGGCGACGGCGATCTCGTTCGGCGTGACGTCGAGCTCGCCGGTGGCGAGGACCTCTCCCGTGGTGAGGTCGACGGCGTGGATGCTGTCGGCGGCAGGGTCGGTCACGTAGGCGATGTCCCCGGCGACCGTGATCGCGGGGTGCGGGTCCTGCCACTCGACCGGGCTCTCCCAGGCGTCGACGACGGGGTAGGAGGCGGTCAGCTCGCCGGTCTCGGGGTCGAGGACGTGGATCGCGCCGTCCGAGGCGATCATGTACGCCAGGTCGTCGGGGCCGCGGGCGACGCCGCGGAAGGTGTACTCGACGCCCTCGGGCAGGTCGACGACGTCGAGGGACTTCGCCTCGGTGTCGATCAGCGCCACGCGGTGCAGGAGGTAGCCCTCGGCGTCGCGGTCGTCCTTGTAGTCGCCGACGATGATCGGGCTGGTCTCGCTGACCCAGGCGTTGCCCATGCGGCCGTACGGCTGGTCCGGCGCCTCGAGCTTCGTGATCTCGCCGCCGTCGTAGACCAGGGCGCCGTTCTCGCAGCCGAAGACGACGACCTCGTTCTCGGCCGTGCCCTCTCCGTGGACACCGGGGCACTGGTCGTTCGTGGCCGTCACGGCGCCGGAGGCGTCGCGCACCTCGATGCCCTTGCGCCCGTCGGCGTCACCGACCGTGGTGAGGAAGGTGCCGTCCTCGAGGACGATCGAGACGCCGTGGTGCGCCTCGACGCCCGGGATGGTCTCGGTCTCGGGCATCCCGTCCGAGGACGCCAGGTCGGCGGTCTCGAGGACGGTCGTGTCGCTCGTGCCGTCGGCGTAGAGGACGGTCTTCCCGGCGTGCCGGACGACGTGGCCCGGGGTGTCCGCGGGGAAGACGATGTCCGTCAGCTCCGGCTCGCCGCTGGTGCCGGCGGCGGTGTCGAGGAGCTGGAACCCCTCGCTCATGGTGACCATGACGTGGCGGTCGTCGCCGGCGGGGTTGAGGCGGGTGAACTCCTCGGAGTCCATGTCCGCGACGGTCTCGAGGGTCTCGCCGTCGAGGACGAGGATGCCGCCCTCGTAGGCGACGGCGACGCGGGCGCCGGCGGCCGCCGGCGCCTCGGTGGCCGGTGCGGTGGACGCCGAGGACTCGGCGGCCGGGGTCGAGCTCGACGAGCAGGCCGCGAGGACCGTGATCGAGCAGGCGGCGATCAGGCCGAGGCCCGCCCGCCGGACGTGGGGATTCTGCATGGGTGCTTCTTCTTCCTGGTGGTGGATCGGAGGGCTCACGGGGAGAGCCCGGTGGCGATGCGCTGTGTGTTGACGCGCATCATGGCGAGGTAGTCGGGAGCGCCGCCCTCGGGCCCCGTCAGGGACTCCGTGAACAGCTCGGCCACCTCCACGCGGATGTCGGCCTCGCTCGCCAGCGCCTGGACCAGGCGGTCGGGAGACGAGGACTCCGCGAAGATCGTGGGGACGCCGGTCTGCTCGACCGCGTCGACGAGATCGGCGAGGTCGGAGGCGGACGGCGCCGCGAGGGTCGTGCCTCCCGGGATGACGGCGCCGACGACGTCGAAGTCGAAGCGGTCGGCGAGGTACCCGAAGACGTGATGGTTGGTGACGAGGGCGCGGCGCTCGGCCGGGATCGCGGCGAACGCCGCGGCCATCTCGGAGTCGAGCCGCTCGAGCTCGGCGCGGTAGCCGTCCGTCCGGTCCCGGACCGCGGTCGGATCGACGCCGTCGAGCGCGGCGAGCACGGGCCCGAGGGAGTCGACGACGTCGATCATCCGGCCGGGGTCCGTCCAGAAGTGCGAGTCCGGGCTCCCCTCCGCGTCGCCCTCGCTGTAGTCGAGGACGTCGACGGCGTCGCCGGCGACGAACGCGGGGACGTCCTCAGCGGAGGCCTCGTCGAGGTGCTGCTGCAGGCCCTCCTCGAGTCCGAGCCCGTTCGAGACGACGAGGTCGGCGGAGCGCAGGCGCGCCGCCTCCTGTGCCGAGATCTCGAAGGAGTGCGGGTCGGCGTCGGGCTTCATCAGCGTGACGACCTGCGCCTCGTCGCCGACGAGCTCGCCCACGACGTCGCCGAGGATGTTGGTGGAGACGATGACGAGGGGCCTCTCGTCCTCCTCCGCCAACGTGCAGCCCGACAGGAGCAGGACCGCCGCGGCCGACGCGAGGGCCCACCGGCGCCTCATCGGCCCGTCTCCGCCGTGAAGGCCGGCTCGGTGGCGGTCTCGAAGGTGCGGGCGAGGCGCGCGCCGTCCGCGTAGTCGATCTCGTGCAGCTTCCGCTCGGCGGGCGCGCTGAGGTAGGCCCGCTGCTGGTCGGCGATCAGGACGGGCCGCGAGCCGTCCGCGGTCATGTCCGCGACGAGGGGCGCGGTCTCGGCGAGGACCGCACCGTCGGAGCCGTCGAGCACCAGCACGCGGCCGTCGGCGGCGAGGGCGAGGACGGTCTCGTCCGCGTCGTCCACCGCGGTGACCTGCGCCAGCGGGGCGGGAGAGGGGAGGAGGCTCCAGGAGCGCTCCCGGGTGTCGAGGAGCCAGATGCACGCGTCCCCGGCGAGGCCGGCGACCGTGGGGCGGCCCTCGCGGTTGTCGAAGGAGGCGGCGGGTGGCGCGGTGGTGCCGGCGGGGTAGGGGATCCGCTGGACGATGAGCTCCTCGTCCTCGATCGACGCCAGGAGTGCGCCGTCGGAGCAGCCGATGACGGCGCCGACGCGGGTGGTGATCGTCCCGGCGGGGTCGGGGCAGGCCTCGCGGAGGCCCGTCGGCTCGCCGTCCGAGTCGTAGCCGGCGACGGCCGCTCCGGATCCGGACCCCTCGGTCACCAGAGCGGACGAGCCGACGGGCACGACCATCCCGGGTCCGGGCTCGACGTCCTTCCGGAACCGCTCGACGATCGCCCCCTTCGACAGCGCCTCGGTGTCGAGGAGGACCGCCTCGCCGGAGTCGGGGAAGAAGAGTCCGGTTCCGCCGGTGGTCGAGAGGTTCGTCGTGGCGACGACGGCCGTCCCGGAGCCCTCGACCGTGCCGATCAGGCGGGGGTCCGCGCGGTAGTAGTGGAAGTGGTCCACGTGGTCCCAGGTCCACACGCCGCTGTCGACGATCTCGACGCCCGCATCGGTCTGGGCGAAGAGGTAGCGGCCGTCGGTCGTCATCGCGCTCGGTGCGCCGATGGTGCCGAGGCCGGTGACCGTCTCGTCGAGGAGGTCGAGGTGCGACACGGCGCCCGACGGGTCGATCGACGTCAGCCCCAGGCGCGGCTCGGCGAGCTCGGCGGCGTTCGCGACGGCGCCGTGGCCGGAGCCCGTGTCGTCCGCGGCCGGCGCGGAGGCATCGGTCGAGCAGGCGGCCAGGCCCAGCGCGAGAGCGCCCAGGAGGACGGTGGAGGCGGTGGTTCGGGAGTGCACGGAGTCCTTTCGAGGGTGAGCGGGGGAGGAGCGGTGCCGGCAGGGCCTCATGCGGCGACCGGCTGAGGGCCCGACCGGGACGCGAGGGCCGACGCGGCCGAGCGGACCGCCCAGGACACCGCGGCGACCGCGATGGCCGTGCCGGCGACCGAGGCGCCCGCGGCCGTGGCCGCGTGCCAGGAGACGAGCAGGCCGACGAGCACGGAGGCCGCGCCGAGGATCGACGCGAGCAGCATCCGGGTCGGGATGCGCGTGGTCCAGTGACCGGCGGCCACCGCGGGAGCCAGCAGGAGCCCGACGACGAGGAGCGAGCCGACCGCCTGGTAGGAGGCGACGACGGCGAGGGTCACCAGGCCGACCAGCGCGGCCTGAGCCGAGCGCGGACCGAGGCCGAGCACCGCGGCGATGCGCGGATCCAGCGCCAGGGCGACGAGCGGGCGGTGGAAGGCCGCTGCGACGAGGAGGCCGACTCCGGCGGCGGCGGCGAGCAGCCCGATGTCGACGGGAGTGATCGCGAGAATGTCGCCGAAGAGGATCGAGGTCGCGTCCGTGGCGAAGCTGCCCGAGTGCGAGATCACGATGACCCCCAGCGCCAGCATGGCGACGAAGAGCAGGCCGATGCTGGTGTCGTAGGACAGTCGTCCGCGCCGCTGCAGGGCCGCGATGCCGAGGCTCATCAGCACCGCGCTGGCTGCGCCGCCCACGAGGACGGGCGCGCCGAGCACCGTCGCGAGGGCGACGCCGGGGAGCATCCCGTGGGCGAGCGCCTCGCCGAGGAAGGCCATCCCGCGGAGGACCACCCAGGTGCCGACGACGCCGCAGAGGACCGCGACGAGGACGCCGCCGAGGAGGGCGCGCTGGAGGAAGTCGAGAGCGAACGGCTCGAGGATTCCGGCGAGGAGGCTGAGCATGGTGCCCGACCGTACACGATAATGAGAACAGTTATCACTGCTGTACGCTCGTCGGGATGGACGTCTCACCCCCGCCCGAGCCCCCGGTCCGCCTCCGAGGCGCTCACGTCGACTTCGGCTCCCGCCGCGCTCTCGCGGGGGTCGATCTCGACGTCGCCGCGCGCTCGCTGACCGTGATCGCCGGGCCGAACGGCGCCGGCAAGTCGACGCTCCTGGAGGTGATCGCGGGAGTGCGTCCACTGACGTCCGGCACGCGGGACGTCACCGGAGCGATCGCCTTCGTGCCGCAGCGGGCGTCGATCCCGGACCGCCTCCCGGTGACGGTGCGCGACGTGGTCGCGGTGGGCACCTGGGGTCGGCTCGGCCGCCTCCGCCGCAGCGACGCGCGCGCGGCGGACGCGATCGCCACCGCGCTCGAGCGGATGGAGATCGCCGCGCTCGCCCGGGAGCCCTTCGCGGTGCTCTCCGGCGGTCAGCGGCAGCGGGCGCTCCTCGCCCAGGGGCTCGCCCGCGGGGCCGGCCTGCTGCTCCTGGACGAGCCCACCACCGGCCTCGACTCGGCGAGTGCGGAGCGGATCCGGTCGGTCCTGCGCGCGGAGGCGGACCGCGGCGCGACGGTGGTCTGCGTCTCGCACGACCCCGCCGTGCGGGCCGACGCCGACCGCGTCGTCGGACTCGTCGACGGGGCCCTCGCTCCGGCGGACCGATCCGTCACCCGCGGCCCGTGAGGCGGGGGCGCACGGGCCGTCCGTGACGGATCGCACCCGAGCGACGGGCCGCGGGCTGGGAGGATGGGGGGATGACCTCGACGCTGCTCGACCGCATGCCGACGCCCGACGCGGACGGGCGCGTCGACGACGACGCGGTCTACCTGGCCTTCACCGAGTGGGCGGAGTCGCGCGGCCTCCCGCTCTACCCGGCGCAGGACGAGTCCATGCTCGAGATCGCCTCCGGCTCCAACCTGATCCTCTCGACGCCCACCGGCACCGGGAAGTCGCTCGTCGCGATCGGCGCGCACGCCGCGGCGCTCGCCTCCGGACGCCGCAGCTTCTACACGGCGCCGATCAAGGCGCTCGTCTCCGAGAAGTTCTTCGCGCTGGTCGACGTCTTCGGCGCCTCCAACGTCGGGATGGTCACCGGCGACTCCTCGGTGAACGCCGACGCGCCGATCATCTGCTGCACGGCCGAGATCCTCGCGAACCTCGCGCTCCGGCACGGCGAGGACACCCCGGTCGACCAGGTCGTGATGGACGAGTTCCACTTCTACGCGGACCCGGCGCGCGGCTGGGCCTGGCAGGTGCCGCTGCTCACCCTCCCGCACGTGCAGTTCGTGCTGATGTCGGCCACCCTCGGCGACGTGACGGCGCTCGCCGCCGACCTCAGCCGCCGTACGGGCCGGGAGACCGCCCGGGTCACCGGCGTGGAGCGCCCGGTGCCGCTGCACTACTTCTACGAGATCGCGCCGATCCACGACTCCATCGAGGAGCTGCTCTCGACGAACCAGTCGCCGGTCTACGTCGTGCACTTCTCGCAGGCGGCCGCTCTCGAGCGCGCGCAGGCGCTCACCAGCGCGAACATCGCCACCCGCGAGCACCGCGACCGCATCGCCGAGGTGATCGGCGGCTTCCGCTTCACCACCGCGTTCGGCAAGACCCTCTCCCGGCTGCTCCGGCTGGGGATCGGCGTCCACCACGCGGGCATGCTGCCGAAGTACCGCCGCCTGGTCGAGCAGCTCGCCCAGCAGGGCATGCTGCGCGTGATCTGCGGCACGGACACCCTCGGCGTCGGCATCAACGTCCCCATCCGCACCGTGCTGCTCACCGCGCTGACCAAGTACGACGGCACCCGGACCCGCCAGCTCTCGGCCCGCGAGTTCCACCAGATCGCCGGCCGCGCCGGTCGCGCGGGGTACGACACCGCCGGGACCGTGGTCGTGCAGGCCCCCGAGCACGAGTCCGAGAACCGGAAGGCTCTCGACAAGATGGGCGACGACCCGAAGAAGCGGAGGAAGTGGGTCGCCAAGCGCGCGCCGCAGGGCTTCGTCAGCTGGGGCGAGCCGAGCTTCCGCAAGCTCGTCGACGCCGAGCCCGAGACGCTGACCTCGCACATGACGATCACCTCGGCGATGCTGCTGAACGTGATCGCCCGCGGCGGCGACGCCTACGCGAACGTGCACGCCCTGATCTTCGACAACCACGAGCCGTGGAAGCGGCAGCTGCAGCTCGCCCGCCGGGCGCTCGGTATCTACCGGACGCTGCGGGAGGCAGGAGTGGTCGAGCAGAGCGTCGGCGCCGACGGCGTGACCCGCATCCGCCTGACCGTCGATCTGCAGCCGAACTTCGCGCTCAACCAGCCGCTCTCGCCGTTCGCGCTGGCCGTGTTCGACGTTCTCGACCCGGAGTCGCCGAGCTTCGCGCTCGACGTGATCTCGGTGCTCGAGGCGACCCTCGACGACCCGCGCCCGATCCTGGGGGCCCAGCAGTTCCAGGCCCGCGGCGAGGCCGTCGCCGCGATGAAGGCCGAGGGGATCGAGTACGAGGAGCGGATGGAGCTGCTCGAGTCCGTCACGCACCCCAAGCCGCTCGAGGAGCTCCTCGAGGCGACCTTCGAGACCTACACCGCGGCGCAGCCGTGGGTGAAGGACTTCGAGCTCTCGCCGAAGTCGGTCGTGCGCGACATGTACGAGCGGGCGATGTCCTTCGGCGAGTACACCGCCTTCTACAAGCTCTCCCGCTCGGAGGGACTGGTGCTGCGCTACCTGTCCGACGCGTTCCGCGCGGCCCGGCAGACCATCCCCGACGAGCTGAAGAACGAGGAGCTGCACGACCTGATCGAGTGGCTGGGCGAGCTCGTGCGCCAGGTCGACTCCTCGCTGGTCGACGAGTGGGAGGAGCTGGTCAATCCGGCGCTCCACGCGGCGGACCAGATGATCGTGCCGCCCGCTCCGCGCCGCCTCACCGCGAACCACCGCGCCTTCCGCGTGCTGGTGCGCAACGAGATGTTCCGCCGGGTGACCCTCGCCGCCCTCGACGACCACGAGGCGCTCGGCGAGCTCGACGCCGCCGCCGGCTTCGACGCCGACGCGTGGGGCGCCGCGCTGGACGACTACTACGACGAGCACGACAGCATCGGCATCGGGCCCGACGCCCGGGGGCCGAAGATGCTGCTCGTCACGGAGGAGCCGACGCAGTGGCTCGTGCGGCAGATCCTCGACGATCCGGCCGGCGACCACGACTGGGGGATCTCGGCGACCGTCGACCTCGCCGAGTCGGACGAGCAGGGTGCGGCCGTCGTCCGCGTCACCTCGGTCGGCCGCCTGGACTGATCAGCGGCCGCGCTTCTCCCGGCGCTGCATTTCGGCGGCGATGTCCGCCTCGGTGATCTCCTTGCGGGCGGGACCCCAGATCGACGCGGCCTGGCCGACGACGCCGATCCCGATCCCGATCATCGGCCAGATCGGCCAGAAGTAGCCGTCGGCCCCTGTGCCGACCCAGACGGCGGTCGTGATCGCCGAGACGCTCGCCCATCCGCCGAGCGATCCCAGGAAGTCGCGGCGCCGCTTGACCTCGCGCACGGCGAGCGCGCGCTCGGCGTCCTCGACGCGGGCGGTCTCCACCTCCTCGCCGGAGGCGGCCGCCGGGACGACCTCCGCGGACCGGTCTCGCCGGGCGGACGGATCCGGAGTTCCCCACTCGTTCGTCATGCGGCCAGCCTACGCACGGGCCGTCGGCAGCGGTACGCGGGCTTCAGGCGGCGGTCGCCTGCTCCGGCTGGCAGTGCGGGCACCACCAGGTGCGGCGCTGCTCGGGGTCGTCGCGGACCTCGTCGCGGACGAGCACCGTCGTGCCGCAGCGCAGGCACGGGCGCCCGGCGCGCCCCGCGACCCAGTGCCGCTCGCCGCGGCGGGTGTCACCGGTGGTGGTCTGGAACATCCCCGGGATCGTGACGGAGGCGCGGAGGCCTCTCGCCGCGGTCGTCACGAGGGCGCGGACGTCGAGGGAGCCGATCGGCCGCCAGGGCCAGACCCCGCGGAGGAAGCAGACCTCGTTGGCCCAGAGGTTGCCGAGACCCGCGAGGCAGCGCTGGTCGAGGAGTGCGGCGACGACGGGCCGGTCCGGGAGGCGGGAGAGGCGCCGGACGGCCTCGTCGGCGTCCCAGTCCGCGCGGAGCGGGTCGGGCCCGAGGTGCCCGACGGCGCGCGGCTCGTCGCGGGTGGCGAGGAGCTCGACGACCGGGAGGTCGATGCCCCACACGGTCGAGTCGTCGTCGAGGCGGAGGCGGACGCGGACGTCCTTCTGCACCGAGCGGGGGACCGCTCGGCCGGGAGCGGTCACGGTCCAGGAGCCCTGCATCCGCAGGTGGGTGTGCAGGGTCGTTCCGCCGGAGAAGCGGGTGAGGAGGTGCTTGCCGTGGGTGTCGTGCTCGAGGATCCTCAGCCCGGCGAGGGAAGTGCCGGCCGCGTCCCCGGAGCGCAGCTCGCCCTCGAGGACGGTGCGACCGTCCGCCGCCCGCCTGAGGCGGGCGGCGAGACGGTGCACACTGTCTCCCTCGGGCATCCCCGAACTCTAGGAGCCGGAGCTCGCCGAGATCAGGGGTCGCGCGGGATCAGGCGCCGCGGTACGCCTGCTTGTAGACGCGCTCGGTGCCGTCGGGCGCGGTGACCTCGATGGTCGCCGTGCCGGCCTTGATGGGCTTGAAGACGGTCACGGTCTTCACCGTGAACGACTGGCCGGGCTTGACCGTCTTCTTCGTCTTGCTGCCGTACGCCGTCGTGATCTCGATCGAGACCGTCTCGTCGCCGTTGTTCACCGCCGACACCGTCAGCGTCCGCACGACGGCGAGGCGCTTGGTGGAGGCGGTGGTCGCGACGTCGATGACCGTGACGGGCTCGGGCTCCGGGTCCGTCTGGGTCTCGGGCAGGTCGAGGCCGACGACGACCGGGTCGTGGTCGCTGGAGCGGTACGCCGAGGTGTCGTAGAAGATCGTCGCGTTGTAGTCGTAGCGGCTGTACTCCAGTGCCACGGACTCGCCGCTGTTGATGTTCCAGGTGTCGACCCCGGTGACCGTCCTGTCGGCCGCGGGCGAGGCGAAGACGTGGTCCAGCGAGCCGACCGCGCCGTCGAACGAGTACGAGTACTTGCCGTCCTTCGCACCCTGGTCGGTGTAGCCGGCGTCGGTGATCACCTTCACCGGGTCCTCCTTCGAGTAGGCGTTGAAGTCGCCCAGCAGGTAGACGAGCTCGGTGGCCTTCTCGGTGCGGAGGCGGTCGGCGAAGGCGACGAGGGCGGTCGCCTGCTTCACGCGCGAGGCGTTCGAGGCGCCCTGGCCGTCGCCCTGGTCGGCGTCGGCGCCGGATCCGGAGCCCTTCGACTTGAAGTGGTTCACGATCGCGACGAACTCGCTGGCGCTGTCGCCGAGGAGGCGGAACTCCTGGGCGAGGGGCTTGCGGGCGTTCGAGAAGTTCACCGTGTCGTTGAGCACGACGGACTCGCCGACCGGCTCGATGACTGCCTTCTTGTAGATGAAGGCGGTGCGGATGACGTCCTCGTCCGCGAGCGCGGGGAGCGCTGCGGGGGAGGGGACGTAGGCCCAGACCTCGGAGCCGGCCGCCGTGTTCAGCGCGGCGGTCAGGGTGGCGAGGGCCTCGTCGCGCGGCTTGCCGAACTTGGCCGAGTTCTCGATCTCCTCGAGCGAGACGACGCCCGCGCCGAGGGTGTTGATCGCGGTCACGATCTTGGCCTGCTGGCGCTCGAGGTCGTCGGCGTTCGCCGCTCCGCGGGCGTCGCAGCCGCTGTTGACCGTGACCGGGTCGCCGTCGCGGTCGGTGTAGAAGGTGCAGCCGGTGATCGAGTCGCCGGTGGTGGAGAAGTAGTTGAGCACGTTGAAGGACGCGATCGACAGGTCGCCGCCGACGGCCTCGGGCTTCGCGGTCCGGGTGTTCGCGAAGGTCGCGGGCTGCACGTCGCCGGCGTTCTCGACGGTCAGCTGCGTGGTGGGCTGGAAGGCCCAGCCGCCGTTGCGGTAGTCGAGGACGACGGGGCGGGTGAAGGTCGCCGGAGCACCCACGCGGATCGGCGCGGTCAGGGTGAGGTAGGGCAGCGGGATCGCCTTGTTCGCGGCGGCGCCGAGGAAGTTGATCGAGGCGCCGTCGTCGAGCACGATCGCGCGCGCGGCGTTGTCGGCGACGACCGCGGCCAGCTCCGGCGTTCCAGGGCGGGCGACCTCGGTCGGGGTCAGCAGCGGCGAGTCGCCGGCGGTGAGGCCGACGGAGCCGAAGCTGTTGAGGTCGAAGGTGTCGGTCACGGTGAACGCGCCCTGCGGGGCGATCAGCATGCTCTCGAGCGTCTCGCGCTCCTCGACGGTGCGGGGGAGGCCGACGGCGGCCGCGATCGGCGCGACGGCCGGGGTGCCGAGCTTCTCGACGGTCGCGGCCGAGGTCGGGGTGAGCTCGGTGAGGCCGTTGAACTCGCTGACGGCGCCGGTGATGCGCAGGTTGTCGCCGATCGCGACCGCGCCGACCGAGGCGGAGGAGTAGACGAAGACGGCGTCGGAGGCGGTGCGGCCGGTGGTCTGCGCGCCGGTGCCGGCGGTCTGGATCACGTAGCCGTTGTAGCCGCCGGTGGCGTAGCGCGCGGTGACGACGCCGGTGGTGGTGACGGTCTGCCCGACGAGCGGGGACGCGGCTCCGGTGCCCTGGATCTCGGCGATCGAGACGGTCGGCGCGGTGGTCGGCGGGGCGGTCGGGGTCGCCGTGGGGGTCGCCGTCCCGGTCGGCGCCGGCGTCGGCTCCGGGGTGCTGCCGCCGGCGGACTCGGGGGTCATCGCGCCGACGGTGAAGTCGGCGGCGTTGGAGTCGGTATCGCCGGTCGCGGAGTCGGCGCGCGCGATCGACTCGGTCAGCGTCGGCGCGGTGGCGGCCGCCGACTCGAAGGTGTTGGAGGTGCCGTAGCCGAGCAGGTCGAGGACCGCGTCGGGCTGCTCGGCGGTGCCGGTCGGCGGGGCGACGAGGGTCGCGGTGCCCTCGACCAGGAAGAGCGTGCCGCCGGCGGCCGCGATGTTGAGGCCGTTCGCGGTCTGGTCGGCGGCGGGGAGCGGCGCGCCGTTGCTGCCGTTGCTCGCACCGGCGATCAGGAAGTGGCCCTCGGCGGGGACGGTGCCGGTGAGCGCGACGGTCGTCGTCGGGTTCGCCGTGCCGGTGGCCGAGCGGTACTGCAGCGAGAGGCCCGAGAGCGCGACGTCGGCGCCGGTCGGGTTGTAGAGCTCGACGAAGCGGTTGCTGTAGGTCGCGCCGGCCGAGCCGCCGCGGGCGAAGATCTCGCTGATGACCAGCTCGTCACCGCTCGGAGCCGCGGTGGCGGGGGTCGCGACCAGCGGCGTGGCGACCAGGGCGAGACCGGCGAGGGCCGCGAGGGCGAGGCGCCTCCTCGGTGTGCGGGCGCGAGGCCTGTCCGCGAGGGGTGCGGGGGAGTCGGGCATGGTGGTCCTCTCGATCGCCTCTCCGGAGAGCGGTGGTGCGTCACCGCACGGCGACGGCGACCCTTCGCCCCTGAAAGGGGCACAGTGAGCCACGCTATGCAGTGCGGGTGCCCGGCCTGTGAACCGGACGTTTCATGAACGTAAACTCACCCACCGACATCGGGGCCGCGGTCCCGTCTTCGCGGCCTCCGTCCGGGAACGCGGGCCATGATCGGGAGATGATCTCCTTCGAATTGGCCAGGGCGCTGCGGACCGCGGGTCTGCGCTGGGCACCGGTCACCGGCGACCGCTTCCGCATCGAGCGCGAGGGGTTCGACGGCGACGTCTTCACCGTGAGCGACATGACGATCGAAGCGCACGAGTACGAGACCGGCACGGTGCTCGGCTTCAACGGCACGACCGAGTGGGCGCTCGACTCCGTGGCGCTCGACGACTCGCTCTGGCTGCCGCGCGAGGACCAGCTGCGCGAGCTGCTCCGCGGTACGTTCCGCTCGCTGCGCCGCGTCGCGGCCGGCGGGCCGGTGCGCTTCGCCGTGACCGTCGAGCTCGCCGGCGAGCAGCGCGACTTCGAGGACGAGATCGCCGAGAACGCCTACGCGGAGGCGCTGCTCGCGCTGGTCAGCTCGGTCGCGGTCGACCTCGACGACGTGGACGAGCTCGCCTGAGCCGACGGGCACCTCTGCCCGTGGGGAGACGTCCCCATTCTTCGCGGCCCGCCCGCTCTCCACGATCGGTCTCGTCGGAACAGACGCTTCCGAGTCGAGGAGAACCCCATGCGAGACCTGCAGCAGCGACCGTCGTCCGGCACCACCGGGCGGACCACCGGACTGATCGCCTCGGGCGGCGTCCCCGTCCCAGGGGCCGAGGAGGCCTACCGCCGCTTCCTCGAGCTGCGGCGCGAGATCTACGTCGACGAGGCCGGCTTCCTCTCCGCCGAGCACGGGAGCGACGGCCGGGAGACCGACGAGGACGATGCTCGCTCGCTCGCCTTCGCGGTCGTCGAGGAGTGTGCGGGCGAGCTGCGGATCCGCGCCGCTCTCCGCCTGATCGTCAAGGGTCGCGCGACCCGCGCGGTGACCGACGACCGCCTCCCCGTCGAGCGGTACTGGCCGGAGGTCTTCGGCTCGAGCCCCGCACCGGAGCCCTCCGTCGAGGTCTCGCGCCTCGTCGCGCGGCACGAGAACCGGGCCGCGCAGCACGCGTGCGTGCTGGAGCTGTACGCCGCAGTCCTCGCCTTCCTCGACGAGGCCGGGATGCGCTCCGCCTACGGGCTGATCGATCCGGTGCTCGAGCGGTTGCTGCGCCTCTCGCTCACCGCCACGAGGATCGGCGAGCGGCGGTGGATCGGCGCGTACCGGAGTCACAACGTCGCGATCGCGATCGAGGTGCCGCCGATCAGGCGGCTCAGCCGCTGGCTGCCCGGCCGCCTCCTCACGGCGCGCGACATCCTGGTCGGGATCGACGACGAGCAGGAGCTGGCGGCGTGAGCACCGACGTGACGGCCCCCCGGTTCGCCAGGAACCTCGGCTTCTGGAGCGAGGCGGAGCAGGAGGCGCTGTGCTCGGCGCGGATCGCGCTCGCGGGCGTCGGCGGGGACGGGTTCCAGCTCGGGCTGAAGCTCGCGCAGATGGGCGTGCGCTCGTTCGCGGTCGCCGACCCGGAGGTCTTCGAGCCGGAGAACGCGAACCGGGTGCCCGGGGCGACGCTGGCGGCGGTGGGCCGGAACAAGGCCGAGGTGTTCCGCGAGTCGGTGCTCGCGCTCGACGCCGACGCGACGGTCGACGTCTTCCCCGCTGGTGTGCTCCCGGAGACGGCGCTCGGCTTCGCGCGCGGCGCGGACCTGGTCGTCGACGAGACGGAGGTGACGACCCCGGAGGTGGGCGTGCTGCTGGCGCGGACCGCCCGCGCGCTCGATCTGCCGGTGCTCTGGGTGATGAACGTCGGCTGGGCCGCGCAGGCGACGTCGTTCCACCCGAGGTCGCGGCACACCGTGGAGCGCATGCTCGGCTTCACGGAGGATCTGCCGCTCGAGGAGATCGCGCGGCGCCCGGCGGTGCTGGGAAGGACGCTGCCCGTGATCCCGCCCTACACCGACCTCCGGGTGCTGCGGGCCGTCACGTCGGCCGCTCCGGCGCCGCTGCCCTCGATCGCCCCGGGGGTCGACGCGGCCTCGGCGCTCGGCTCCGCACAGGCGTTCCTGCATCTCACGGCCACCATCGGCAACCGCCGGCCCCGCCCGACCTGGGCGCCGGCGTTCGCGCACGTCGACGTCTACGGGCGCACCGCCGGCACGGTCCGCAGGCCCCGGCTTTCGGCGGCGATCACCCTCGCGCGCGCGGCGGCCCGGGACGCGCTCGCGCTCAACCCGCGGGTGCAGTACTCGGACGAGGACCGCGAGCGGCGTGCCGCCTAGCGGACCTCGAGGTGCAGGCCCGGCTCGGTATCGGCGACGACGGTCGCGACCGCGCCCCGGCCGGGCGGCAGCAGCCTCACGGTGACGCGCCCGAAGCCGATCTGCTCGAAGGCGCGCGCGGCGGTCGCGGCCACGCGGTCGAGGGTGGACTCGTCGAGGTCGCCGTCGGAGTCGTCGAGGAGCACCACCTGGACCCCGCGCAGCCGCGCGGCGCGGACGCTCGCGACCAGCGGGTCGCGCACGAGGCCGAAGGCGCGGAGCCCGTCGCGGATGCCGGCCTCGACGTTGGCCGCGTCTCGTGCGAGGGCGGGGGAGTAGGGCTCGCCGGCGGCCGCTCGCGCGAGGAGCGGCTCCGCGAGGTCCGCGACCAGCCGCACGCGCTTCTCCCGCTCGGCGAAGCGGCCGTCGGCCTCCGCCGTCTCGGTGGCGAGGCGCTCGCGCTCGGCCCGCACCTCGCCCATCCGGCCGATGGCGTAGCGCAGGCCGAGGCGGAACAGGACGCCGCAGACGAGCAGGATCGCGTAGCGCGACATCGCCTCGAGGGCGAAGAGCGCGCTGTGGCCGCTGCCGAGGAGGCAGGCGAGCGTCACGGCTCCGACCGCGAGGTGGCCCGCGACCGCCGCGAGGATCCGCCCGCGGAGGCAGAGGGCGAAGAGCGGGAACGCGGTGCCGCCGAGGAACCAGGTGGCGAAGCTCCCCTCCCAGCCGGTGGGCTCGAGGGCCCACCAGCCCAGGGCCGAGGCGACCGGTGCGCCGGCCGCGACCAGGAGGGTGCCGGGGAGCGGGAGCGGATCGCGGGGGCGCCGGACGACCAGGGCGACGAGGAGGGCGACGATCAGCACCGACGCCGCCGTGAGCGCGGGGCGGCGGGACCAGTCGAGGTTCAGCGTTGCGAGGAGGACGTTGGCGCCGACGAAGAGGAGCCCGATCACCCGGACGTGGCCGCCGCCGAAGCCGAGCAGGTCGGAGACGTCGGCGCTCTGCTCGAGACGGCGCGGGCGGGTCACCGGCGCCACTCCAACCGCACCACGGTGCCCGCCTCGGAGGCGATCTGCGCGGTCGCCCCGGCGATCTGGGTCACCCGGCCGAGGATGCTCGTGGTCAGTCCCATCCGGTTCTGCGGCACGGCGGCGGCGACGAACCCGCCGCCGTCGTCGCCGACCTCGATCGAGAGCCCGCGCTCGTCGACGGCGAGGGACGCGCGGACGGCGGCGGGGGCGCCGTCCGTCGAGCGGGCGTGCTGCACGGCGTTCCGCGCGGCCTGCACGGTCGCGTCGATGAGCGCGTCGGCGACGGGGGAGGGGACGGCCACGGCGCCCGCCGCGATCCGGGTGCTGAGGACGGCGAGCGGCGCGGCCTCGGTGATCCGGACGGAGGCGGCGCGCACGAACTCGCCCGCGGTCAGCATCGCCCGGCTCGGGGTCGGGCCCGTCGGATCCGTCCGCCGGAGCTCCGCGAGGTGCGCGAGGGCGATCCGCGCCGCGGCTCGGGAGCGCTCGGCGGAGTGGCTGATCTGCTCCACGTTGAGCAGGAAGGAGAGGATCTCGTCGTGCACGAGCGCGCCGACCCGGATGCGCTCGCTCCGCCGCCCCGCTCGGCCGGCGGCACGGGCGGCCGCGAGCACCGACTCGCGCGTCGCGCGCTCGAGCGACCGGCCGGCGCCGAGGACCGCCTGGGCGAGCCCCGCGAAGACCGTGCCGATCATCGCCATGTCGACCGCCTCCTCGATCGCCACGACGGGCGATCCCGAGGTGGCGGCGCGGACGGCGAAGAGCAGGAGGCAGACGCCGGCCACGGCGAGCGGCACGAGGCGCGCGGGGAAGGCGACGGCCGCGGCGGTCATCGCCACGGGCACGGCGTCGATCAGCCAGGAGGTGGCGGCGGGGCCGCTCCCGGGCGGCACGGCCGGGATCAGCGCGAGAGCGAGGACGGCGAACAGGACGACGTGCGCGCGGAGCACGGTCCGCACCGCGTCGAGGCTGCCGCGCATCGCGACGAGCAGGGTGACCAGCGGGGCGGGCAGCACCAGAACGGATGCGGCGACGGCCCAGAGCGGGGAGATCCCGAGAGCGGTGGCCGCATAGCCGAGCGCCGCGACGGCGTGGAACGCGATGCCGCCGATGCTGAATGCGACGACGAAGATCCGCTCGAACCGGTCGCCGATGCCGAAGCTCGGCTCCTCCGCCGCCGCGGCTCCGGATCTCACATCGGGCCTTCGAGCAGGCCGTCCTCGATCGCGCGGATGTAGAGCTCGACCTTGGTCCCCGCATGGCGGCCGACCCGCGCGTACTTGGCGCGGATCCGCCCGACGTAGTGGGTGACGGTGTCGCGGGACAGACCGGTGAGGGAGGCGACGCGCTGCGCCTTCTCGCCCGCGGCGTAGAGTGCCAGCACCTCGCGCTCGCGGGCGCTGAGTCCGGCGTCGGCGAGCTCGACGTCCGCGTCGAGGGCCGCGGCCCAGTCGGTCGAGGCGACCGCGACGCCGTGCGCCGCCGAGCGGATCGTCTCGAGGAGCACGGAGTCCTCCTCGGACTTGCGCACCATGCCGAGCGCGCCGGCCCTGGCCGCAGCGCGGACGGAGTCGGGGTCGTCGCCGGCCGAGAAGATCAGGACGCGGGTGCCGCGGCGCATCAGCCGGGAGACGTTCTCGCCGGCGTCGCTGCCGTCGCCGAGTCGCAGATCGAGGATGACGAGGTCGAAGTCCGCGGCGTCCTCCTCGATCTCGGCGACGGTGGCGGCGACGGCGTCGGCACGCAGGTCGTCGGTCCCGCGCAGCAGCTCGGCGATGCCGGACCGGACGATGGCGTGGTCGTCGATCACGCAGATCGAGCGCACGGGGTCGACGGCGAGGGGAGCGGCCGGCTCGAGGGGAGCGAGGGGCTCGGGAGAAGCGAGGGGCTCGAGGGGAGGTGCTGACTCGAGGGGTCGGGAAAGGGTGCTCACGGCGGCGGGCATCGGCGTCCTGGATCGTCAGGGGAGAGGCGAGCCGTCGGGTGGTCGGCATCGATGGCTGAAGTGTGCGATGCGCGCCGGGACGTCGCAAGGCGAAGCGACACCGCGTCCCAATCCGTGGTCTCGCGGTCCTGGAGTGCTAAGGATCGGCGCGATTCCGCGGGACCCGGCCCGGCGGTGCCGTCGGCGGACGCTCGCCACCGGTCCTCGGCGGGCACCCGCCGTGACCCCCGGACGGGTGCCGCGACAACTGACGGCTGGTGGCCGGAGTGGACGGCGGACACGATGGGCACGTTCCGCCGGACGGCCCGCCGTCGACCGGACGACCCCGCCCCCCACTCCCGAGAGGAACGGTCCGAGCGTGTTCTCACGGCTGTCCCGCCGCACCCGTTCCGCCGCCTCCGTCGCGTCGGTGACCGCCGCCGCGCTCGTCGTCTCGACGATGGCCGTGCTCTACCAGGGGGTGACCACCCAGGACGTGGATCTCAACGACGCCGGGGTCTGGGTGACCAAGCCGACCGCGCTGCTCGCGGGCCGGCTCAACTATCCCTCCGAGGTCCTCGACGCGGCCCTGCGCACCCAGGGGACGAGCTTCGACGTCGCGCAGGAGGCGGGCGCCGTCGTCGTCCACGACCAGAGCAACGCGACCGTCTCGCTCGTGGACACCTCGTCGGTCGCGCTCGGCGAGGCGGTCGCCGTGCCCGCCGACTCCTCGGTCGTGCTCGGCGGCGGCGTGCTGGCGATCCTCGACGCCGCCACCGGCGCGCTCTGGGTGCGGGCCGTCGACGCGCTCGCCTCGTTCAGCGTCGAGGCCGACGAGCCCACGGCCGAGCTCGGCGCGGATGCGGCGGCCACCGTCGCGGCCGACGGCACGGTCTTCGCCTACTCGCCCGGCGAGCAGGAGCTCGTCACGGTCCGCACCGGCGGCGCCCCCTCGACCTCCGCCGTCTCCGGCTTCGCCGAGGGAGCGACGCCGGCGATCACCGCCGTCGGCTCCACCCCGGTCCTCCTCGACGCGGGGAGCGGCGCGGTGTCGATCGACGGGGACGACCCGGTGCAGCTCGGAGTCGCGGACGAGCTGACGCTGCAGCAGCCGAGCACGGGCGGCGAGGACGTCGCGATCTCGACCGGTGCCGCCCTGCTCCTGCAGCCGCTGGACGGCTCGGCCGCACGGACGGTGGACTCCGGCGGGACCGGAACCGCCGTCGCGCCGGTCCGGGTCAACGGCTGCACCTACGCCGCCTGGTCCGGCTCGGGGCGGTACCTGCGCGACTGCGGCGGAACCGCGGACGACGTCGCGAAGGAGGTGCCGGACCTCGGCGCCGACCGGCAGGCGGTCTTCCGCGTCAATCGCAGCGCGGTCGTGCTGAACGAGCTGACCGTGGGCTCCGTCTGGCTGGTGAACCAGGACATGAAGGAGGTCTCCGACTGGGAGGACGTCACGCCGCCGGAGGACGACGCCACCAAGGACGACGACAACACCAGCACCCAGCAGCAGGTGCAGGACACGATCCCGGAGCGGTCGGAGGAGAACACTCCGCCGGTCGCCGTGGACGACGAGTTCGGCGTGCGCGCCGGGCGCAGCGTCATCCTGCCGGTGCTCGACAACGACAGCGACCCGGACGGGGACGTGCTCACCGCGTCCGTGACCGGGGCGCAGCCCGCACTGGGCGCGGTGTCGCCGATCTACGGCGGCAGCGCCCTGCAGATCACCCTGCCCCCGGAGGCGAGCGGGTCTGCGACGTTCGCGTACACCGCCGACGACGGACGCGGGCAGACCGCGGACGCCGTCGTCATGCTGACCGTGACGCCGGCGGGCAGCAACACGCCTCCCGAGCAGAAGCGCGAGGGGCGGATCCTCCTGGAGCAGGGCGCCTCGGTCTCCTACAACGTGCTGCCGGACTGGATCGACCCGGACGGCGACGAGCTCTTCCTCCTCGCTGCGACGTCGACCAGCGACGACCAGGTGCGCTCGACCGCCGATGGACTCGTCACCTTCGACGCGATCGGCGCCGAGCTCGGCCGGAAGGATGTCGACCTGCTCGTCTCGGACGGCACCGACGAGATCGCGGGGGTGCTGCACGTGGACGTCCGCGCGCCCGGCTCGACCGTCCCCGTGACCAATCCGGACCACGTGACGACCCTTGCGGATCAGACCGCGACGGTCGCGCCGCTCGGCAACGACCTCAGCCCGTCCGGCGCGCCCCTGCTGCTCGCCGAGGTCGAGCAGCCCGCCGGTGCGACCGTCACCCCCGACTACACGGCGGGGACCTTCACCTTCACGTCGCCGACACCCGGCAGCTACTACCTGCAGTACCGCGCGAGCGACGGACCGGACTCGACCCCGGGACTCGTCCGCGTCGACGTCCTCCCGGCGACCAGCGAGGCGAAGAACCCGGTCGCCGTGCGCGACGTCGCGCTGCTGCCCTCGGGCGGCACCGCGCTCGTCGACGTGCTGCAGAACGATTCCGATCCCAACGGCGGGCTGCTCGTCGTCTCCTCGGTGGAGGTGGACGCCGGCGCCGGTGTCGCGGTGGCGATCCTCGAGCACGAGGTGCTCCGCGTCACGGATCAGCCGGGGATCACCGAGCCGGTGACCTTCCGCTACGTCGTCTCGAACGGCACCGGGATGACGACCGGCGAGGTGCTGGTGGTGCCGACACCCGCTCCGGCGACCCTCGAGCCGCCGATCGCGACCGACGACTCGGCAGCCGTGCGCGTCGGCGACACCGTCACGATCGACGTGCTCGCCAACGACGTCTCGCCCGGCGGCGGCCTGCTGACGGTGGTGCCCGACCTCGTGGCACCGCTGCCCGACGCCGCCGACGGCGTCGCGTTCGTCTCGGAGGACCGCGTGCGGTTCCGGGCGGGCGACACCGCGAAGACGGTCTACGTCACCTACGAGGCGATCGACGCCTCGGGCCAGAAGGACGCCGGCTACGTCAGCATCCAGATCCTGCCGATGAACCGCGAGGCGAACTCCCCGCCGCGGCCCGAGAACCTCGAAGCGCGCACGCTCTCGGGGACGACCGTCTCGATCCCGATCCCGCTGGACGGCATCGATCCGGACGGCGACAGCGTGACGCTCGTCGGCCAGGCGAGCGCTCCCGGCAAGGGGCGGATCGACGAGGTCGGGGCGGATCACCTCACCTACACGGCCTTCGAGGACTCGGTCGGCACCGACACCTTCCGCTACGAGGTGAGCGACGCTCTCGGCAAGCGGGGCACGGCGACGATCCAGGTCGGCATCGCGCCTGCGTCGACGGAGAACCAGGCACCGGACGCCGTCAAGGACGTCGTGACCGCGCAGCCTGCGCGCAGCATCGCCGTCGACGTGCTCGCGAACGACACCGACCCCGACGGCGACACGCTCTCGCTGGTCGCGGACGGCCTCACCGCACCGGAGGGAATGACGGCACGGCTGTCGGCCGGCCGCGTGCTGGTGACGACTCCCGAGGCGGAGGGCGACTACGCCGTCCAGTACACGGTCGGCGATCCGCGCGGCGCGACCGCCGTCGGCAGCCTGCTCGTGACGGTGGCGGAGGAGGCGGCGCTGCTGCCGCCGATCGCCCGCGACGACACGGTCACGACCGCGCAGATCACGACGGCACAGACCGTCGAGGTGCCCGTGCTGAAGAACGACGAGGATCCGGACGGCGTCGCGAGCGAGCTCCGGGTGGCGCTGCCCGGCGAGCCGGCGGGAGCCGTGGTCGGGGCCGGCGGAGTCGTGACCGTGACCCCCGGTGAGGAGGCGCAGCTCCTCACGTACACGGCGACCGATGCCGACTCGCAGGTGGCGACCGCCTTCATCCGGGTGCCGGCGCTCAGCTCGACCGGCCCCTCGCTCAAGCCCGGTGTCGAGCCGCTCGAGGTGAAGGCCGGCGAGCAGGCGACGATCCCGCTGACCGACTGGGTCGTGGCTCCCGAGGGGAAGACCGTGCGGCTGACGCAGGCCGACCGGGTGTCGGCGCTGCACTCGGCCGACGGGGTGCTCGTCCGGGACGAGTCGACCCTGCTCTACACCGCGGCCCCCGACTACTTCGGCTCGGACGCCCTGACCTTCGAGGTCACCGACGGCACGGGGCCCGACGACCCCGCCGGGGTGAAGGCGACGCTGAGCATCCCGATCACGGTGCTGCCGCCGGAGAACCAGCCGCCGACGTTCGCCGGGGGAGCGATGGAGGTCGCGGCCGGCGAGGACGCGTCGACGCTGGATCTGCGGGCGCTCTCGAGCGACCCGGACAAGGGCGACCTGGCGAAGCTGAGCTACAGCGTCTCGGGCGCGCCCACCGGGATGACCGCCTCCGTGTCGGGCTCGGTGCTCTCCGTCGCGGCCGACGAGTCGGTCGCGAAGGGGACGCAGGAGACGCTGGCGATCACCGTGACCGACGGCACCACGCAGCCCGTGCAGGGCTCGGTGGTCGTGCGGGTGACCGCGTCGACCCGGCCGCTGACGGTCGCGAACGACGACGTCGTCGCCAAGGCACCCCAGGGCCGGCCGACCACGGTCGACGTGCTCTCGAACGACGTGAACCCGTTCCCCGAGACGCCGCTGACTCTGGTCGACGATCCGATCGTGGACTCCGGGGCCGACACCGGCACGGCGAGCGCCCAGGGCGGCTCCGTCGTCGTCACGCCGAACGCGGACTTCGTGGGCACGATGACGGTGCGCTACCAGGTGGCGGACGCCACCGGCGACGCCGAGCGCCGGGTGTTCGGCACGATCCGCGTCACGGTGCAGGGCAAGCCCGCCGCGCCGGGGACGCCGTCGGTCAGCTCGGTGCAGGACCGGACGGTCGTGCTCAGCTGGTCCGACGGCACCAGCAACGGCGCCGAGATCACCACGCACACGGTGAAGTGGTCGGGGGGCGGCCAGGACTGCGCGGCGACCACCTGCACGATCGCGAACCTCACCAACGACCGCGAGTACACCTTCACGGTCACCGCGACCAACGAGATCGGCGAGTCCGACCCGTCGCCCGCGTCGGCCGTGGCACGTCCGGACGCCCGCCCGGGCGCCCCGACGATCACGAGCCTCGACTACGGCGACGGCTCGCTCACGGTGACCTGGGCCGACGGGGCGAACCCGGGGTCCGCGGTGACGGGGTACGAGGTGCAGCTCAGCGGGGCCGGCAACGACCTGTTCGAGGTGCCCGGCGGTACCCGGACCACGCAGCTCACCAGGCTGACGAACGGCTCGAACTACACGGTCGCCGTGCGGGCGTCGAACCGCTCCCCGGAGCCCTCCGACTGGTCGGGCCCGATGTCGATGAGCCCCGCGGGCTCGCCGAGTGCGCCGGCGGCGCCGCAGGTCGGTGCCTCGGTGCAACTGGGCACTCAGACGCAGCTCCCCGTGAGCTGGAGCCCGCCGACGACGGTGAACGCGGAAGCGCTGACCGGCTACACCCTCGTGGTGAAGAAGGGCGGTGCCGAGACCAAAAGGATCGAGCTCGCGGCCGGAATCACCACTCAGAACATCACGGTCGACAACTCGGAGTCGGGCTACACGTTCTCGGTAGCCGCGAAGAACAAGTCGACGGATGCGAAGAAGACGGATCCACTGTTCAGCACCGACTCCGCGACCCGACGCGCCTTCGGTACACCGGGAACGGTCCGCAACCTGGTCGGAACGCCGGGGGACGAGACGGTGTCCATCACCTTCGACCCGCCGACGGAGCTCAACGGTGCGTCGCCGTCCGAGATCAAGTACGACCTGAAGATCCCGACGATGGGGTACTGGGGAGAAGCCGTTCCCGGGCAGGTCATCAGCGTGCAGGCGAACGGCAATCCCGAGACGCTCGAAGTGCGTGCCTACTCGGAGATCGCCGGCGAGCTCAGCGAACTGGGTGAGGTCCAATCGGTGACGGTCGTTCCGTTCGGCCCGGTCTTCGCGCCGAAGACCAACGCGGTCCCGAACGCCAGGAGCGTGACTCTGAGTTGGACGACACCCCCGTCGAACGGACGCGCGATCACTCGCGTCGAGATCCGGACGGATGGCGGCAACTGGCGAGACGGCGGGTTGAACGGCGGAACCGAGACGATCGGCGACGCGTACAACGAGAACCACTCGATCACGGCGCGGGCATTCGACGCCGAGGGCCAGGTCAGCGGGGAATCGACGTCGCAGGCCTCCAGCGGGCCTCCGCCGGCCCCGACGAGCTGGGTGATCAACGTCCCCAGCGACTCGTGCGCCGAGGACAGCGACTCGTCCCCGCTGCACTTCAACTCCAGCTCGAAGACCTGCAGCAGTTACTGGGTCAGGGGCGACGTGACCGTCTACTGCTACTCCGACTGGTCCCGGAAGCAGGTCGTCGGCAATTACCGCTGGTACCGCATGGGTGACGGCTGGTACGTCTCCGCCGCTTCTACCGACACCGGCGTACCGGGAATCAAGCCGTGCTGACCCCGCGTCGGCACCGAGAAGAGGGATCGCACTGATGACCATGACACCCGACCAGGCCGCCTGGTTCGCCGCCACGTTCGAGAAGCTCGTGCAGAACGTCGGGCAGGCCGTGCTCGGCAAGTCCGAGGTGGTCTCGCTCGTGCTCACGGCGATGCTCGCCGAGGGGCACGTGCTGCTCGAGGACGCGCCGGGGACCGGCAAGACCAGCCTCGCGAAGGCGATCGCGGCGACGGTGCAGGGCACCAGCAACCGGATCCAGTTCACGCCCGACCTGCTGCCGAGCGACGTCACCGGCGTGACGATCTACGACCAGAAGTCGGGGCGCTTCGACTTCCACCGCGGCCCGATCTTCGCGTCGATCGTGCTCGCCGACGAGATCAACCGCGCCTCGCCGAAGACGCAGTCGGCGCTGCTCGAGGTGATGGAGGAGTCGCGGGTCACGGTCGACGGCGTCGGCCACGAGGTCGGGCGGCCCTTCCTCGTCATCGCCACGCAGAACCCGATCGAGCAGGCCGGCACCTACCGCCTGCCCGAGGCGCAGCTGGACCGCTTCCTGATCAAGACCTCGATCGGCTACCCCGACGCGGCGTCCGCCGAGCGGATCCTGGCGGGTGCGGGGGAGCGCAACCCCTCCGCCGGGCTGCGCGCGATCATCACGACCCAGGCCGTCGCCGACATGGCCGACCTCGCGGCGACCGTGCACGTCGACGGCGCCGTGCTGCGCTACGTCGTGCAGCTCGCCGAGGCCACCCGCTCGGCGCCGGAGACCCGGATCGGCGTCTCGGTCCGCGGCTCGATGGCGCTGATCCGCGCCTGCAAGGTCTGGGCGGCGGCGAACGGCCGGCACTACGTGCTTCCGGACGACGTCAAGCAGCTGGTCGCCTCGGTCTGGCTGCACCGCTTCGTCCTCGATCCCGAGGCCGAGTTCGCCGGCGCCACGGCCGACGGCGTGCTCGGGCGCGTGCTCGCCGAGGTCGCCGCGCCGCAGGAGCGTCAAGCGGCATGACCGGGATCGGAGTGCTCCGGAGGGAGGGGCTCGCGCGACGCGCGGGCGCCGCCGTCGAGCGGTCGCGCCACGTGGTCGAGACGGCCGGCGTCTTGCTCGCGCCCGTGCGTTCCCGCGCCGTGCCCGTGGTCGCGGTGGCGACCTCGTTCGCCTGGGTCCTCCTCGCGCTGGCCGGCCTCGCCTGGATCGTCGGCGCGGTGCAGGGCTGGAGCGAGCTGGTCCTGCTCGCGGTCCTGGCGCTGGCGGTGCTGATCGCCGCCGCTCCGTTCATGATCGGGCGCTCCGCCTACTCCGTCGACCTCGATCTCGCGACCACCCGGGTGGTCGCGGGGGAGCGGGCGGTCGGCCGCGTCGAGGTGCGCAACGCCTCGGCCCGCTCGCTCCTGCCCGCGCGGGTCGAGCTGCCGGTCGGCGGCGGGCTGGCGGTGTTCCCGCTCCCGCGGCTGGAGGCGGCGGCCGTGCACGAGGAGCTCTTCACCATCCCGACGGCGCGGCGCGGTGTGATCCGCGTCGGACCCGTCCGCTCGGTCCGCGGCGACGGCCTCGGGCTCTTCCGCCGCGTCGTGCCGCACACCGTGCCCGGCGACCTCTTCGTGCACCCGCGCACCGTCGCCGTCGGCGGCTCGTCGTCCGGCTTCCTCAAGGACCTCGAGGGCCGGCCGGCCCCGGAGCTCTCCAACAACGACGTCTCCTTCCACGCCCTCCGCGCCTACGCGCCCGGCGACGACCGCCGCTACGTGCACTGGAAGACCACGGCGCGCACCGGCACGCTGATGGTGCGCCAGTTCGAGGAGACGCGGCGCTCGCACCTCGCGATCGGCCTGTCGCTCGATCCCGCCGACTACCGCGACGACGAGCAGTTCGAGCTCGCCGTCTCCAGCTGCGCCTCCCTCGGCCTCCAGGCGCTGCGCGACGGGCAGCAGCTCAGCGTGCTCGTGCAGGGCCGGTCGCTGCACGCGGGCATAGGCAAGCGCCTGCTCGACGACCTCTCCGGGGTGGAGCTCGGGCAGAGCAGGGGCGACCTCGTCGGCCTGTCGCGCTCCCTCGCCCGCTCGGTGCCGCAGGCGTCGGTCGTGATCCTCGTCGTCGGCTCGGAGGTGACGGCACCGCGGTTCCGCTCGGCGGCCCGGCAGCTGCCCCCCGACGCCCGCGTCCTCGGCGTGAGCTGCGACGAGGATCGGCCCGCCGCCCGCCGCAGCATCGGGGAGCTCGCGCTGCTCAGCGTCCCGGCTCTCGAGGAGCTGCCGGCGGCCGTGCGGCGAGGTGCCGCGTGAGGGGCCGGGCACCGGCGGCCGTCGCCGTCGATCTGGTCGCCCTCGCGGTGCTGCTCGCCGTCGGCGCGATCGGCTTCGGCCGGGTCTTCGCCGGCGCGGACCACCTCGTCGCGGGCGGCCTCGGGATCGTCGCCGGTCTCGCGGTCGGCGCCCTCGCGGCGCGAGCCCGCTGGGGCCTGCTGACGACGACCGCGGTGACCGCCGCCGCCTACTCCCTCGTCGGCACCGCGGCGGCGTTCCGCTCCGCGGGCCTCCTCGGCGTCATCCCGAGCCCGGAGAGCCTCCTGGGCCTCGCGACCGCGCTGGTCACCTCGTGGAAGAGCCTGCTCACCGTCGAGCCGCCGGCGAACGGCTTCCCGGAGCTGCTCGTCGTGCCGTTCTGCGCCGCGCTGGTCTGCGCCGTCGTCGCGGCGACGATCGCCCTGCGCGCCCCGCGCCCGGTCTGGGCGCTCGTGCCGGCCGCGGCTCTGGTGCTCGTCTCGATCCTCTTCGGCACCGCGGACGCCGTCGCGCCCCTCGCCCAGGCGATCGCCTTCGGCGTCGTCGGGCTGGCCTGGGCGGCCTGGCGCCGCCAGTCGGCGCAGACCTCCGCCGCCGGCGGCGACGGGGCGGTCGACCCCTCCGCGGTCCGTCAGCTGCGGCTGCGCCGGATCGGCTCCGGCGCCCTCGTCCTGGCGCTCGCGGCCGCAGTCGTCGGCGTCTCCGCCGGCGCCGTCGCCCCGGCCGGGTCGCGCTCGACTCTCCGCGAGGACATCGTGCCGCCGTTCGACCTCGACGACTACCCGACGCCGCTCGCCTCCTTCCGCAAGACCGTCCGCGATCAGAAGGACGCGACCCTGTTCACGGTGTCGGGCCTGCAGGAGGGCGTGCGGGTGCGCCTCGCGACCATGGACGCGTACACCGGGACCGTCTTCGACGTGACCGGCGGCGGGGGCGGCTCCGGCAGCTTCGCCCGCGTCGGCAGCACCATCGCCGGCGAGCACGAGGGCACGCCGGCCGTGCTCCGCTTCACCGCGGCGGACCTCGGCGGAGTCTGGCTGCCAGACGCGGGCTACCCGTCGTCGATCGAGTTCGCCGGGCCGCGGGCCGAGGCGCTGAGCGGATCGCTGCACTACAACGACGAGACCGGCGTCGCGGTCGTGACCTCGCGGCTCGCGGCCGGCGACTCCTACACGCTGACCACGACCCTCCCCCCGGTGCCGAGCGACGAGGACCTCGCCGACGCCGTCGCGGCACCCGTCACCGTGCCGACGCCGGTCGACGTCCCGGAGGCGCTCACCGACGCGACGCTCGCCTCGGTGGGTGAGGCGACCACCGCGCTCAGCCAGGTGCGGGCGATCGCGACCACGCTCTCGACGCAGGGCTACTTCAGCCACGGCCTCGAGGGCGAGGCGGAGTCCCGCCCCGGTCACGGCTCGGAGCGGCTGCAGCTGCTGCTCACGGACGAGAGGGGGATGGTCGGCGACGACGAGCACTACGCGACCACGATGGCGCTGATGGTCGACGAGCTCGGTCTCCCGGCCCGCGTGGTGATGGGCTACTACCCGGCGGCCGGGTCGGATCTCTCCGGCGACGTCGCGCTCACCGGCGACGACCTGCACGCGTGGGTCGAGGTCGCGTTCGCGGAGCACGGCTGGGTGGCCTTCGATCCCACGCCGCCGAAGGAGCAGATCCTGCAGGATCAGCAGCCCGAGCCGGCGGCCCAGCCGAAGGCCCAGGTCCTCCAGCCGCCGCCGCCCCCGCAGGAGCCGGCCGTCGTGCCGCCGGACGTGGTCCAGGAGGACGAGACCGAGGACGACCGGGGCCCGGACCTGGGCTGGATCGGCGTCGTGCTCGCGGTCGCCGGCGGAGTCGTCGGCCTGGCGGCGCTGCTCTTCGGCCCCGCGCTGCTCATCGCGGCCCTCAAGCGCCGACGCCGCCGGGCGCGGGTGGGCGCCGAGCATGCGGCCGACCGGATCAGCGGCGGCTGGGACGAGGTGCTCGACCGCGCCGCCGACCTGGGGACCGTCGTCCCGGCCGGGGCCACCCGCCTCGAGGACGCGGCTCTGCTGCACTCCGAGTACCCGAGCGCAGGGGTGGCGGTCCTGGCCCGGCGGGCCGATGCCGCGGTCTTCGGGCCGCTGGATCCGGTCGACGCCGAGGTCGCCGCCTTCTGGGAGCAGACCGACGCGCTCGTCGCGGAGCTGCACGCCACCGTCTCGCCCTGGCGGCGGCTCCGGGCGCGCCTGTCCCTGCGCTCCCTGCGGCCGGCCTGGCTGACCCGCGCCACCACCGCCGCCCGCGGCGCCCGGACGAACACGACGGGGCGACCCGCGAGGAACGAGGATCTCCATGGCTGACACGACGACGTCCGGCTGGGTGTGCTCGCGCTGCTCGACGACGATGGACGCGAGCGCGGCGTTCTGCCGCGGCTGCGGGGCGGCTGCCCTCAGCGCCGGGACTCCGCGCCGGACAGCGGCCGTGCCGTTCGGCGTTCCGGCCGCGCTCGGCCCCCGGGTCGGGGCCTACCTGCTGGACAGTGTCATCGTCGGCGTCTGGTTCTTCCTCTCCTACGTGATCGTCTGGCTCCTCACCTGGGCGCTCTGGCAGACGGCCTCCACGACCGGCGCCTACAGTGCGATCGCGTACTTCGGAGCGTTCGGGCCGACCGTTCTGATCCTCGCCTTCGGCCTCTTCTACACGAAGGCGCAGGGCGGGCGGGGCACCCCGGGGATGCGGATGCTCGGTCTGCGCCTCGTGCGCTACGACAGCGGGGAACCGCTCGGATTCTGGAAGGCGGCCGGCCGGAACGTCGTCTTCAACCTCTGCGCCGCGATCATCGTCGGCTACTTCTCGCCGCTGTTCGACACCTCGGGGGAGAACCGCGGCTGGCACGACCAGGCCACGGGCACCTGGATGATCGACACCCGCTCGGCGGGCGCGTCGCGTCCCGTCTCGTCCCTGCGGGAGGCGCCGGTGCCGACCTCGTCGGTGGCCGTGGTCGCCGACCTCGACGAGCCGGTCGTTCCGCGTGCGACAGCGGAGTCGTCGGTCGCCGCTGCCGTGCCCGCTGCGTACTCCGCGCCCCTCGCCTCCGCGCCCGCGACCGCCGCGCCCGCCGTGTACTCCGCGCCGGCCGCCGCGCCGGCGAGCTTCGCGGGACCGCCCGCAGGCGGCGTGATCTCCGCCGTGCCCGGCTCCGCCGCCCCGGCTCCGGCCCGGCCGAGCGCCCCCGCGCACGAGCCGGAGGACCTCGAGCTCACCCGGATGAGCGCCGGCGCCCCCGCGCAACCGCGCCCGCGCGCGGTCCGGCTCCGCTTCGACGACGGGACCGTCGTGGTCGTCTCCGACTCCGCGCTCGTCGGCCGCAACCCCGCGCCGCGCACCGGCGAGGCGGCGGGCGAGCTGGTGGCGCTCGCCGACACGACCCGCTCGATCTCGAAGACGCACGCGCGGCTCGAGCTCCTCGGCGACGAGCTCTCGGTGATCGACCGGCACTCGACCAACGGGACCGGGGTCGTGATCGACGGCACGGCGACCCCGGTGCCGCCCGGCGGTCGCGCCGCGGTGCCCGTCGGCGCCACGCTGACCTTCGGCGACCGCACGGCGGCGGTGGAGTGGGCATGAGCGCTGCGGGCAGCCCGATCGCCGTGCAGTGGGGCAGCGCCACCGACCGCGGGATGAAGCGGGCGATCAACGAGGACTCGCACGTCGCGGAACCCCCGGTCTTCGTCGTCGCCGACGGCATGGGCGGGCACGACGCCGGAGAGGTCGCCAGCGCGATCGCCGTCGACGAGTTCCGCAGCCTGGTCGGCCACGACACGGTCCGCGTCTCCGAGATCGAGGAGTGCTTCGCCGGCGCCCAGGTCCGCATCGCGGAGCTGGCCCTCAGCACCGAGCGCAGCGCCGGGACGACCGTCAGCGGACTGGCCATCGCCGAGATCGAGGACCTGGGCTACTGGCTCGTGTTCAACCTCGGCGACTCCCGCACCTACCGCATGGCGCACGGCGCCCTCGAGCAGGTCAGCGTCGACCACTCGGTGGTGCAGGAGCTCGTGGAGGCGGGCGAGCTCGACGCCTCCGGGATGCAGACCCACCCGCAGCGCAACGTGATCACCCGGGCGCTGGGTGCGGGCAGCGCCGGTGCGCCCGACTTCTGGCTGCTCCCCGCCGCGACGGGCGACCGGATGCTGGTCTGCTCCGACGGGCTCACCACCGAGCTCGACGACGCCCGCATCGCTCTCGTCCTGCGCGACGAGGCCGACCCGCAGGCCGCGGCCACCCGGCTGCTGCACGAGTCGCTCCTCCACGGCGGCCGCGACAACCTGACCGTGCTGGTCATCGACGCGACGGCCGTCAGCGCCGGCGACGACCTCGATCGCACCGTGCCGAGCGACCGGCTGCCGCTCGCCACCGCCGTCAGCGACGACACCGTGCCGCGCGCGATCGTCACGCGCGAGATCGTCGCGGCACCGTTCGTCGCCGGCACTCCCGACACCGAGGGGGCTCGCCCGTGACCGAGATCCGCTATCGACCCGGCCGCTGGTTCGGCGTCGTCTCCGACCGCGGGATGGCGCTGCTGCCCGACGTGCTGGGCGAGGAGGGCGTCAAGCAGGTCTCCGAGGCCTTCGCGGCGGGCCGCGGCCTCGCGGGCGTGCTCGAGTCGCTCACCGGAGTCTTCGGGGCCGGCCTGCTGGCGCTCCCGCCGTTCGCCGTCGTCTCCCTCGAGGACGACCTGTCGCGGGTCGCGGTCCGCGGCGATCTGCTCGTCGAGGTGATCGAGGAGCTCGGCGACGACGCGCCCGTCGTCGCACTCTCCGGCGAGGGGGTGACCACCTGGAACGAGCGGATGATCGCCGCTCCGGTCTCGATCAGCCTGCGCGTCAAGGCGGGCCGGCGCGGGGCGGCGCTGAGCCTGCCGATCGGCAGCGGGGTCGTGCTCTGCTCGCGGCTGACGGCGACGTTCCGGGGCGCGACCCTCGAAGCCCGGCCGGTCGGCGCGGAGGTGGGCGACGTGGCGGATCCGACCGAGGAGGAGCCGGTCGTCGAGGTCGTGCCGGTCGTCGACACGGCGATCGTCGAGCCGCAGGTCGTCGGGGTCGCTGCCGTCGAGGCTCCCGCCGCGCCGCCGCCGGCCGAGGAGGCCGTCCCGGTCGTGGTGGCGCCGGTGGTCGCGGTGCCGGTCACCGTCGAGCCGGTGCTCGTCGAGCCGGTCGTCGTCGATCCGGTGGTCGTCGAGCCGCAGGACGCGGACCCGGCGTCGGTCGGGCGGATCCCCGCCGCCGAGCCCGCGGCCGAGACCGGCGAGCTCGACGAGTGGGGCTACTCCGCCCCGCCCGCCGCCGCGCCCCCTGCGGCTCCGGCGCCGCCCGCCGTCTCCGCGCCGGCCGCCGCGCCCGAGCCCGCCGCCGCCCCCCTCGGCCACGACGAGACCCGCGTGCCCGTCTCCGACACGGTCCGCGCCGCCGACGACGAGTACGACCACCTCTTCGGCGAGACCGTCGCCCGGGTCGTCGAGGACGCCGCGATCCGCGAGCCGGAGGACGAGCACGGGCTGATCGACCTCGTCCCGGCCGCGTCGCCGTCTCCGGAGGTCGGAGACGGGGACCACGACGGGCACACGATCTCGATCGCCGAGCTGCGCGCCCTCGCGCCCGCCCCGGCGACGCCGACGCCGACGAGCGCGATCGCCCGCCTCGAGCTCTCCACCGGCGACGTCGTCGAGCTCGACCGTCCCGTCGTGATCGGCCGGCGCCCCTCCGCGGGCCGCGTGGCCGCGCACGAGCTGCCGCGGCTGATCACCGTGCCGAGCCCGCTCCAGGACATCTCGCGCAGCCACGTCGAGGTCCGCGCGGAGGGCCGGTTCGTCGTCGTCCGCGACCTGGCGTCGGTGAACGGCACGCTCCTGCTCCGCTCGGGGCAGGTGCCCGTGCGGCTCACCGGGTCGGAGTCGATGGTGCTCGCCGGCGGCGACGTCCTCGACCTCGGCGACGGCGTCACCGTGACGATCCGAGAGCAGGCATGAGCGCGCCGCGGTCGTCCCCGCCCCCCGCGATCCAGGGCTTCGAGTTCCAGCGGCCGCTGGGCTCCGGCGGCTTCGCCGACGTCTTCCTCTACGAGCAGGCCCGCCCCCGGCGCACCGTCGCGATCAAGGTGCTCCGCGCAGGCCTGACGACGGATCGCGAGCGCGACGCGTTCGAGGCCGAGGCGAACCTGATGGCCTCCCTCTCGACGCACCCGTCGATCGTCACCATCTACCAGGCCGACATCGCCGCCGACGGCCGGCCCTACCTGGCGATGGAGTACTGCCCGAACCCCAACCTCGCCGTCCGGCTGAAGAGCGGCCGGCTGGCCGTCGCCGACGCGCTGCGCATCGGCATCCAGGTGGCCGGCGCGGTCGAGACCGTGCACCGCGCGGGCATCCTGCACCGCGACATCAAGCCCGCCAACGTGCTCGTGACCGCCTACGACCGGCCGGCCCTCACCGACTTCGGCATCGCCGGAGCGCTCCTGGACGGCTCCGCCGACCTCGCAGGACTGTCGATCCCATGGTCGCCCCCCGAGGCGTTCGGCGCCGAGATCCCGAACGAGGTCGCCCTCGACGTCTACGCCCTCGGCGCGACCGTCTACTCCTTGCTGGCCGGGCGCTCGCCGTTCGAGCTGCCGGGGCGCTCGATCAATTCGCACGAGCTGATCGAGCGGATCCGCTCGGCGCCGCTGCCGCCGCTCGGGCGCGCCGACGCGCCGGCCTCGCTCGACCGGGTGCTCGCCATCAGCATGGCGAAGGCGCCGCAGGGCCGTTTCACCACCGCCCTCGAGTTCGGCCGCGCCCTGCAGCGGATCCAGGTCGAGCTCTCCCTCGCCGTCACCACGGCCGACGTGCTCGACGACGCCCTGCCGCAGGAGCGGGTGGAGGAGGAGGACGACGGCAACACCCGCATCCGCGGCATCGTCAGCATCGATCCGGTGCCGCGACCCGTCGCTCCTCGCGCGGCCGCGCCGGCGCTCGCCGAGATCTCCGGCGTCCCGGCGTTCGACCTGGAGCGGACGATGGCGCGCGGGTCCGCCGCCTCCTTCGTCGCCCCGGCTCCGCTGTCGGAGCCCCGCGCGCCGGTCCAGGAGCCGCCGCGGAGCGCACCGGCGCCCGCGCGCCGTCGCCGGCCGCTCGTGATCACCGGGATCGCGGTACTCGCGGCCGCCTCCGTCGCGGGCGGGGCCGCACTGGTCGCGGCGATGCCGACCTCGACCGCGGACCCCCGCCGCACCACGGCGCCCGAGGCGCCCGCCGATCCGGTCGGCCGGGTCGACGTCCCCGCCGTCACCGGACTCGCCGGCGCGGTCGGTGCCGACGGCGTCGTCTTCACCTGGACCAACCCGCAGCCGGAGGACGGCGACCGCTTCCTCTGGGCTCCGGCCGGCACCGGCTCGATCCCCGATCCCCGCACGCAGGAGGAGAGCACCGTGACGGTCCCCGCCGACGCCTCAGGACAGACCTGCCTCGAGGTGACGCTGCTCCGCCAGAGCGGCCGCGCCTCGGCCCCGACGACGGCGTGCGCGCCGTGAGCGGCACCGTGCCGATGCCGGTCGTCGCCGACGCCGAGCTGAGCGTCGAGTTCTGCGGCGAGTGGTTCCCGCTCGGCGACGAGCCCTTCGAGATCGGCCGGGAGGGCGCCCTCGACCTCGACGACAATCCGTTCCTGCACCGGCGGTTCCTGCAGATCGTCCGCGCCGAGGGTCTCTGGTGGCTCTGCAACGTCGGGAGCCGGCTGTCGGCGACCGTCACCGACGGCTCGGGCGGCATCCAGGCCTGGCTCTCACCCGGCAGCCGCCTGCCGATCGTGTTCGGCACGACGATGGTGGTGTTCACGGCCGGTCCGACCACCTACGAGCTGACGCTGTACTCGAGCAGGCCGACCTTCGACTCCGTGCTCGCACCGCGCGCCCTCACCGGGGCGACGACGATCGGCGTGACCCCGTTCACGGCGTCGCAGCGGCTGCTGATCGTCGCCCTCTGCGAGCCGATGCTGCGCCGGGAGGGCACCGGCACGAGCGTGATCCCGAGCTCGGCCAAGGCGGCGGCGCGGCTCGGCTGGACGCAGACCCGGTTCAACCGCAAGCTCGACAACGTCTGCGAGAAGCTCGCCCGCGTCGGCGTGCAGGGCGTGCGCGGCGAGACCGGCTCGCTGGCCACCCACCGCCGCACCCGCCTGGTCGAGTACGCGGTCACCAGCCGGCTGGTCACCCGCGCCGATCTCCCGCTCCTGGACGCGCCGCAGGACGAGCCGGACGAGGACGGGACCGACTGATGCGCCTGAAGCTGACACTCCGACGCGCGTCCGGCACGAGCACGGACGTCGTCGTCACCGTCGATGCGACCGTCTCGGTCGGCGCGGTGGCCGCGGCCCTGCTCGAGGCAGACCCGCTGCGGACCGACCGCGAGCACGCGGGATCCGGCGGCGCCGGACCGGTCACCCTCGACGTCCTCGGCGCGAGCGGCCTCGACCGCCCGCGCTCGATCCACCCCGATCTCGCGATTGTGGAGGCCGGCATCCGCTCCGGGGGGACCGTGCAGATCTCGCGGGCCGCCGCCGCGGACGGCGCCGACCGGGACCGCGGCCCGGCGGTCGCCGTGCTGCGCGTGCTCTCGGGCCCCGACGCGGGCCGCGAGTTTCCGCTCCCTGCCGGCACCAGCCGTCTCGGCCGGGAGCGCGGGGTCGACGTGCGGCTCTCCGACCCGCTGATCTCCAAGCGGCACGCGAGGGTGAGCATCGGCGAGACGGTGGAGATCATCGACACCAACTCCGCGAACGGCCTCAGCATGGGCGGGCGGCTCGTGCAGAGGGCGATGCTCACCCCGGCCGACGTCGTCGTGATCGGCGACAGCGCCATGAGCGTCGTTCCGCTCGCCCGCCTCGGCGGCGCCCCGCCCACCACTCCGGTGATCGACTTCACGCGCTCACCGCGGGTCGTCGTGCGGTTCGAGGAGCGCGTGCTCCCCGCTCCGACGCCGCCGTCCCGGCCGACGCCCCAGCGGTTCCCGCTGCTCGCGCTCGTCGCCCCGCTGATCATGGGCGCCGTGCTCTACGTGCTCACGCAGCAGCTGCTGAGCGTGATCTTCGTCGCCCTCAGCCCGCTGCTCGCGATCGGCACCTGGATCGACCACACCGTCACCGAGCGGCGGACCCGGAAGGCGCAGGTCGCCGCGTTCTCCCGCTCGCTCGAGGCCCTCGAGGAGGACGTCCGGGCCGCGCAGGCCGTCGAGCGGGCCGTGCGCCTCGCCGAGCAGCCGTCGGCCGCCGACGCGGTCACCGCGATCGCCCAGCGCGGCGAGGACCTCTGGACCCACCGCCCCGAGCACCGCGGCTTCCTCGCGGTGCGGCTCGGCGTCGGCTCGCTCCCCTCCCGCTGCCGGATCGAGCAGACCGCGGGCAACGACACCGAGCCGGAGTTCCTCCGCGAGCTGGCCGCGACCGTCGAGCGTCACCGCCTCGTGCACGGCGTTCCCGTCGTCGCCGAGCTCCGCAGCAGCGGTGCGCTCGGGATCGCCGGGCCGGCCGCCGTCCGCGCCGACGTCGCCCGCGCGATCGCCGTGCAGCTGGTCGGCACGCACTCGCCGGCCGAGCTCGCCGTCGCGGCGCTCACCTCGCCCGCCTCGCGCTCGACCTGGTCGTGGCTGGAGTGGCTGCCGCACACCGGCTCGGTGCACTCGCCCCTCGCGGGGGAGCACCTCGCCGACAACCCCGGGTCCGGCGCGTCGCTGCTGTCCCGGCTCGAGGAGCTCGTCGAGGAGCGGCGCGAGGAGGGGCCCGCCCTGCGCGGCTCGGTCGGCCCCGAGGAGGCCGACCACCTGCCCGATCCCGTGACGCCCGCGGTGATCGTGGTCGTCGAGGACGACGCTCCCGTCGACCGGGCTCGGCTGATCCGGCTGGCCGAGCGCGGGCCGGACGCGGGCGTCCACGTGCTGTGGTGCTCCGCGAGCATCGCCGAGCTCCCCGCCGCCGCCCGCAGCTTCCTGCTCGTCGCCGACCCGGGCTCGCCCGCGACGACCGGGCAGGTCCGCCTCGGCGAGCACTCGCACCCGGTGGTCTTCGAGACCGTCGACGCGAGCACGGCCCTCGCGCTCGCGCGCTCCCTCTCGCCCGTCGTCGACGGCGGGGTCCCGGTCGAGGACTCGTCCGATCTGCCGCGCGAGGTCGCCTACGCCGCACTGGCGGGTCCCGAGCTGATCGCCGCGTCCGGCGCGGTCATCGACCGCTGGCGCGAGAGCAAGTCGATCACCGTGCGCGACGGGTCCGCCCCCGTGCGGCGCCGCTCGGCCGGCTCGCTGCGGGCGCTCGTCGGCTCGGCCGGCACCGAGCCGTTCTACCTCGACCTGCGCAGCCAGGGACCGCACGCTCTCGTCGGCGGGACCACGGGAGCCGGCAAATCGGAGTTCCTGCAGTCCTGGGTGCTCGGCCTCGCGTCCGCCTACAGCCCCGACCGCGTCGCCCTCCTCTTCGTCGACTACAAGGGCGGCGCGGCCTTCGCCGACTGCGTGCAGCTGCCGCACACCGTCGGCCTGGTCACCGACCTCTCGCCGCACCTCGTCCGCCGCGCGCTGACCAGCCTCCGGGCCGAGCTGCGCTACCGGGAGCACCTGCTCAACCGCAAGAAGATGAAGGACCTCGTCTCAATGGAGAAGACGGGCGACCCGGAGACCCCGCCGAGCCTGCTGATCATCGTCGACGAGTTCGCCGCGCTGGTGAATGAGGTGCCGGAGTTCGTGGACGGCGTGGTCGACGTCGCCCAGCGGGGCCGCTCGCTCGGTCTGCACCTGATCCTCGCCACGCAGCGGCCGGCCGGCGTCATCAAGGACAACCTCCGCGCGAACACCAACCTGCGCATCGCCCTGCGGATGGCGGACGCCGACGACTCGACCGACATCCTGGGCACGCCGATGGCGGCCTCCTTCGACCCCGGCATCCCCGGGCGCGGGGCCGCCAAGACGGGACCGGGCCGGATCGCCGGCTTCCAGACCGGCTACGCCGGCGGGCGGACCACCGGTGAGGCGCCGCCGCCCCGGATCGACATCGAGGAGATGGCCTTCGGCTCCGGCGCCGCCTGGGAGCAGAGCACGGTCGAGGCGGAGGAGACCGGGGACCCCGGTCCGACGGACATCGCCCGCATGGTGGCGACGATCGGCCGGGCGGCCGCCGAGGCGCGCGTCCCCGCACCGCGGAAGCCCTGGCTCGACGAGCTCGCCCCCGCCTACGACTTCTCGAAGCTGCCGCACCCGCGCACCGACGACCGCCTGCTGCTGGGGGTCGTCGACAGCCCCGAGACGCAGAGCCAGCCGACTGTCTTCTACGAGCCCGACCGCGACGGCAACATGGCCGTCTTCGGCACCGGCGGCTCGGGGAAGTCGACGACCCTGCGCTCGATCGCGGTCGCGGCGGCCGTGACGCCGCGCGGAGGCCCCGTGCAGGTCTACGGCCTCGACTTCGGCGCCAACGGCCTGCAGATGCTCAACGACCTGCCGCACGTCGGCGCGATCGTCCGCGGCGACGACGACGAGCGGGTCGTGCGCCTGCTCCGGATGCTCCGCGACCTCGTCGCCGACCGCGCCGAACGCTTCGGCGCCGTCGACGCCTCGACGATCGGGGAGTACCGCCGGCTCGCGGATCGCCCCGACGAACCGCGGATCCTGCTGCTCGTCGACGGCATCGGCGCCTTCCGGGAGGCCTACGAGTACGCCGGCACCAGTGCCTGGTTCAGCGTCTTCACGCAGATCGCGACCGACGGGCGGCAGCTCGGGATCCACATCGTCGTCGCGGGCGACCGTCCCAACTCGGTGCCCACCTCCCTCAACTCGACCATCCAGCGCCGCGTCGTGCTCCGGCTCGCCGCCGAGGACGACTACCTGCTGCTCGGCGTGCCCAAGGACGTGCTCTCCGCCACCTCGCCTCCGGGACGCGGCGTGAGCGAGGGCAGCGAGGTGCAGATCGCCGTGCTCGGCGGCGAGTCGAACGTGGCCATCCAGGCCCGCAAGATCGCCAGCCTGGCCGACGCGATGCGCCGGCAGGGCGCTGTGGCTGCTTCGCCCGTCGAGCGCCTCCCGGAGGTCGTACCTCTTGCCGGCCTGCCGGCCGTCGCATCGTCCGGCGTCTGCATCGGACTCGCCGACGAGGATCTCGCCCCGATCGGAGTGGACGCCTCCGGTGCGTTCCTGGTCGCAGGGTCGCCGGGGGGAGGACGGACGACCGCGCTCGCCTCGCTCGCTGCGGCACTGCGGCGAGGCGGGCGCGGAGCGCGCGTCGTCCACCTCGCCTCTCGGCGGTCCGGTCTCGGGGCCAGGCCCGCCTGGAGTGCCAGCGTCGTCGGGGTCCCCGAGGTCGCGGCGGCGGCCGATTCGCTCACCAGCGAGATCGAGCTCGGACGCTTCGGGCCGGCGGGCAGCGCCCTCGTGATCGAGGGGCTCACCGACTTCACCGGGACCGAGGCCGAGATGGCGCTCGACCGGCTCGTGCGAGCCGGTGTCCGGGCCGGCGTCTTCGTGGTCGGCGAAGGGGAGTCGTCGACATGGAGCCAGTCCTACACGCTCGCGCAGCCCTTCAAGGCGGGCAGGCGAGGCCTCCTGGTCGTTCCCGGCGAGACGGACGGCGACACGCTTCTCGGCACTCCACTCGGCAGGATCCGCCGCGCGGATCTTCCGCCCGGCCGGGGGTTCCTCATCGGTCGCGGCCGGTCGGTGAAGCTGCAGATCGCCACGGACTCGGGCTGAAGCACCCGGGGGGAGGCATGGGCACCCGTGCCCATCGACCCCCCGTCCAGCCCTCGATAACTTCTCCACAGGTCGACCGGGAACCCGCCAGCGGGAGCCGGACGGCCGGAGAACCAAGCCTCCGGATGCTCCGGAGCAACGACGAAAGGACGAACACCATGGCCGTTTGGGGACTCGACGTCGAGCAGGTCCGCCAGCTCTCGAGCAAGCTCAACCAGGAGGCGAGCACGATCCAGCAGGTGCTCTCGACCCTCACGAACCAGCTCGGCAACACGCAGTGGACGGGACCGGACGCGGAGCAGTTCCGCAACGACTGGTCGAGCACGCACGTGGCGGCACTCAACCGCGTCATCAACGCGCTGCAGGACGCTTCGCAGCGCGCCTCGCAGAACGCGTCGGCGCAGGAGAGCGTCTCGAACGGATGACCCGACGGGGGCGGGTTCCGACAGGATCCCGCCCCTCCGGTCGTCCGAGAGCGTCGAGGAGGAGAAGTGATGAGCAGTGGAATGTACGGCGCCGATGTGGCGCAGCTGCGCGACCTGGCGCGGCGGCTCCAGTCCGCCAGCGACCAGCTGAACGGCTCGCGCCAGCGCATCGGGAGCGGCATCCGCATCGCCGCCTGGATGGGCCCGGTGGCCGTGCGGTTCCGGATGCTGTGGGACAGCGAGTACAGCCGCCAGGTGCAGAGCGCCTCGGACGCCCTCGAGCGCATCTCGCGGGACGTCCTGAAGCAGGCTGAGCAGCAGGAACGCGCGAGCGCTCGCGACGGCGGTACTCGACTCGGTGGAGGCCGCCCGGACGGGACCACGGTCGGGCAGATCTCGCTGGAGGACTTCTCCGAGGCGATCAGGGCGCTCCTCGGAGTTCACGGACTCGCTTCGGACGGCGCCGCCTATCTCAAGGCCCTGCAGAAGATCGTCGACGCCGGCGGGACCGGGATGAACTCCATCGACGATGTGCTCAAGGAGTTCAAGTCGCTCGGCGGTGTCGCCAGTGCCATCGGATTCCTCTTCAACGGTTGGGACCTCTACTCCGCGGTACGAGACGGGGATACGGGGGGACAGGTGGAAGCGGCTCTGGACACCCTTGCGGGAGTCGCCGGACTCTTCATCCCGGGCGCGGGCCTCGCGTGGGAAGGCGGCAAGCTCATCGGCACCGGCATCTACCAGGGCGTGAACACCTTCTACGACAGCCCAGGAGGTGCCCTCGATCAGGGCGCACGGTTCATGTTCGGTGACAGCGCATCGTTCGACACTCTGACCCCTGAGCAGCACATCCGACTCGCCGAGCGCTACGAGGGCCTCGGCGGCTTCGGTCTGTCGATCGTCGACGGAGTAGCGGGCACGACGAACGACTTCTTCTACTGGATGGGGACGAAGCTGTGAAGACGATCAGCACCTTGTTCTCGGCTGAGCTGCTGTTCCTGGCTCAGGCCGAGGACCGTCGCGAGGTTCTCGCTTCGGCGCTCACGAGCGGGCTCTTCGGCGGCGATCTGCTCTCGGCGGACGCGGTCGCGGATGTGGGAGGGGCGACACTCGCTGCCCGCAGCGCGCTGGGCGCGACGGTGGAGGAGGCGGCGCTGGAGGAGGTGCGATCGGCGCTCCGACGGCTTCCCGAAAGCCCCGATCGGCTCCGGGTCGCCCGGGTGCTGATGAGGAGCGGGGAGCGGACGACCATCCTGGTCTGCCTCTCCTCGCGTGACGCGCCGGGCTGCCTCCTCCTCTTCTCTTTCCGGCCGGACGGCTCCGTCGACGTCGTGCTCCCTGAGCCAGGCGCGGTCATCGCCTGGTCGACGATCTTCAGTCGCGTCGAGGCCCCTGACATCGCCATGCTCGAGCGAGCTGCAGGTGGGAGCGCCGACGCGTTCGGATGGGCGAACGGCGTGGTCGGGCAGCGCCGAGCCGGCCGGCACTGGGAGGAGAAAGGGCGGGACGTCACTTTCGAGGCCTACGCGCAGAATGCGATGTCGCTGCTCGGGGAGACCCGTGCCTGAGCGGACGCGGCTCGCGCTGTCCGGCTCGACGGTCTGACATGGCCGGCCGCTCCGTCTCCGTCGCGGTCACCGCGACCGTCGCCGCGCTCGTCGTCGCCGCCGGCGCATGGGCGGCGCTCGCGACGCCGTGGGGGAGCGGCGTCGTCCGCGACGTCGCCTCCGGAGTCGTGCCCGCGAGCCCCGCCGCCCTCACCGGCGACGAGACGTACCTCGCGTCCGAGCTCGAGGCGCTCGTCGTCGGCGGGAGCGTCCTCGGCGAGCTGACCGGAGTGGACCCCGGCGACGGTGAGCTCGGCGTCGAGCGGGTCACCGACTTCCTCGGTGGAGGGATCGAGCCGGAGAGCTGCCGGGCGATCCTCGACGCCGACGCTCTCCACCCCGCCGGGTACCGCTCGCGCACGGGCGCCGGCTTCGAGAGCGAGCTGCTCCTGCTGCCCAGCGTGACTGCTGCCGCGGACCGCTACGGCGATCTGCTGCGTGCGTCGGGGCGCTGCCACCGCATCGAGGAGCGATCGCAGGACTACGACCTGCTCCGGACGACGACCTGGATCGAGAGCGGGACCGGGTCCGCGCCCTCGGACGGGCCCGACGATGCGGTGCACTGGTTCGCCGGCGTCCGCAGCGACGACGTCGGAGTCACGACGGCCGTGGTCACGGCGACCACGGGGAACGTGCTCCAGGTCTTCCGGCTCGTGCAGTCGCCGGACTCCTCCGGGCTCGGCAAGGCGGTCGCCGAGCGGCTCGCCCGATCCGCGTTGCTGGCTCTGCAGAACCGAGCGGACGGGGCGTCCGCGGTCGGCTACGCCTCCGGCACGCCCGTAACGCCGGACCCCGAGCCGACCGGCCTGTGGGCGCTCTCGCAGGACGGCCTGCCGGAGGCGCCGGCGACGGCGCTCTCGCCCGCCTTCTTCTCCTCCGCTCCTGTGCCGGCGCTCTGCGAGTTCGACGCGGGGACCCTCGTCGACGGCGTCCTGCCGACTCCCGCGGACGAGCCGGGCGGCGTGTACCTGCACGACGAGGGCGTCTCGACGGGGGCGCACCTCGCCGTCCTCGCAGCACCGACCACCGCGGACGCCGCTGGCGTCTCGGTGATCGGCTGCAGCCACGGCGGAGTCAACTGGCCCGACTCACTCGTCTTCTACGCTGCCGACGGACGCGTCCTCGATGCGATCGGACTTCCCGAGATCGTCCCTGGCGGCTATCGCGACCAGGTGCTCGACCTGACTGCCGACGCTGATGGAGGCTTCCGAGTCTCCTGGTACTGGGAGGACCTCGGCGGCTCGCAGCCCACCCGCCCGGTCACCGCGACGATGCGCTGGGACGGCACGCGTCTCGTGATCGCCGACGTGCTGATCGGCGAGCGCTCCACATGACGCCGACGTCTTCTTCTTCGCCACCCGCTCCGACTCCGAGGACGACACGATGACCCCACGCTCCTCCGGCTCCCCGCGCCCCGCAGGCAGCAGGGCCTGGATCCTGCCGACCGCCGCCGGCGCGCTCGTGCTGCTGACGCTCGTGACGGGCGCCGTGCTGACGGTGCCGACGCTCCTCGGTGGCGGCTCCGGCCTGCCCTTCCCCGGCGCTGCGGTGGAGCCCTCGACGAACGCCGCGGTCGACCCGGAGCCGGTCGACGCCGTCCCGAGCGCCGCCGGAATCCCGGCCGCCGACGCCCCCGCCGCGGCCCCGGACCCGGACCCGGGCGGCGTCCCGACGATGCTCATCCTCGACGCCTCCGGCTCGATGGTCCGCGACGTCCCGACGGGCGGCACCCGCATGGACGCCGCCCGGGCCGCCGCGACGACCCTCGTCCAGGGACTCGATCCGGCGAGCGAGCTCGGGCTGACGGTCTTCGGCACCGGCACCGGCAACTCGGACGCCGAGCGGGCGGCCGGCTGCTCCGACGTGACCGTCCTCCAGCCGGTCCAGCCCGTCGACACCGTCGGCTTCACGGCGGCGATCGCCGGCATCGTCGAGTCGGGCTTCACCCCGATCGGCCCGGCGCTGCGCTCGGCGGCGGAGCAGCTGCCCACCGACGAGCCGGCGACGATCGTCCTCGTCAGCGACGGCGTCGACACCTGCTCGCCGCCGTCCTCCTGCGAGGTCGCGGGCGAGGTGCTGAAGGCGCATCCGCTGCTCTCGATCGAGGTCATCGGCTTCGCGGTCGACGCCGACGAGCAGGCGCAGTCGCAGCTGCAGTGCATCGCGACCCTCGGCTCCGGCAGCTACGTCGACGCGGCCGACGCTGACCAGCTCGCAGCACGGCTGCGGGCGGCGACCGCGACCGGCGACCTCGTGACGGCCGAGGGCTACGGCAGGGCCCGCCTCGGGATGACCCTCGAGCAGGCGCGCTTCGCGCTCGACGGCTTCTCGGTGACGAGCGAGACCGTCGAGGTCGTCCTGGTCGAGTGCTCCTTCGCGACGCTCGAGTTCCGCGGTGGCGTGCTCACCGCCATCACCCCGAGGACCGGAGCATCGACCGCGGACGGGGTCGCGGTCGGCGCCGATGTCGCCGCCGCGCAGGCGATCTACGGCGCTCCGTCCGCGCCGGTCGCCGTCGACGACGGCTGGTCGGCCGACTTCGCCGCCGCCCCGGGCAGCGCGAGCGGCTACCGGATCGTCTACGACGGCTCCAGCGGCGGAGCGGTCGCGGGGACGATCCGCCGCATCGTCGTCTGCACCTGCGGACCCGACGCCTCGGCGGCCAGCCTCACGACGTCGCTCGTCTCGTCCTGGGAGGTGACGCTCGACGCCGTGGGGCCGATCGGGCTCGGCGAGTCGTTCGACGACGTGGAGGTCGACGTGCCGCTCGTCAGCGAGGGGCTGCCCGAGTACTGCACGTGGGCCCGGTACATCGACACCGGGAGCGACGCCGTCTCCGTGGACGTCGTGGCCCGGGCGGACAGCGACGAGCACCGGGTCCTGATGGTCGTGGTCCAGGGCTCGTCGGCCTTCGCGCCGGCCCCGCGGAGCTGGCGCGACATCGGCTTCGGCTCGTCCCTCGCGGAGCTGCTGGCCGCGCACCCCGATACGGCGGTGATGCGCGACGAGATGTACGGCGACTACGCCGTGGTCAGCGGGGCGTCCGGCAGCTCGCTCTTCTTCCACCTCGAGCGGGACTACGTGGACGGCATCACCCTCGCCGAGGGCTCGGTCCCGCCCTACGAGTGGTGTGCGTGAGTCGCGCGGCGGTCCGCCTCGGCTGAGGTCGAGGGGGAGCGGGGGCTCAGGAAGCCGCCTTCTCCTCCTCCGCTTCGGCCGTCGAGGCCGCCTTCTTCGCGGCGGGCTTCTTCTTCGGGGTGATCTTCTCCGGAGCGGCCTTCTCGTCGTCGGTCTTCGCGGCGCTCTTCTTCGCCGGCGGCTTCTTGGCGGCGGTCTTCCTCGGCGCCGAGTCCTCGTCGGCCGAGGCGTCCTCGTCGGCCTTCTTCCTCGTCGTCCGCTTCTTCGCCGGCGCCTTCTCCTCGGGGTCCGCCTTCGCCCCCGCCTTCGCCCCGCGGCTGCGCTCGACCGAGCGCTTCAGCGCCTCCATCAGGTCGAGCACCTCGCCGCCGCCCTCCTCCTCGGGCTTCTCGCCGAAGGTCGCGGAGGTGTCGAGGGCGTCGCCCTGCTCGATCTTCGCGTCGATGAGGGTGCGCAGCTCGGCCTGGTAGGAGTCCTGGAACTTCGACGCGTCGAAGTCCTCCGAGTAGGAGTCGACCAGGTGCGAGGACATCTCCAGCTCGCGGGCGGCGATCCGGGTGGTGCCCTCGAGCGACGGGAACGCGACCTCGCGCACCTCGTCGGCCCAGAGCAGCGTCTGCAACATCAGCAGCTTGCCGCGCACCCGCAGCGCCGCGAGCCGGGTCTTCTGCCGGAGCGCGAACTCGACGATGGCGGTGCGGTCGGTCTGCTCGAGGGTGCGGCGCAGCAGGACGTAGGCCTTGGGGGAGGAGGAGTCGGGCTCCAGGATGTAGGCGCGGTCGAACATGATCGGGTCGACCTGCTCGCTGGGCACGAACTGCACGACGTCGATCTCACGGTCGCGCTCCTCCGGCAGCGCCTTGAGCTCGTCCTTGGACAGGACCACGGTGCGCTCGCCGTCGTCGTAGGCCTTGTCGATGTGGTCGAAGGTGACGACCTCGCCGCAGATCTCGCACTTGCGCTGATACCGGATCCGTCCGCCGTCCTTGTCGTGGACCTGATGCAGCGGGATGTCGTGGTCCTCGGTCGCGCTGTAGATCTTCACCGGCACGTTGACCAGGCCGAAGGTGATCGCGCCCTTCCAGATGGCTCGCATGCGCCCAGTGAACACCGTGTCCCCCGGCCGCCGGAAGCCCTGTCGGACGTGAGGGAGCCCCCGACCGTCGAAGGGACCCGCCGCAGCGGGCGGTCTCGACGATCCGGGGTCCCCTCAGGGCGGAACGACGGAGCCGTCCGGTCGTCGCGCGGGGCGACGGCCGGACGGCTCCGGGGCGGTGGCGGCTAGCCGCGCTCGGCGCGCCGGCGGCGCAGCGCGGCGAGCAGGAGCCCGCCGACGCCGCCGGCGATCAGCAGTCCGCCGAGGCCCAGCGGCAGGCCGACGTCGGCTCCCGTCGAGGCCAGGGGCGGGCGGCCGCCGGGGTGCGGCGCCACGGCGGTCGGCGTGCTGCTCGGGGTGGGAGCGGCCGTCGGCGCGGTGGTGGGCGCGGTCGTCGGGGCGACGGTCGGCTGCGCGGTCGGAGCGACGGTCGGAGCGACGGTCGGCTCGGCGGTCGGGGCCACGGTGGGCTCCGGCGTCGGGGTCGGCGTGGTCGGGTCCTTCTCGGCGTCGATCGCGGAGGTGTCCGCGGCGAACGAGGCGGTCACGAAGGCGATGGCCTTCGACGTGATGCCGAGCGCCTCCTGGTTGATGTTGTCGATGTCATCGGCGGCGGAGTGATAGTTCGGGTCGTGCGTGATGCCGGCGGTGCCGCCGAACAGCGCGACCTCCTCCTCCGTCTTGACGTCGTCGGCGCCGGTGAAGACGCCCGAGGACGGGATGCCGACCGAGATGAAGCCGTCGTAGTCGCTGCGTCCGTCGAACGCGGTGTCGATCCAGGGCTGGTCGACCGAGTCGAAGTAGTCGGTGAACGCCTTCTCGGTCGCGATCGAGCCGGCGGGCACGTCCACGGGGGCCTCGTAGGTGGACTGGTCCGCGTCGTAGACGGAGACCACGTAGTTCGGCGAGGCGACCATGTCGAAGTTCATGTAGGTCGCGATCTTCGAGGCGTCCTCCTCCGTCAGGGAGTCGACGTAGGTGTAGGAGCCGACCAGGCCCACCTCCTCGGCGCCCCACCAGGCGAAGCGGACCGCGTTGGTCGTGTCGCCCGCGGCGGCCAGCTGCACGGCCGTCTCGAGCAGCGTCGCGGATCCGGAGCCGTTGTCGTTGATGCCGGGGCCGGCGGGCACGCTGTCGAGGTGCGCGCCGAGCATGACCACGTTGTCGTGGTCGCCGCCCGGAGTCTCCGTGACGATGTTGAAGGTCTCCACCTCGGTCGTCGTCTGGTCGATGAGGACCGAGACGCTCGCGGGGAGCGACGCCAGCAGCGCCTGCCCCTCGGCCTGCGTGACGCCGACGCCGGGGACGGCGGCCTCGTCCTGTCCGCCGAACGTCCCGTTGAGGGCGTCGCTCGGCGCGTTGTCGTAGATGATGATCGCGGCGGCGCCGGCGGCACCGGCGGCGACCGACTTCTCGAGGAAGCTGCAGGAGCCGCGGCTGACGAGCGCGACCTTCCCGGTGGCGTCGAGGCCGGTCCAGGCGTCCGTGGTGCAGCCGAGCGGATCGACGGGGGCGATGAGCTCGCCGGTCACGCCGCCCTCGGGCGTCGACGGAGTGAATTCCATCGGGGTGCCGACGGCGCCGGTCCCGGTGGTCAGCGTGAACGCGTCGATCGTCTGCGTCGCGGTGGTGAAGTCCTGGCGCTGCGTCGTGTAGCCGGCGTCCGCGAGGACCTTCTCGACGTACGCGCCGCTCAGCTCGTAGCCCGGGGTGCCGATCGCGCGGGTGCCGCCGTTGGCGTCCGCGATCGCCTGGAGCGCCTCCAGGTGGGTCATGATGCCGTCGACCGTGACGGTGTCGGCGAAGTCGACCGGCTCGACGGCGCTCGCCGTCGGCGCGAAGGCGAAGCCGACGACGAGGGCGCCCGCTCCGATCATCGCGCTCGAGCCGATCAGCGAGCGGCGTCGGCGGCCGCTCGGGGTGTTCGTGGTGGTTCGCGCCACTGGGGCTCCCTCTCCTCGAGAACGGGCCGCCGCGTCGGCGGCCCCGACGCGCACCTCCCGAAGACTGGGAGGGGATCGCGTCCTCTGCGAGGGTATTCACAGGAAACGGTGCGGCCCAGTCCCCCCTGCCAGATTTCATCCGGACGAAACACGGACCGGGCCGGCGGGTCGGTCAGGCCGTCGCCGGGCTCTCGGCCCACTCGCGGAGCATCGCGAGCGTCTCCTCCGGACGGTCGCGGTGGGGGCTGTGACCTGCGCCCGCCACGACCGCGTACCGGATGCGCGGATTCGCGCGCAGCACCAGGGCGGCGAGGGAGGGAGGGAGCAACGTCTCGACATGCGGGTCGCCGGCCAGCACGAGGACCGGCGGGCGGAGGCCCGGCAGGTCCGCCAGCAGGTCCCACGGATCGTTGTCGTCGATCGTCGCCGCCACCGCGGACGGGTCGGCGTCCCGCACCGCGGCGAGCTTCTCGGCCCGGTCCCGCTCGTCCCAGAGCGGCTGCGCGACAGCGAGCTCCTCGGCCGAGACCGCGAGACCGGCGAGCTCGCCCGCGCGGACGGCGGCCCGCTGCTCCGGGGCGAGCCGGAGCACCGGGTCCAGCAGCGCCAGGCGCCCCGCCCAGCCGGACTCGCGGGCGGCGGCGCGCACCGCGACCGCTCCGCCGAGCGAGTGCCCGACGACGAGGTCGAACCGTCCCCGCGCGAGGGCGTCGTCGGCGTAGGCGTCGTGGCGGGCGGAGCCGCCGCGCGGCCCGTCGCCGTGTCCGCGCAGGTCGGGAGCGGAGACGCTCCAGCCCGCCGCGGTCAGCTCGCGGCTCAGCCGCCACCAGGTGCGGCCCGAACCGCCCAGGCCGTGCAGGAGCAGGACCCTGCCCGCCGTCATCGCCGGAGCCTCAGTCGAAGCGCGGGTCGCGGCCGGTGCGCTCACCGGTCGCGAGCCCGGCGATCGCGGCGAGGTCCTCGTCGTCCAGGGCGAAGCCGAAGACGTCCAGGTTCTCGCGGATCCGCTCCGGCGTCACCGACTTCGGGATCACGACGACGCCGAGCTGCACATGCCAGCGCAGCACCGCCTGCGCCGGCGAGACGCCGTGCTTCGCGGCGACGCGGGCCAGGGCCGGCTCGTCGAGGAGGCGCCCGCGGGCCAGCGGCGACCACGCCTCGGTGACGATCCCGTGGGCGGCGTCGAAGGCGCGCAGCTCCTCCTGGGGCAGCCGCGGGTGCAGCTCGACCTGGTTGATCGCGGGCACCACTCCCGTCTCGTCGAGCAGGCGCTGCACGTGCTCCTCGGCGAAGTTCGAGACGCCGATCGAGCGGGCCCGCCCCTCGCTCTGCAGGCGCTCGAGGGCACGGTAGGTGTCGACGTAGCGGTCGCGCGAGGGAATCGGCCAGTGCACGAGGTAGAGGTCGACGTAGTCGGTGCCGAGCAGCTCGAGGCTCCGGTCGAAGGCGGCGAGCGTCTCGTCGAAGCCGTGGTCGTCGTTCCACACCTTGGTCGTCACGAAGACCTGCTCGCGGGGGAGGCCGCTCGCGCGGATCCCCTCGCCGACTCCGCGCTCGTTGCCGTAGAGGGTGGCGGTGTCGACGTGCCGGTAGCCGGCCTCCAGGGCGACGGCGACCGTGCGGGCCGCCTCCTCGTCGCCGATCTTGTAGACGCCGAGCCCGAGCTGGGGGATCGCGCGGCCGTCGTTGAGGGGGATCAGGGGGACGCTCATGCCTCCCATGCTGTCATGCGCCTCAGACGCTCCAGTCGAGCTCGCCGTGCGGTCCCACGTGCACGTCGTCCTCGATCAGCGCCGCGACACCGGCCACCCCGAAGAGGAGGCGCCGCTCGGCGCGCTCCGCGTCGCTGCGCTCGTCGATGCCGCGCACGGCGAAGTGCACGTCGTGGCCCGCCTGCAGGCCCTCGACGCCGAGCCGGCCGCGGAGCGCGCGCACGGGGCGCCGGCCGATGCCGAGTCCGCGCCAGAGGGAGCCCGTCTCGAGGACCACCGCCGTCTCGGAGGCGACGACCCCGTGCTGCTCGCGGTGCGCGGTGAGCTGCCACCCGTAGCCGAGGTGGTGCAGGCGGGTCGAGTGCGGGCCGCGCCAGGCGTGCGAGGACTCCTCGCGGCGGAAGTAGACGGGACTCGGGCGGAAGGACCCCTGCCAGAGCGCGGCGGCGAGCTCCGTGCACCACTCCGGGGTCTCCGGATCGGACCAGGGGTCGAGGAGGTCGGTCCGGGCGGCGGCGCGCCGGTGCTCGCGCACCAGCTCCTCCGCGTCCTCCCGCAGTCCCATGCCGTCCCCTCGTCGTCGTGGGCCTTCACCCTAGGGTGCCCGACAGGCGCCGGACAACCGGGGTGGCGGCCTAGGAGGGCAGCGTGACCGGCTCGGTGTCGGGCAGCGGGCTGGCGTCGCGCCCGCGGAGATCCGGGTGGTACCGGCGGCCGAGCAGGGGCACCAGGAAGCCGACCAGGGCGAAGGCAGCGGCGACGACGATGGCGGCGGTCGGCCCGGCCTGGTCGATCTGCACGCCGGCGATCGCGGAGCCCAGCGCCGCGCCGATCAGCTGACCGGTGCCGACCCAGCCGTAGGCCTCCGCCGTGTCCGAGAAGCGCACGCTCGAGGCGGTGATCGCGAACAGCGCCGCGAGAGCGGGGGCGATGCCGATGCCGGCGAGGAACAGCGTGACGCACAGCCACCAGAAGTCGGTCGAGACCGCCGCCAGGCCCATGCCGACCGTGACGATCAGCATCCGCCGCGCGGTCGCCCACCGGCTGATCGGGATGTGGCCGAGGGCGAGGCCGCCGACCAGGGACCCCGCCGCGAACACGGCGAGCACGACGCCCGACTCGACTCCGCCCTCGCCGAACACCGCGACCACGCCCGCCTCGACCGCCGAGCAGGCGCCGATCAGGAGGAAGCCGACGACCGTGGCCAGCAGCACCGGGGGCTTCGTGAGCACCACGCCGAGGCGGCGCTTCGAGCGCGGGATGCGGACGCGGCCCACCTCGGGCGAGGCGATGAACCAGATCCCGCCGCCGATCAGGAACGCGGCGGCCGTAAGGATGCCCGCGACCGTCGACACCTGGATCGACACGAGCGTCGCCAGCACCGGGCCGAGCACCCAGATGATCTCCTGAGCGGAGGCGTCGAGCGAGAAGAGCGGGGTCAGCTGCGAGCTGGTGACCATCTTGGGGTAGATGGTCCGCACGGCGGGCTGCACCGGCGGCATGCTCAGGCCGGCGACGAACCCGATCACGACGAACTGCCACACCTCGAGCGGGAGCACGGCCATCGCGATGATCGCGCCCGCGCAGACCACGAGGGTGATCGTCAGCACGCGGCGCATTCCGAGCCGCCCCATCAGGCGGCTGGTCAGCGGCCCGGCGATGGCCTGCCCGATCGACATCGAGCCGAGCACCAGGCCGGCGGCGGCGTAGGAGTGGTGCACCCGCTCCACGTGCAGGAGGAACGCCAGCGAGAGCATGCCGAACGGGAAGCGCGCGGTCAGCTGCGCGAGGATGATGCGCCCCACCCCGGGGGTCTTCAGGAGATCGGTGTAGCTGCCCACCGGACGACACTAGCGCTCCGGAGGGGACTGCGGTTCGTCGAGGGAGACCGCTGCCCGAGGGCCCCTCGACGGGTCGCGGTTCCCTCGGCGGAGGGGCGCGTCAGCCGGCCAGCACCTTGCGGATCCGCTGCAGCGACACGCTCTCGGCGGTGCCGAGCGACTGCGCGAAGAAGCTCACCCGCAGCTCCTCGATCATCCAGCGGGCGCGCGCGATCCGCTCCGGGGCGTGCGCGGGCAGCGGCACGACGCCGCCTGCCGAGCGGTAGAGCTCCTGGGCCGCCTGCACCTCGTTCAGCCAGACGCGGTCGCGCCCGACGTTCTCGGCGATCTTTCCGAAGCGCTCGGTGATCCCGCCGAGGTAGCGCGGGAGGTGCCGCAGGCGCTCCACTCCGGTCGCCGAGACGAAGCCCGGGTAGACCAGGCCCGAGAGCTGCTCCCGCGCATCCGTGAGGGCGGGCAGGAGCGCCATGCTCGTCGAGGCCTTGAGCGCCTTCTCGACGCCCCGGGCGGTGGTGAGGATCGTCGTGACCGTCTTCACGGTCTCGAACATCGCGTCCATGACGCTCGCCGAGACCCGGTCGCGCACGGCGTCGAACTCGGCGCGGAGGAAGAGCATCCCGTCGGGCTTCATCCGCCAGAGGACCGCGTCGACGCAGGCGAGCAGGCAGTCGGTGAAGAGCGCGGTCGTGTTCTGGTACGGGCTCTGCGCGAGCACGAGCTTCTCGTTCGAGGTGAGGTGCTGCTGCACGTAGGCGACGGGGCTCGGCGTCGCGAGCAGGAGGAGGCGGCGGACGCCTCTCGGGTGCTCGCGCGCCTGGTCCTCGGCCGTGGCGAGCAGGCGGATCGAGACCGAGTCGCCGTCGTCGATCAGGGCGGGGTAGGCGCGGATGGTGTTCCCGCCCTGCCGGGTGTCGGTGATGCGGGGCAGCTCCGGCATGTCCCAGGTCCTCAGACCCCGGCGCTCGAGCGCGTCGGGGACCCGGGCCTCGACCACGCGGGCGACCTCGTCGCGGACCCGGCCGCGCAGGCGCTCGGCCAGCGGGGCGAGCTCCTTGCCGGCGGCGACCGTGCGCCCCCGCTCGTCGGCGACGGCGAAGGTGACCCGCAGGTGCGAGGGGATGCGCTCGAGGTCGAAGTCCTCGGGCTGCACCACCACGCCGGCCTCGCGGCGGATCGCTCCGGCCAGGGTCGCCGCGAACGACTCCGTCGGCGGGTTCGGCACGTCGTGCGGCAGGGACGCGGTGAGCTTGCGCGCCCAGTCGTTCGCGGGCACCACGTTCCGGCGCAGGTGCTTGGGCAGCGCCTTGATCATCGCGGTGACCAGCTCGGCCCGGAGCCCCGGCACCAGCCAGTCGAAGCCGAGGGGCGTCACGCGGGGCAGGAGCGCGAGCGGCACGTGCACCGTCACTCCGTCCTCCTCCGTCCCCGGCTCGAACCGGTACGAGAGGCGGAAGCGCTGGTCGGCCTGGCGCCACTGCGTGGGGAACGCGGTCTCGTCGATCTGCTCCGCGTCCTCGGGGAGGAGCGTCTCCTGCGTCATCGTCAGCAGGTCGGGCTCGTCGTGCTGGGTCGTCCGCCACCAGGAGTCGAACGAGCGCACCGAGGTGATGTCGCGGGGGAGTCGGCGGTCGTAGAAGTCGAACACGGCCTCGTCGTCGACGAGCAGGTCGCGACGGCGCGTGCGCTCCTCCAGCCGCTCGAGCTCGGCCCGCAGGGCCCGGTTCTTGCGGTCGAAGGCGTGGCGCGACTCCCACTCGCCCTCGACGAGGGCGTGCCGGATGAACAGCTCGCGGGCGTACGAGGCGTCGATCCGCGAGAACTGGACGCGGCGGCGGGCGATGATCGGCACGCCGTAGAGCGTGACCTTCTCGTAGGCGACGGCCGCGCCCTGCGACTTCTCCCAGTGCGGCTCGCTGAACTGCCGCTTCACGAGGTCGCCCGCGATCGCCTCGGCCCAGGCCGGATCGATCGCGGCGTTCGAGCGGGCGAAGAGGCGGCTGGTCTCGACCAGCTCGGCGCTCATCACCGCATCGGGGAGCTTCTTGGCCAGGGCGCTGCCGGGGAAGATCGAGAACTTCGCGTTGCGGGCGCCGATGTACTGCACGTTCTGGCGCTCGCGGCTCTTCGCCGCGCGCTGCGCCTGCTGCGAGGTGGTGTCCTTGATGCCCAGGTGCGAGAGCAGGCCGGCCAGGAGGCTCCGGTGGATCCCGTCGGGGTCGACCTTCGGCTCGCCCAGCTCGAGCTTGAGGGGGCGCGCGAGCTGGCGCAGCTGGCGGAACACGTCCTGCCACTCGCGCACGCGCAGGTAGTTGAGGTACTCGGCCTTGCACAGGCGCCGGAAGGCGCTCGAGGAGAGCTCCTCCTGCTTCTCCTCGACGTAGTTCCAGAGGTTCAGCAGGGTGAGGAAGTCGCTGGTGGGATCGACGAAGCGCGCGTGCTGCTGGTCGGCCTGCGCGCGGCGCTCGAGAGGGCGCTCGCGGACGTCCTGGATCGTGAGGCCCGCGACGATCGCCATCACCTCGCGGCTGACGCCGTGGCGGCGCGACTCGATCACCATCCGGCCGAAGCGCGGATCGATGGGGAGCCGCGCGAGGTCGCGCCCGATGCGCGTGAGCTGCGGCGCGGCCTCCGCCCCCTTGCGCGGGACGCCGCTCGAGTGCGCGTTCGGCGGCGTGCCGCGCACCGGAGCGGCGTCTCGCGGCGCGGCGGAGGCGGCGGAGGGGGAGCCGGGGACGCGGAGGGCGCCGAGCTCCGTGAGCAGGTCGAGGCCGTCCTTGATGCCGCGGGAGTCGGGCGGAGTGAGGAACGGGAACGAGGCGATGTCGCCCAGTCCGAGCGAGATCATCTGCAGGATGACCGCGGCCAGGCCCGTGCGCAGGATCTCGGGATCGGTGTACTCGGGGCGGCGGAGGTAGTCCTCCTCGGAGTAGAGGCGGATCGCGATGCCCGCGCTGGTGCGGCCCGAGCGGCCGGAGCGCTGGTTCGCGGAGGCCTGCGACACCGCCTCGATCGGCAGCCGCTGCACCTTCGAGCGCGCGCTGTAGCGCGAGATGCGGGCCGTGCCGCCGTCGATCACGTAGCGGATCCCGGGGACGGTGAGGCTCGTCTCCGCCACGTTGGTCGCGAGCACGACACGACGGCGGACGCCGGGGGTGCGCCCCTTCTCGAAGACGCGGTGCTGATCGGCCGCCGACAGGCGCCCGTAGAGGGGGAGCACCTCGGTGCCCGGCAGGTTCCGGCCCCGGATGGCGTCCTCGGCGTCGCGGATCTCGTTCTCGCCCGAGAGGAACACCAGGACGTCGCCCGGATCCTCGCGCGCCAGCTCGGCCAGGGCGTCGGCGATGCCGGTCATCAGGTCGCGGCTGCCGCTCGTCGCGTCGGGGACGTCGGTGTCGTCGTCCTCCTCCGGCTCCTCGGCGACCAGCGGGCGGTAGCGGATCTCGACCGGGTAGGTGCGGCCGGAGACCTCGATGATCGGCGCGGGCTCGCCGGCGGCGTCGGCGAAGTGGGCCGCGAAGCTCTGCGGATCGATCGTCGCCGAGGTGATGATCACCTTCAGGTCGGGACGCTGCGGCAGCAGGCGGTGCAGGTAGCCCAGGAGGAAGTCGATGTTGAGGCTGCGCTCGTGCGCCTCGTCGATGATGATCGTGTCGTACCGGCTGAGCATCCGGTCGTGGTTCATCTCGTTGAGCAGGATGCCGTCGGTCATCAGCTTGATCCGCGTCGAGGCGGACGCCTTGTCGGTGAACCGGACCTGGTAGCCGACCAGCCCGCCGACCTCGTCGTCGAGCTCCTCCGCGATGCGCTCGGCGATGGTGCGCGCGGCGATGCGCCGGGGCTGCGTGTGCGCGATGCTCTCGCGGCCGAGCTCCAGGCAGATCTTCGGCAGCTGGGTCGTCTTGCCCGATCCGGTCGCGCCGGCGACGATGACCACCTGGTGGTCGCGGATCGCGGCGGCGATGTCGTCGCGCCGCGCCGACACGGGGAGTTCGGGCGGGTAGCGGATGCTGAGCACGTCTGACATGAGCCCTCCATCCTACGCCGCGTGCGACAATGCCCTGTCTCGTGAAACATCGCGGGCCACCCTGCCCGGTCGGGCGCTCCGGCGCCGGTCGACCGCGGCGCACGATCCCGTGGAGCACCCCGATGAATCCGCAGTCCCTGCTGGTCGTGCTGAACATCGTGCTGCTGCTCTTCGCGATCCGGGGCGTGCTGTCGAACCCGAGGCTCTCGAAGGTCGCGAAGGTCTCCTGGGTGGCGTTCATCGTGATCGCGCCGTTCATCGGCAGCCTCGCCTACCTTGCGGTGGGCCGTCGCGGTGGGAGCGGCGGAAGCGGCACGGTCGTGCGCGGCACGGAGCGGCCGTCGGGCTGGTTCTTCGAGCGCTGAGCGGTCGGGTGGCCCTACGGCGGGGGAGACCCGCGGACGTCGGCGCTCCGCGGACCTCCTGACCCTCCGACCCGCGGCAACCCCCTCACCGCAGGCTCCGCCCGCGTCTAGCGTGGAGCGCATGGCCGATCGTCTGCGCTCCAGTGTCAGCCCCTACCTCCGCTCGCACGCGGACAATCCGGTCGACTGGTTCCCCTGGGGCGAGGAGGCGTTCGCCGAGGCGGTGCGCCGCGACGTCCCGGTGATGGTGTCGATCGGCTACTCCACCTGCCACTGGTGCCACGTGATGGCGCGAGAGTCGTTCTCGGATCCGGTGCTCGCCGCGCGGCTGAACGCGGACTTCGTCGCGGTGAAGGTCGACCGCGAGGAGCACCCGGACGTCGACACAGCCTACCTGACGGCCGCGAGCGCGTTCACCCGACAGCTCGGCTGGCCGCTGACGGCCTTCGCCACCCCCGCCGGCGAGACCTTCTTCGCCGGCACCTACTTCCCGCCGCGCGCCGTCGGCGGCGTGCCCGCCTTCTCGGACGTCCTCGACGCGGTCTCGGAGGCGTGGCGGCTGCGGCGCGACGAGGTGCAGGCGACGGCGGGCGGCCTGGCCGCGGCCCTGCGCGAGGCGACCGCGGCGCTGCCCGTCGACTCCGCGCTGCCCGGCGACGCCGAGCTCGACGGCGCCGTCCGCGCACTCGAGGACGAGGAGGACCGGGTGCACGGCGGTTTCGGCGGCGCCCCGAAGTTCCCGGTGGCCCCCGTGCTCGGGTTCCTGGCCTCGCGGCCCTCGGGAGCGGCGCTCGCCGAGCGCACGCTGCTCGCGCTGGCCGCGTCCCCGCTCCGCGACCGCGACGGGGGCTTCTTCCGCTACGCGACGCAGGCCGACTGGAGCGATCCGCACTACGAGCGGATGCTGTACGACAACGCGCAGCTGCTCGACGTCGCGGCCGTCCTGCTCGGGCACGACGGCGCCAGGGTGGAGGAGCTGACCGGGATCGCGGAGGGCGTCGCCGCGTTCCTCCTGACCACTCTCGAGCGGCCGGGCGGCGGCTTCGCATCGGCGCAGGACTCGGAGAGCACCGTCGACGGTCAGCGCTCGGAGGGCGGCTACTACCTCGCCGAGGACCGGTCCCGCCTCGCGCCTCCCGCTCTCGACGAGAAGGTCGTCACCGGCTGGAACGGCCTGGCGATCCGCGCGCTCGCCCGCGCCGGACGCGTGCTCGGACGGGAGGAGTGGATCGACGCCGCCCGGCGCGCGGCGGACGCGGTGCTGCAGCGGCACCTCGTCGACGGCCGCGTCGCGGTGCGCGCCTCCCTCGACGGTGCCGTCTCCGCGGCCCGCCCGGCGCTGGAGGACCTCGGGATGCTGGCCGGCGGGCTCCTCGAGCTCGCCCTGGCGGAGGGACGTCCGCGCTACGCGGTCGCGGCGCGCACCCTGATCGACGGCGCGCTCGACGCGGCCGACGGCCCGCTGCCGTTCGCGCTGCCCGGGGGAGGGGACCCGGCGCTGACCGCGCGGGGACTCCTGCTCGCGGCCGATCCCTCCGAGGGCGCCTACCCCTCCGGCCTGTCGGCGACGGCGGACGCGGCGCACGAGCTGTACCTGCTCACCGGATCGCAGCGCTACCGGGAGGCGGCCGAGGCGGTCGTCGCCTCGATCGCTCCGGGCGCGGTCCGGCAGCCGATGGGCTTCGGCGCCGTGCTCGGGCTCGCTTCGCGGCTGGCTCGCCCGGTGCGGCAGCTGGTCGTCGTGGGCCCCGGCGCGGCGGAGGCGGTGCAGGGCGCGCGGTCCGCCGGGATCGGCGTGCTGGTCGGCGTGTCCGACGAGGGCGCCCGGGACTGGGCGGACGCGGGCTTCGAGCTGTTCGAGGGGCGGATCTCGCGGGAGGGGCTGCCGACCGCCTACTCCTGCGAGGCCTTCGTCTGCGCCCTGCCGACGACCCGCCTCCCGGAGGAGCTGCTCACGCGGCCGTGACCACCAGTGGCGCCGCGGGGTCGGCGGCCCACTCGTTGAGCGAGCCGTCGTAGACGACCGCCGTGTGGACTCCGAGCACCGCCAGTGCGAGTGCATCGGCCGTCGCGGCGATCCCGCCCCCGCAGTAGAGGACGATCCGCTCGGCCTGGAGAGCGTCTCCGAACAGCGACCGCAGCCGCTCCGGCGGCAGGAGCGTGTTGTCGGCGCGGTCGACGAGCCGCCCGGCGGGGACGCTCCGCGAGCCCGGCAGGTGTCCGAGGCGGGGTCGGCGCCCCTCCTCCCCGGTGAACTCCTTCGGCGGGACCGCGCAGACCAGCGCCCCGGGAGCCTCGCCGCGCACGACGCTCTCGACGCCGGCCTTGTCGATCCAGAGCGGCCGCTCCTCGCGCACGCTGATGCCACCGCTCACGGCGGGCTCGACATGCCCCGTCTCGATCGGGCGCTCCTCCCGCCGCCAGGCCGGGAGCCCGCCGTCGAGCACCGCGACGGCGTCGTGCCCGGCCGAGCGCAGCAGCCACCACAGGCGCGAGGCCCACTGGCCGACCGCGGAGTCGTACACGACGACCACCGAGTCGTCGTCGATGCCGAGCGCGGCGGTCGCGGCGGCGAAGCGCTCCGGGTCGAGCCGGGTGAAGGGCAGGGGAGCCGCCGGATCCGACAGCTGCTCGAGCAGGTCGCCGAACACGGCGCCGGGGACATGCCCCTCGAGGAGGTACTGCTCGTCGCCGCTGAGGTAGCCGGGCCGCCCGTCGAAGCCGGGCACGAGCAGCACGCTGGCGTCGACGACGACGAGGTGCTCGCGGCCGAGCTGGTCGGCGAGCCACTGGGTCGAGACGATCGGCCGGGCGAGGTACGGGGCGGAGGAGGTGCTCACCCGCCCCACGGTAGGCGCGACCGCCGACAGGCGCGCCCCCGTGCGTCACGCACGGTCACGGACGCCGCCGGGCGCTCAGCACTCGATGACGTTGACCGCGAGGCCGCCCTCGCTCGTCTCCTTGTACTTCGACGACATGTCGATGCCGGTCTGGCGCATCGTCTCGATGACCGCGTCGAGCGAGACGCGGTGGTCGCCGTCGCCGTGCAGCGCGAGGCGGGCCGCGCTCACCGCGGTGGAGGAGGCGATCGCGTTCCGCTCGATGCAGGGGATCTGCACGAGCCCGCCGACCGGGTCGCAGGTCAGTCCGAGGTGGTGCTCCATCGCGATCTCGGCCGCGTTCTCGACCTGGCGCGGAGTGCCGCCGAGCACCGCGCAGAGCGCTCCGGCGGCCATCGCGCAGGCCGAGCCGACCTCGCCCTGGCAGCCCGCCTCCGCACCGGAGATCGAGGCGTTCGTCTTGCAGAGCGAGCCGATCGCGGTGGCGGTGAGGAGGAAGCGGCGCAGTCCCGCGCGATCGGCGCCCGGGACGAAGCGGAGGTAGTAGTGCCCGACGGCGGGGATGATGCCCGCCGCTCCGTTCGTCGGAGCCGTCACGACGCGCCCGCCTGCGGCGTTCTCCTCGTTCACCGCGAGGGCGAAGGCGTGGAGCCACTCCACCGAGGTCGCGCGGGCGCGGTCGAGCGGATCCTCCTCGAAGGCCTCGAGCCGCTCGCGGAGCACCGAGGCGCGGCGGCGGACGCCCAGGCCGCCCGGCAGCACGCCGTCGGTCGCCAGGCCGTGCTCGACGCAGGCGGCCATGGCGTCCCAGATCGCGTCGAGGCGGGCGTCGATGTCGACCCCGGGGTGCAGAGCGCGCTCGTTCGCGGCGGCGATCTCGGCGATGCCGGAGCGGGTCCGATCGCAGGTCGCCAGCAGGTCGAGCCCGGAGACGAAGGGGTAGGGGTGCGGGGCCAGCGCAGCCAGCTCGGCGCGCTCGCCCGCGCGCCGGATGAAGCCGCCGCCGATCGAGTAGTAGGTCTCCTCCCACACCGGCAGCGCGTCGTCGCCGACCCAGACGCTGAAGGTGAGGGCGTTCGGGTGCTCCGGCAGCCTCGTGCGCGGCTCGAAGACGACGTCGTCGCGCGTCATCGCGAGGCGCTGCTCGCCGGCCAGCAGGATCGTCCCCTCCGCGTCGAGGCGCTGCCAGGCCCCGCGCACCAGCGCCGGGTCGCACGTCTCGGGGTCCAGGCCGGCGAGACCGGCGACCACTGCGTCGGGGGTGCCGTGGCCGATCCCGGTGGAGCCGAGCGAGCCGTAGAGGGTGCATCCCACCCGGCTCACGCGGCCGAGGAGCCCGGCGTCGCGGATCCGCTCGGCGAGGGCGAGGGCGGCGCGCATCGGTCCGACGGTGTGCGAGCTGGACGGGCCGATCCCCACGCTGAACAGGTCGAGGACGGAGACGTAGGCGCTCATCCACCGAGACTACGCCGGGGCCGGCGGAGTGCGCCGCCCGAGCCGCGCCCGCGACGAGGAGCCACGGAGATCCGGCGTCGACGAGGGTCTGCGGCGGGTCAGCGCAGCGTCTTGCGCGCCGAGATCTGGCCGGTGTCGAAGCCGAGCAGGTGCAGGCCGCCGTGGAAGCGGGCGTGCTCGACCTTGATGCAGCGATCCATCACGACGGTCAGGCCCTTCGACTCGCCGTACTCGGCCGCCTCCTGGTTCCAGATCCCCAGCTGCACCCAGACCGTGGGCGCGCCGACGGCGAGGACGTCGTCGATCACGGCGGGGATGTCGCTCGCCTTGCGGAACACGTCGACGATGTCGGGCACGACCGGGAGCTCGGCGAGACTGCGGTAGACCGGCTGCCCCAGGATCTCGGTGGCGTTCGGGTTCACGAAGTAGAGCTCGTAGTCGCTCGACTGCTGCAGGTAGGTGGCGACGAAGTAGGAGGAGCGGGCCGGGTTCGGCGAGGCGCCGACGATCGCCACGGTCCTCGCGCGGCGGAGGATGTCGAGTCGCCTGCGGGCGTCGGGGCCCACCCAGGTGCGCTGCGAGCGCAGCATCCTCGCCAGCGGCGAGTTCGCCGGGACCGAGCAGCTCAGCCCGTTGGACAGCTGGACGACCGTGTCGGCGGTGTCGGTGGTGCTCATGCTCAGACCTCCACGGCCGGGGTGTGCAGGGTGGTGGTCGTGTCCTCGGGGAGCTCGGTCGGAGCGTCGGGGGTGCCGTGCTCCTCGACCGCGCGGGCGAGCGCCTGGTCGAGATCGTAGATGATGTCGTCCGCGTCCTCGATGCCGACGGAGAGGCGGACGAGTCCGGGGAGGACGCCCGCGTGGAGGAGCTGGTCCTCGGTGAGCTGGGCGTGGGTGGTCGAGGCGGGGTGGATCACCAGCGTCTTGGCGTCGCCGATATTGGCGAGGTGGCTGGCGAGGTCGACCGACTCGATGAAGGTCTGGCCGACGGCGCGGCCGCCCTTGACCACGAAGCTGAAGACCGAGCCCGGTCCCTTCGGCAGGTACTTCTGCGCGCGGTCGTGGTGCGGGTGCGCGGGGAGCCCGGCCCAGTAGACCGCCTCGATGCGGGGGTCGGCGTCGAGCCACTCGGCGACGCGGCGCGCGTTGTCGACGTGCGCCTGGATCCGGTACGGCAGCGTCTCGACGCCCTGGGCGAGCAGGAACGCGGAGTGCGGAGCGAGGACCGGCCCGATGTCGCGCAGCTGCTCCGCGCGCAGGCGCGTGAGGAAGCCGTACTCCCCGAAGTTGCCGTCCCACGACAGGTCTCCGTAGGAGGCGACCGGGTCGTGCAGCAGCGGGAACTTCTCGGGGGAGTAGTGGAAGCGCCCCGACTCGACGACGACGCCGCCGAGCGTGGTGCCGTGTCCGCCGAGGAACTTGGTGGCCGAGTGGATGACGATGTCGGCGCCCCACTCGATCGGGCGGACGAGGTAGGGCGTGGCGACCGTGGAGTCGATGATCAGCGGGATGCCGGCGGCGTGCGCGACCGCGGCGAGGCCCTCGATGTCGGCGATCTCGCCGGAGGGGTTCGCGATCGTCTCGGCGTAGAGCACCTTGGTCTTCTCGGTGATCGCCGCCGCGTAGTCGGCCGGGTCGCTCGAGCGGACGAAGGTGGTGTCCACTCCGAATCGGCGGAGCGTGACGTCGAGCTGGGTGATCGATCCGCCGTAGAGGTTGGCGGAGGACACCACGTGGTCGCCCGCGCCGACGAGCGCCGCGAAGGTGATGAACTGCGCCGAGAGCCCGGAGGCCGTGGCGACGGCGCCGAGGCCGCCCTCGAGGCTCGCGACGCGCTCCTCGAAGGAGGCGACCGTGGGGTTCGACAGGCGCGAGTAGACGTTGCCGTACTTCTGCAGCGCGAAGCGGGCCGCGGCGTCGGAGGTGTCGTCGAAGACGAAGGCGCTGGTCTGGTAGATCGGCAGAGCGCGGGCACCCGTCACCGCGTCGGGGATGTTGCCCGCGTGGATCGCACGCGTCTTGAAGCCGTACTCACGATCTGCCATGCGATCGACGCTAGCGGGAGCCGCCGACACCGCCGCGCCGGAGCGACGCATCGCGTAACAGAGCGGCCCCGCAGTGCAGAGCGACCGTGCGCGACAGAGCGGTCGAGCGGATCGGAGCGCCGATCAGAGCGCCAGCTGCACCGCGGCCAGTCCCATCGCCGCGATCGCCGCCCACGACACCAGGGCGACGAGGAGAGCACGCCACCCCGTCGTCACGAGCGCGCGCACCCGGACGGCGCTGCCGAGCGCGAAGAGGGCCGCGGCGAGGAGCCAGGTCTGCGCGGTGTCGGCGGCGGCGAGCAGTCCCTCCGGCAGGGGGAGGAGCGTGCGCAGCAGCACCGCGGCGAGGAACCCGACCACGAACAGCGGCACGATCGCCGGGCGCGTCCCGCCGGTCCCGCCTCGGCGCCTCGTGACCGCCGCCGCCACCGCGACCATCGGCGCCAGCATGACCACTCGGGTGAGCTTCACCACGACCGCCACGGCCAGCGCCGACGCTCCGGCCACCTGGGCCGTCGCCACGACCTGGCCCACGTCGTGGACCGAGGCGCCGACCCAGTGCCCGAACTGCACGTCGGAGAGCCCGAGCGGCTGCTGCAGGGCGGGGAGCACTGCGATCGCGAGCGTGCCGCAGAGCGTCACCAGCGCGACCGGCGTCGCCTGCTCCTGCTCCTTCGCCCGGGTCGCTCCGGCCATCGCGCCGATCGCCGAGGCCCCGCAGATCGAGAAGCCCGCCGCGAGCAGCAGCGGCTCCTGCCCGGGCAGCCGGAGCGCCCGGCCCAGCGCCCAGGTCAGGCCGAAGGTGGCCAGGACGATCCCGACGACGACCAGGATCGCGCCCCAGCCCAGCGCAGCGATGTCGATCAGAGAGAGCTTCAGCCCGAGCAGGACGATGCCGGCGCGCATCAGCGAGCGGGACGAGAACTTCAGGCCCGGCGCCAGCGCCCCGCTCAGCAGGGGGCGCGCCGCGGGCAGCTGCGCCACGAGGATCCCGAGCGCGACCGCCGCGGTCAGCATCGGCACTGCCGGCACCGTCGCGTGCAGCAGGGCCGCGATCACCGCCGCGACGGCGCAGGCCGCGACTCCCGGGCCCAGCCGCCGGATCATACCCACGAGGGCAGCCACATGTGGGCCTGCCAGAAGGTGAAGGACGTCTGCGCGCCGATCCAGAGCGGCAGGAAGTAGGCCGTCAGCGCGGCCGCCGCCACCGCGAAGACGAGCACCACGAGGACGCCCCGGGTGCGCCGCCTCCGCTCGTCGCCCGGACTCCCGATCACGATCCCGGCCGTCAGCGCCAGCGCCAGCATCATGTAGGGCTCGAAGACGACGCAGTAGAACTGGAACACCGTGCGGTCGAGGTAGAGCAGCCACGGCAGGTAGCCCGCGACGATCCCCATCAGCACGAAGCCGGCGCGCCACTCCCGGTACCGCGCGAGCCGGTAGAGGAGGTACACCAGCGCCAGGACTCCGGCGTACCAGATGAGCGGATTGGCGACCGAGGTGATCGCCTCGTCGCAGCGTGCGGCGGTGCAGCCGTCGACGCCCGTCGCCTGGTCGACGAAGTACATGCTGGTCGGTCGGAGCATGAGCAGCCAGGTGAGCGGGTTCGCCTCGTAGGGGTGCGAGGCCCGCAGGTTGATCGAGTAGTCGTACATCTGCACGTGGTAGTGCCAGAGGCTCTGCGCCCAGTCCGGCACCCACGCCAGAGCCCCGGTCCAGGCGTTGCCGGGGGCCTCCGACGCCCACTGCCGGGCCCATCCGCCGGAGGTGCGCAGCCAGCCCGTCCAGGTGACGAGGTAGGCGATCAGGGCGATCGGCACGACCAGGAGGAAGGTGACCGGACCCTGCTTGAGGATCGCGCCGCTGCCCCAGAACGGCACGCCCGCGCGGCGCCGCATCAGCGCGTCGACGACCACCGCGTACACGCCGTACGCCGCGAGGAAGTAGACGCCCGTCCACTTCACGCCCGCGGCCAGGCCGAAGAGCACGCCGGCCGCGAGCAGCCAGGGCCGCCACCACAGGACCGGCCCCCAGCTCGGCAGCGCTCCCGCCGCCACCTTCCGCGCCAGCTGCAGCTCGGCCCAGCGCCGGTCCAGCAGCACCCCCGCGACCCCGCAGAGCGCGACGAACATCAGGATCCCGTCCAGGAGCGACACCCGCGACATCACGATCGCGTGGCCGTCGAGCGCGAGCATCAGCCCCGCGAAGGAGGAGAGGAGGGTGGAGCGGAACAGGAGGCGGCCGATCACGATCACCAGCGCGACGGCGAGGATCCCCACGACGGCGGTCGCGACGCGCCAGCCGACGCTGTCGTCCGCGCCGAACACGCCCATCCCGAGCCCGATGATCCACTTGCCCAGCGGCGGATGCACCACGAAGGACGGCGCCCCCGTGAAGGTGTCCACGTCGCCGGCCGCGAAGCCGGGGTCCGGGTTCTCGGGCCAGGCGCCCTCGAACCCGAGGTTCCAGAGGGTCCAGGCGTCCTTCACGTAGAAGGTCTCGTCGAACACGAGCGAGCGCGGGTGGCCGAGGTTCCACAGCCGCAGCACCGCGGCCAGGGCGACCACCAGCAGCGGCAGTCCGAGCTCGTACAGCCGGCGGCGCGCGGGGGAGGCGACGAGCCGGGCGTGCAGGTCGTCGAACCAGGAGCCGCGCGGCACGTCCGGGAGCGGGGTGCGCTCCCGCGGTGCGGACGCCTCGGCGGGCTCCACCGGGACCGAGCGCGCCGATCCCGCCGCGTCCAGGAGCAGGTCGTCGAAGTCGCGCTGCGGTCGGTCCGTCACCCGGCCATGCTAACGGGGCGCCTCCTCCCGGGACGGCGGCGATCCGCGGCGGGAGGCCCCGGACCCGGCCTGGGAGACTGGCGGCATGATCATCCTCGCCGGCACTCCCATCGGAAACCTCGGCGACGCCTCCCGCCGGCTCGTGGAGGCGCTGGGCTCCGCCCGCCACGTCGCCGCCGAGGACACGCGCGTGACCATCCAGCTGATGCGCGCCCTGGGCGTCGAGAACCGGCCCGCCCTCTACGCCCTGCACGACCACAACGAGCGCGAGCGCGCCGCCGAGCTGGTGGAGCTGGCCCGCGAGGAGGACCTGCTCGTGCTGAGCGACGCGGGCATGCCCACGGTCTCGGACCCGGGCTACCACCTGGTCGAGGCGGCGGTGGCGGCGGGAGTCGCGGTCACCGCGCTGCCCGGTCCCTCGGCGGTGCTCATGGCGCTCGCCGTGTCCGGGCTCCCGACGGACCGCTTCAGCTTCGAGGGGTTCCTGCCCCGCCGGCACGGCGAGCGGGTCTCGACCTTCCGGGCGCTCGTCGACGAGCGGCGCACCATGGTCTTCTTCGAGTCCCCGCACCGGATCGGCGACGCGCTCGCCGACCTGGTCGAGGCGATGGGCCCGGAGCGGCGCGTCGTCGTCTGCCGCGAGCTCACCAAGATGTTCGAGGAGGTCCGGCGCGGCACGGCGGCCGAGCTGGCCGAGTGGGCGGCCGACGGCCTGCGCGGCGAGATCTGCCTGGTCGTCGAGGGAGCCCCCGCGAGGGAGGCGTCGCTCGAGGACGCGCTGGCCGACGTGCTGGCCCGCGTCGAGGCCGGATCGCGGCTCAAGGAGGCGTCGGCCGAGGTCGCCGAGATCACGGGGCTCTCGCGCCGCGCTCTCTACGAGGCGGCGCTCGCCTCCCGCCGCGGCTGAGAGCTCCCTCCCAGACGGCGCCCGCGGCCGGTCGTCCACGGCCTCCGTCACACGCCGGGAGCGGTGCCGCGCGGTGAATAGGATGGTCGCCATGTCCGACGGCGCCTCCTTCTACCTCACGACCCCGATCTTCTACGTGAACGACGTCCCGCACATCGGGCACGCGTACACCGAGGTCGCCGCCGACGTGCTCACCCGCTGGCACCGCCAGGCGGGCGACGACACCTGGCTGCTGACCGGCACCGACGAGCACGGCCAGAAGATCCTCCGCACCGCCACCGCCAACGGCACGACCCCCCAGGAGTGGGCCGACCGCCTCGTGAGGACCGCCTGGCAGCCGCTGCTCGAGACCATCGACATCGCCAACGACGACTTCATCCGCACCACGGACGCGCGGCACGAGGTCAACGTCCAGAAGTTCCTGCAGAAGCTGTACGACGAGGACGCGATCTACACCGGCGAGTACGAGGGCTACTACTGCGTGGGCTGCGAGGAGTACAAGCAGCTGTCCGACCTCGAGGAGGGCACCGGCGACTACGCCGGCCAGCACGTCTGCAAGATCCACTCGAAGCCGGTCGAGCTGCTGAAGGAGAAGAACTACTTCTTCAAGATGAGCGAGTACACCGAGCGGCTGCTCGCGCTCTACGAGGAGCGTCCCGACTTCGTCCAGCCCGAGTCGGCGCGCAACGAGGTCGTCAGCTTCGTCCGCCAGGGCCTGGCCGACCTGTCGATCTCGCGCTCCAGCTTCGACTGGGGAGTGAAGGTCCCGTGGGACGACTCGCACGTGGTGTACGTCTGGTTCGACGCGCTGCTCAACTACATCACCGCGGTCGGCTACGGCCAGGACGAGGCGGAGTTCGAGCGCCGCTGGCCCGCGACCCACATCGTCGGCAAGGACATCCTGCGCTTCCACGCGGTGATCTGGCCCGCCATGCTCATGGCCGCGGGCCTCGAGGTCCCCCGGCAGGTGTTCGGCCACGGCTGGCTGCTGGTCGGCGGCGAGAAGATGTCGAAGTCGAAGCTCACCGGCATCGCGCCCGAGCAGATCACCGACACCTTCGGCTCCGACGCCTTCCGCTACTACTTCCTCCGGGCCATCACCTTCGGCCAGGACGGCTCGTTCTCATGGGAGGACCTGTCGGCGCGCTACCAGTCCGAGCTCGCGAACGGCTTCGGCAACCTCGCCTCGCGGGTCGTCGCGATGCTGCACCGCTACTACGACGGCGTCGTGCCTGCGCCGGGCGAGCCGATTGAGGCGGAGGAGCGCGTGCAGCGCATCGTCGCCGAGGCCGCCGCGTCGGCCGACCGGTCGATCGACGCGCTCGCGATCCACGACGCGATCACCGCCGTGTGGAGCATCGTCGAGGAGCTCAACGGCTACATCACCGAGCAGGAGCCGTGGGCACTCGCCAAGCGCGAGGAGCGCGAGCGCCTCGGCACGGTGCTCTACACCGCGACGGAGGGGCTCCGCGCCCTGGCCGTGCTGCTCTCGCCGGTCGTGCCGCGCGCGACGGCGTCCCTCTGGGAGGCGCTCGGCGTGACGGAGTCGCTCGGCGCCCTCACCGCGCAGCCGATCCGCGAGGCGGGCCGGTGGGGGGTCCTCCCCGTCGGCACGACCGTCGGGACGCTCGCCGCGCTCTTCCCGCGCATCGAGGCTCCCGCGTCCTGACGGCCGCGCCTCGACCCATGGACCGAGCAGTCGCGCGGCCTGGAGTCGCCGACGGAGGATCCGCAGGGGAGTGCACGATGACCGCGATCCGAACGCGAGGGGCCGGGTGCGAGCGGTCCTCCGCTCCGGGGACGGCGGGGCGCTGATGACGCGCGAGGTCCTCGACGCTCTCGAGCAGGCGGCCGAGCTCACCCGGCGCCACGTCGGGCACCCCGAGCGCGCCGCCGCGCTCGCCCTGCGCCTGCACCGGGTGACCGCTCCGACCGAGCTCGTCTACACCCGGTTCCCGCCGACCCTCAGCCTGGTGCTGGCCGGCCGGAAGCGCTCGGTGGTCGGCGACTCCGACGAGCGGTGGGGCGCCGGCCGCTTCCTGATCACCCCCGTCGATCTGCCGGTGGTGGCGGCCGTCGTGGAGACCGGCGACCGCGGCGACTTCCTGTCGGCCAACTGGCGTCTCGACCCGCTCGTGGTGGCCGAGATCGCGGCGCTCGCCCCCCGGACGGCCCCGCGGGCTCCCGCCCCGCGGATCGGCACGGTCACGGAGGAGATGGCCGACTCGCTGCGCCGACTCTTCCGTCTGCTCGACGCCCCCGCCGACATCCCGGTGCTCGCCCCCGCGATCACGCGCGAGCTCGTGCTGAGGCTGCTGCAGACGGACCAGGCGCCCCGGCTGCTGGCCGCGTCCAGCACCGTCCGCTCGGAGGCCGTCTCCCGTGCGGTCGAGGCGATGAGCGCGTCGCTCTCGCGCGGCTGGACCCTCGGCGCGCTCGCCGCGGAGGCGGGCACCAGCGTGCCCACGCTCACCCGCCGCTTCCGCGAGCTGACCGGGATGTCGCCGTTGGGCTACCTGCGGCGGCTCCGCCTGGGGGAGGCCAGGAGGCTGCTCCTGGTCCGGGGCGACACCGCCGCGCAGGCCGCGGCCGCGGTCGGCTACGCGAGCGCGTCGCACTTCGGGCGCGACTACCGCCGCGCCTACGAGACGACCCCCGCGGCCGACGCTGCGCTCCACCCCGGGCCGCTCGTCCAGATCCACTGAGCGGCGGGCGCTGTCGCGGGGACTCCGAGCGGCGTGTACCGCGGCGTCAGACGCGGGCGCCGACGATGCCTCCGTCGACGTCGAGCGTCGTGCCGTGGACGTACGAGGCCTCGTCCGAGACGAGCCAGCGCACGGCCAGGGCGATCTCGTCCGGACGTCCGGGCCGGCCGGCGGGGGCGGACGCGGTCATCTGCTCCAGGATCGCCGCGGCGTGCTCGTTGCCGGGCGTGAGGGTCGCGCCGGGCGCGACGGCGACGACGCGCACGCCGCTCGGGCCGTACTCGGCCGCCCACGCCCGCGTGAGGTGCTCCAGCGCCGCCTTGGTCGCGGGGTAGAGCGCGGTTCCCGGCGTTCCCACCCGTCCCATCCACGAGGTGATGTTGACGACCACTCCGCTCCCGCGCTCGGCCATGGCCGGGGCGATCGCCGCGACGAGCTGGTGCGGCACGCGGATGTTCGTGGTGAGGAGGGACTCGACATCGGCGTCGCTGAGGTCGGCGGTCGGCCCCACCGGGAACACTCCGGCGTTGTTGACGAGGACGTCGATCCGCCCGTCGAGGAGGGTCAGCGCCCGCTCGGCGACGGCGCGGGTCTCCTCCGGCGTGCCCGCGAGGTCGGCGACGAGCGCGGAGGCGGTGCCCCCGTCGGCGCGGATGCCGCGGACGACGGACCCGACCCGCTCGGGGTCGCGTCCGTGCACGAGGACGTGAGCGCCGGCCCCGGCGAGCCGGCGGGCGATGGCTGCGCCGATCCCGCTCGAGGATCCGGTGACGAGGGCGTGGCGCCCGGCGAGGGAGCCGGGTGCGGAGTGGGCGAGGAGCTCGGTGTCTGTCATGGCTCCAGCCTCCCGGCGGCGCGGGAGGCGGGCTGTCCCGATCCGATCGGGTGCTGACCCGATCCGCTCAGGGCGCCTCAGCGGCCGCCTCTCGGCCCTCGTCCACCCGGGACTCCGGTCCGCGCGAGCCCTCCCGGTAGCCTGGAGCGCATGACCGACAGCCAGCACGTCCGCTCCCGCGAGGCCTCGTCCGGCCGCGACCTGACGTACCCGCCGCTGCCCGAGGCGCTCGTCGTCCCCGTCTACGACAACCACACGCACCTCGAGATCGCCGACGGCCTCGAGCCGCTCGACCACCGCGAGCAGCTCGACCGGGCCTCCACCGTCGGGGTCCGCGGCGTCGTCCAGGTCGGCACGGACGTCGAGACGAGCCGCTGGTCGGCCGAGCAGGCGGCGAGCGAGCCGCGCATGCTGGCCGCCGTCGCGATCCACCCCAACGAGGCGCCCGAGCTGGAGCAGCGCGGCGAGCTCGACGCCGCCCTCGCCGTGATCGCCGAGCTGGCGGAGCAGCCGCGGGTGCGCGCCATCGGCGAGACCGGGCTCGACTTCTTCCGCACCGGCGAGAGCGGCCGCGCCGCGCAGTTCCGCTCCTTCGAGGAGCACATCCGCATCGCGAAGGAGCACGACCTCGCGCTGCAGATCCACGACCGCGACGCGCACCGCGAGGTCATCGAGACCCTGCGCCGCGTCGGCGCCCCCGAGCGCACCGTCTTCCACTGCTTCTCCGGGGACGCGGAGATGGCGCGGATGTGCACGGACGAGGGCTGGTACCTCTCCTTCGCTGGCACCGTGACGTTCAAGAACGCCGAGCCGCTGCGGGAGGCGCTCGTCGCGACCCCGCGGCACCTCATCCTGGTCGAGACCGACGCGCCCTACCTCACTCCGTCGCCCTTCCGGGGCCGCCCGAACGCGCCCTACCTCCTCCCGCACACCCTGCGCTCGATGGCCGCGACCCTCGAGACCGACGTCGGCCACCTGGCCGCGACGATCGCCTCGAACACGGAGGCCGTGTACGGCGAGTGGGGCGGCGAGGTCGGCTCCGAGCCGACGGAGCCGGTCGGACCCCTCGCATGAGCGGCCGCCACGCCGCCGAGCCGACGGCCGCCGCGATCCCGCGCCTGCTGGGCCCGGCCGAGATCCGCGACCTCGCCGGCTTGCTCGACGTCACGCCGACCAAGAAGCTCGGCCAGAACTTCGTGCACGACGCCAACACGGTCCGCCGCATCGTCAAGCTCGCTCGGGTGCGCCCGGGGGAGACCGTCGTCGAGATCGGCCCCGGCCTCGGATCGTTGACCCTCGGCCTGCTCGAGGCGGGCGCGCAGGTCGTGGCCGTCGAGATCGACGGGCGCCTCGCCGAGCAGCTGCCGCGCACCGTCGAGCTGATGGCGCCGGGCGCCGATCTCGCGGTCGTGCACGCCGACGCGATGAAGGTGCTCGACCTGCCGGGGGATCCGGTCCGGCTCGTCGCCAACCTCCCGTACAACATCTCGGTGCCGGTGCTCCTGCACTTCCTCGAGCACTTCGCCAGCATCCGGTCCGGAGTGGTGATGGTGCAGTCCGAGGTCGGGCACCGGCTCGCCGCCGGTCCCGGCTCCAAGGTCTACGGCGGCCCGAGCGTCAAGGCGGCGTGGTTCGGCTCCTGGACGACGGGCGGCGCGGTCTCGCGTCAGATCTTCTGGCCGGTGCCGAACGTCGACAGCGTGCTCGTCGCGTTCGACCGCGGCGAGGAGCCGGGCGACGAGACCCTGCGCCGCGCCGTCTTCGCGGTCGTCGACGCGGCGTTCGCGCAGCGGAGGAAGATGCTCCGCCAGTCGCTCGCGACCCTCTTCGGCGACAGCGCCGCGGCGATCGTCGCGCTCGAGCGGGCCGGCGTCCCGCAGACCGCGCGCGGCGAGGAGCTGGACGTCGCCGCCTTCGTCCGCCTGGGCCGCGAGCTCGATCCGGCGCGGGTCCCCGTGCGCGGCGCGGCGGTGCCCGACGGGTCGCCGGCGGAGACCGACGGGGACGACACGGACGGCGACGGGGAGCCCGCCCCGGGTGCGGACGAGGGCGCCTCCGCCACCCTGTAGCGTGGATGCATGGCCCACCGCGCGACGTCGAACCGGGTCCACGCGCGGGCGCCCGGCAAGATCAACGTGTTCCTCAAGGTCGGCGCCGTGCGCGACGACGGGTACCACGAGCTGGCCACCGCGTTCCAGTCGCTCTCGCTCTACGAGGACGTGTTCGCGGAGGAGGCGGCCGACTTCTCGGTCTCCTTCTCGGGCTCGATCGACACCTCCCGCCTGGCCGTCGACGGCTCCAACCTCGCGATCAAGGCGGCTCGGGCGCTCGCCCGGGCGACCGGCTACCGCGGCGGCGTGCACCTCGAGATCGAGAAGAACGTCCCCATCGCCGGCGGCATGGGCGGCGGCTCGGCCGACGCGGCCGCGACCCTGCTCGCCTGCGACGCGCTCTGGGGTACGGCGTGCACGAGGGAGCAGCTGCTCGGCATCGCCGCGAGCCTCGGCGCCGACGTCCCCTTCTCCTTCACCGGCGGCACCGCGATCGGGGTCGGCCGAGGCGACGAGCTGAGCCCGGCGCTCGCCAAGGGCCGCTTCGAGTGGGTGCTGGTCCTCTCGGAGGAGGGCCTGTCGACCCCCGAGGTCTACAGCGAGCTCGACCGGCACCGCGAGCGCCACCTGCACGACTTCCGCCCGATCTCGGCGACCCCCGCCATCGATCCCAACGTGCTGCAGGCCCTCCGCGCCGGCGACGCCGCCATGCTCGCCGACGCGATGCACAACGACCTCCAGGCGCCGGCGCTGCACCTGCAGCCCGGGCTCGCCCGCATCCTCGAGCTCGGCGAGGGCCGCGGGGCGCTCGGCGGCCTCGTCTCGGGGTCCGGCCCGACCGTCGCGTTCCTCGCTCCGGACGCCGATGCGGCGGCCGACCTGCAGCGCGAGCTGAGCTCCGCGCGGCTGAGCGCCGTGCGGGTGTCCGGCCCGGTCCACGGGGCTCGCCTGCTCTCGACCTAGTCGCGGAGGCGGTGCCTCCGGAGCGGGGCTCGCGAGCCTCGCGCCCGGCGCCCTCCACAGACGGTCCGCAGAGAAGTTCCGACCTCGTGGCTTAGAGTGCCGCTCATGTCCCGCCGAGCCACCCTCTTCGCGATCCTCTCCGGGATCGTGGCCGCCGTCGTCGCCCTCGCGGCCGCCGAGGTCGTCGCGGTCTTCACCGGAGCGGGCGGCAGTCCGCTGGTCGCGGTCGGCGGCTTCGTCATCGACATCGTGCCCCCGGGCGTGAAGGACACGGTCATCGCGCTCTTCGGCACCGGCGACAAGCTCGTGCTGCTGGTCTCGATCGGCCTCGCGATCGCGCTGCTGGCCGTCGGCGCGGGAGTCCTCGAGTACCGCCGCCCGCCGTTCGGCGTGCTGCTGCTGGCCGTCGTCGCGGGCGCCGGTGCGCTCGCCGCCGTCAGCCGCGAGGGCGCGTCCGGGATCGACGCGGCGCCGAGCGTCGTGGGCATGGTGGCCGGTGCCGCGGTGCTCCGCTCGGCCTCCGTCCGCCTCCGCGGCTGGCAGGAGGAGCGCGAGAGCGACTCCCCGGACCGCCGGTCGTTCCTCCGCCTGGTCGGGATCGCCGGAGTCGCCGCGGTCGCCGCCGGCATCGGCGCCCGCTTCCTCACGTCCGCCTCCGCCGCCGTCACCGCCGTGCGCGAGGCCGTGTCCCTGCCGGCTCCCGCCTCGGCCGCCGCGCCCGTCCCGGCCGGCGCCGTGCTCGACGACATCGACGGCATCAGCTCCTACGTCACTTCCAACGCCTCGTTCTACCGGATCGACACCGCGCTCTCGGTGCCGTCGGTCGAGCCCGCCGACTGGTCGCTCAAGATCACCGGCATGGTGGAGGAGGAGATCGAGATCACCTGGGACGAGCTGCTCGCACTGCCGCTCGAGGAGCACCTGGTCACCCTGTCGTGCGTGTCCAACGAGGTCGGCGGCGACCTGATCGGCACCGCCCTCTGGCTGGGCTACCCGATCCGCGAGCTGCTGGCCCGGGCCCGGCCGACCGCCGGCGCCGACATGGTGCTCTCGCGGAGCATCGACGGCTTCACCGCCTCCAGCCCGCTCGACGTGCTGCAGGACGAGGACCGCGCGAGCCTGCTCGCCGTCGGGATGAACGGCGAGCCGCTCCCGGTCGAGCACGGCTTCCCCGTCCGGATGGTCGTCCCCGGCCTGTACGGCTACGTCTCGGCGACGAAGTGGGTCGTCGAGCTGAAGGTCACGACCTTCGCGGAGGACCTGGCGTACTGGTCGACGCGCGGCTGGACCGAGCGCGGTCCGATCAAGATCGAGTCGCGGATCGATGTGCCGCGCCAGGGCCAGCCCGTCGAGGCGGGGACGGTCGCCGTGGCGGGAGTCGCCTGGGCGCCGCACACCGGCATCGCGAAGGTGGAGGTGCAGATCGACGGCGGCGCCTGGCAGGAGGCGCGCCTCGCCGAGCAGGTCACCGCGGACACGTGGATCCAGTGGGTCCTCGAGTGGGACGCGACGGTCGGCGACCACGTCGTGACCGTGCGCGCCACCGACGCGGACGGCACGGTGCAGACCACGGTCGAGCGCCCGCCCGCTCCCGACGGTGCCACTGGTCTGCACCGCCGCTCGGTGTCCGTCTCGGAGCCGGCACCCGCGGGCTGAGGTCCGGGGGCCGCCACCCGGCAGTGCTGCGACAGCCCCGCGGCGGACCGCTCAGGCGGCACCGCCTAGGCTGGATCCCTATGGCACATCTGCTGGGCGCCGAGGCGCTGCGACTCGAGTACCCCACACGCGTGATCTTCGACGACGTCTCCCTGGGGATCGAGGAGGGCGACCGCATCGGGATCGTCGGACGCAACGGCGACGGCAAGTCGACCCTCCTGCGCCTGCTCGCGCAGCGCATCGAGCCCGACAGCGGCCGCGTCACGCACCGCCGCGGCGTCACGCTCGGGATGCTCGACCAGGCCGACACGGTCGACGAGGACCTCACCGTCGCCCAGGCCGTCGTCGGCGGGCTCCAGGAGCACGAGTGGGCCGGAGACGCGCGCACCCGCGACGTGATCGCCGGCCTGCTGCGCGACGTCCCCTGGGACGGCGTGGTCGGCTCCCTCTCGGGCGGCCAGCGGCGCCGGGTCGCCCTCGCGAAGCTGCTCGTCGGCGACTGGGACGTCGTCTTCCTCGACGAGCCCACCAACCACCTCGACGTCGAGGGCATCGCCTGGCTCGCCGAGCACCTCAAGCGCCGCTGGGCGGCGTCGTCGGGCGGGCTCGCGGTCGTCACCCACGACCGGTGGTTCCTCGACGAGATCTGCACCGCCACCTGGGAGGTGCACGACCGCCTCGTCGAGCCGTTCGAGGGCGGGTACGCGGCGTACATCCTGCAGCGCGTGGAGCGCGACCGGATGGCGTCGACCATGGAGGCCAAGCGACAGAACCTGATGAAGAAGGAGCTCGCCTGGCTCCGGCGCGGCGCCCCCGCCCGCACGGCCAAGCCCAAGTTCCGGATCGACGCCGCGAACCAGCTGATCGAGGACGAGCCCCCGGTCCGCGACTCGGTCTCGCTCTCGCAGCTCGCCGTCTCGCGCCTGGGCAAGGACGTCGTCGACCTGCTCGACGTCACCGTCCGCTACGGCGAGCGGACCGTCCTCAACCGCATCGAGTGGCGGATCGCGCCCGGCGAGCGCACCGGCATCCTCGGCGTGAACGGCGCCGGCAAGTCGACCCTCCTCGGCCTGGTCGCGGGCAGCGTGGAGCCGACGAGCGGCCGGGTGAAGCGCGGCACCACCGTGCGCGTCGCGATCCTCGACCAGCAGCTGCGCGAGCTGACCGGTGTCCAGCACCGGCCCGTCCGCGAGATCATCGCGGAGCAGCGCACCAGCTACTCCATCGGCGGCAAGGAGATGACCCCGGGCCAGCTGCTCGAGCGGCTCGGCTTCTCGAGCGCGCAGCTCTCGACGCCGGTGAAGGACCTCTCGGGCGGTCAGCGCCGGAGGCTCCAGCTCCTGCTCATCCTGCTCAGCGAGCCCAACGTGCTGATCCTCGACGAGCCGACCAACGACCTCGACACCGACATGCTCGCCGCGATCGAGGACCTGCTCGACTCCTGGCCGGGCACCCTCCTCGTCGTCTCGCACGACCGGTACCTGCTCGAGCGCGTCACCGACCAGCAGTACGCCGTGATGGACGGCGCGTTCCGCCACCTGCCCGGCGGCGTCGAGCAGTACCTCGACCTGCGCCGCGCGCTCGAGAAGGGCGCGCCCGCGGCGGCCTCGTCGGGCTCCTCCTCCGGCGCGCCGGCGTCGAGCGGACTCGCGGGGGCCGAGCGCCGCACCGCGGAGAAGGAGCTGTCGGCGATCGACCGGCGCCTGCACAAGCTCACGCAGCTGACGAAGACCGTGCACGAGAAGATGGCGACGCACGACCAGGACGACTACGACGGGATCCTCGCGCTCAACGCCTCGCTCCGCGCCTACGAGGACGAGGCGGCAGAGCTCGAGATGCGCTGGCTGGAGCTCTCGGAGCAGCTCGAGGGCTGACGCCGCTTTTCTCCGCGGCACCGGCAGCTGTCCCGTACCGCGTGGGCGGGCCGCCGTCGCGGGCCCGGGGCGACCGGCTCAGCCGAAGTCGAGGGAGAGCTTTCTGAGGAGCTGCGCCAGCCGCTCCTGCTGCGCGTGGGTGAGCGCGCCGAGCAGCTCCTGCTCCGCGTCGACCAGGCGGGTGATCGCCGCGTCGACCCGGGCGAGCCCCGACGGCGTCATCTGCACCAGCACGCCGCGCCCGTCGTTCGGGTCGTCGAGGCGCTCGACCAGGTCGCGCTCGACCAGCCGGTCGATGCGGTTGGTCATGGTGCCGCTGGTGACCATGGTCGCCTGGAGGAGCTGCTTGGGGCTCATCCGGTACGGCGCGCCCGCGCGCCGCAGGGCCGAGAGCACGTCGAACTCCCACGTCTCGAGCTCCGACCGGCCGAAGGCGCTGCCGCGCGCGCGCTCGAGCTGCTTGGCCAGCCGGCGCATCCGCGAGAAGACCTGGAGCGGCGTGAAATCGAGATCGGGCCGCTCCCGGACCCAGGCGTCGACGATCCCGTCGACCTCGTCATTCGCACTCACCCGTCCATTGTGGCGGCTGCGCGGCTCGGGCGACGCCGGGAGGCGGACGGGCCCGGGAGGCGGACGGGCCGGGAGGCGGACGGGCCGGGAGGCGGGGGCCTCCCGGGCCGCCGTCGCCCGCCCGAGCGGCGGCCGCCCGCGCCCGAGGCGGGGCCGGGGGCGCGGGGATGGCAGGATGGACGGCGCGCGATCGCGCGGTCCGCCATGGTGTAACGGCAGCACGGCAGCCTTTGGAGCTGTCCGGTCCAGGTTCGAATCCTGGTGGCGGAGCGGCACCAGGACGGTGCGCTCACGGAGGAGAACGCGAAGAACATGGCAGACAGCACGCTCGCCGTCGTGATCCTGGCGGCAGGCCAGGGCACCCGCATGAAGTCCCGCACCCCGAAGGTCCTGCACCGCCTCGCCGGGAGGCCGCTGCTCGGGCACGTGCTCGACACGGCCGCCTCGCTCGACGCGGCGCACGTCGTCACCGTGGTGCGCCACGAGCGCGACCGGGTCGCCGAGGCCGTCCTCGAGCACACCCCCTCCGCGCTGGTGGTGGACCAGGACGAGACGCCCGGCACCGGCCGCGCGGTCGAGCAGGGCCTCGCGGCGCTCCCGGAGTCCTTCGCCGGCACGGTCGTCGTGCTGAGCGCCGACGTCCCGCTGCTGGACGCGCCGACCCTCCGCCGCCTGCTCGACGAGCACCTCGCCGCGGCGAACGCGCTCACCATGCTCTCCTGCGTGCTCGAGGACCCGACCGGCTTCGGCCGGATCGTCCGCGGCGGCGACGGCGCCTTCGCCTCCATCGTCGAGCAGAAGGACGCGAGCCCCGACGAGCTCGACCTCAGCGAGATCAACGCCGGCGTCTACGCCTTCGACGCCGCCGCGCTCCGCTCGGTCATCGGCGCGATCGGCACCGAGAACGCCCAGCGGGAGAAGTACCTCACCGACGCCGCCGCCGCGCTCAAGGCCGCCGGCCGCGCGATCGAGGCCGTCCCCGTGCAGGACCGCTGGCTTGTGGCCGGGATCAACGACCGCGCCCAGCTCGCCGACGCGGCGCTCGAGCTCAACGCGCGCATCGTGCGCCGCTGGCAGCTCGAGGGCGTCACGATCCAGGATCCGGCGACGACCTGGATCGACGTGGACGCGGTCCTCGCCCCGGACGTCGAGATCCTCCCGGGCACGCAGATCAAGGGCCCGACCGTCATCGCCACCGGTGCGGTCATCGGCCCGGACACCACGCTCGACTCCTGCGAGGTCGGCGAGGACGCGGTCGTGAAGCGCTCCGACGCGACGCTCGCCGTCATCGGCGCGAAGGCCCAGGTCGGCCCGTTCTCGTTCCTCCGCCCCGGCACCGTGCTCGGCGCCCGCGGCAAGATCGGCACCTACGTCGAGACCAAGAACGCCGTCATCGGGGAGGGATCGAAGGTCCCGCACCTCTCCTACGTCGGCGACGCGGTCATCGGCGAGGAGTCGAACATCGGCGCCGGCTCGATCTTCGCCAACTACGACGGGGTGAGCAAGGCGTCCTCCGTGGTGGGCTCGCACGTGCGTGCGGGGTCGCACAACGTCTTCGTCGCCCCCGTTAGAATCGGTGACGGAGCGTACACGGGCGCCGGCACGGTCATCCGCAAGGACATCCCCGCCGGAGCCCTCGGGATCACCGTCGCTCCGCAGCGCAACATGGCCGGGTGGGTGCAGACCCACCGTCCGGGCACCGCAGCGGCCGACGCCGCCGAGGCGGCCCTGGCGTCGGATCCCACCGGATCCGACCAGGCGCCCACCGGAGGAAGCGGAGCACAGTGACCGGCATCACCGCCAGCAACAAGAAGAGCCTGGTCCTCGTCTCGGGGAGGGCGCATCCGGCACTGGCGGAGGCGGTCGCCGCCGAGCTCGGGACCGAGCTCGTCACGACCGAGGGGCGCACCTTCGCCAACGGCGAGCTCTACGTCCGCTACGGCGAGTCGGTCCGCGGAGGCGACGTGTTCGTCCTCCAGTCGCACACGTCCCCGATCAACGAGTGGCTGATGGAGCAGCTGATCATGGTCGACGCGCTCAAGCGCGCCTCCGCCAAGCGGATCACCGTGGTCGCCCCCTTCTACCCCTACGCGCGCCAGGACAAGAAGGGCCGCGGCCGCGAGCCGATCTCGGCCCGCCTCGTCGCGGACCTCTTCAAGGCGGCGGGAGCCGACCGGATCATGTCGGTCGACCTGCACGCGGCGCAGATCCAGGGCTTCTTCGACGGCCCCGTCGACCACCTCTTCGCGATGCCGGTGCTGCTCGAGCACTTCCGCGAGAAGCTCGACCCCTCGACCCTCACCATCGTCTCGCCCGACATGGGCCGCGTCCGCGTCGCCGACATCTGGAGCGACAAGCTCGGCGTCCCGCTGGCGATCATCCACAAGCGCCGCGACCCGAAGGTCGCCAACCAGGTCTCCGTCCACGAGATCGTCGGCGAGGTGAAGGGCCGCGTCTGCCTCCTCGTCGACGACCTCATCGACACCGGGCGCACCATCGCGAAGGCGGCCGAGGCGCTGAAGAAGGCGGGCGCGATCGGCGTGGTCGTCGCGGCCACCCACGCCGTCTTCTCGGATCCGGCGGTCGAGCTCCTGAGCTCCGAGTTCATCGACTCGGTGGTCGTCACCGACACCCTGCCGCTGCCGGCGGAGAAGACGTGGGACCGCCTGACGATCCTGCCCATCGCTCCGCTGCTGGCCCGCGCCATCCACGAGGTCTTCGACGACGGCTCCGTGACGTCGATGTTCGACGGCGACGCGTAGGACCCCGCGCCCCGGGTGCGCCCTGCACAGCGCACCCGGGTCCCGCCCCGGCTCCACCGCCTAGGGTGAGGCCGTGCCCCAGCGTTCGGATGCGACCCTCGCCCTGGCGGCGGTCTTCCTGGTCTGGTCGCCGGCCGCCGCCGCAGCGGGCTGGTGGCTGCTCCTCGGGCTCGCCGTCGCTGCGACCGCCGCGGCCCTGAGCGCCGTCGCCGACGCCGGGCGCACCGTCCACGACGGCCCCTCCTCCGAGTGGCTCGGGATCGTCGGGCGCGCCTTCGCCTCGGCCGCGCTGGCCCTGACCGCGGCCCAGTCGGTCCTCGGGGGAGCGGCCCGGCCCCTGGCCGTCCTGCTGCTCGTGGCCGTCGCGCTCTTCGGCCTGCGCGGCGGGCGCCTCCCCGCTCGCCCGGTCCTGCTCCTCGTCAGCGCGGTCGTCGTCCTGCTGGCCGCCGCCGCCGTGATCGTGCTGGCGTCCCCTCCGGACCCCGCGCCGCTCGACCCGCTGCGCGACGGAGGGCCGCTGGGAGCCGGCACCGCCGCGGCGCTGCTCCTGATCCTCCTGCCGACGTCCCGCTCCGGCGCGGTGACGGCTCTCCGCCCCGCCCTGCTGCGCATCGGGATCGCCACGGCGGCCGCCGCCGCGCTCGGCACCGGTCTGCTCCTGGCGGCCGGTCCCGAGGTCATCGCGTCCTCGGAGACCCCCCTGAGCGCTGTCACCCGGGGCACGCCCGCCACCGGGCTCGTCGGGGCCGCCGCTGTGATCGCGGTCCTGCTCGCGCTCCTCGACCTCGGGAGGAGGGATGCGCGCGCCCTCGTGCGTCTCGCCGACGCAGGGGAGATGCCGGCGGTGCTCGCCGCCAGGAACCGCAGGACCGGCGTGCCCGCGGCGGCCCAGCTGGTCCTCTGCCTGGTCGCCGTGCTCGCGGTCGTGATCCTCGACGCCGACGCGCTGCTCGCCTTCGCCGTGGCCGCCCTGCTGGTGGCGACCATCGTGCGGCGCCTCGACCACGGAGCTGCCGGGGCGAGCGGCCCGGCCCTCGCGTCGGCCGCGGTCTCGCTGCTGCTCCTGCTCGCCCTCCCGGCTGCCACGGCGGCCGCCGCAGCGGTGCTCCTGGCGGCGCTCCTGATCGCGCGGGCGTTCCGGAGCTGAGGGGTCAGCCGGCCCGGGCGTCGAGCGCCCGCTCGGGGAGCCGGACGCCACCGCCCGGCTCCGCTGACGACGGGGGAGCTCCCTCCGCGACGAGCAAGGCGCCCCCGCCCGAGGATCCGAGGATCCTGCGGGCGGGGGCGCCTTCCCGTGCGACGCGGGTCAGTGCGTGGAGGGGTCCTGCTCGACCTCGGTGCGGTCGCCCGACCACAGTGTGTGGAAGGTGCCCTCCTTGTCGACGCGCTTGTAGGTGTGCGCTCCGAAGAAATCGCGCTGGCCCTGCACGAGAGCGGCCGGGAGGCGCTTGGAGGCGAGCGAGTCGTAGTACGACAGCGCGGCGCCGAAGCCGGGGATCGGCACGCCCGAGAGCGCGGCGGTCGAGACGATGCGGCGCCAGGCGGCCTCGCCGTTGGCGACGGCCTCGGCGAAGTACGGGTCCTCGAGGAGGGTCGTGATGCCGGCGTTCTCGTCGTAGGCGTCGACGATGCGGTTGAGGAACTGGGCGCGGATGATGCAGCCCGCGCGCCAGATCTTGGCGACCGCTCCCTTGTCGATCTCCCAGCCGTACTTCTCGGCCCCGGCGATGATCGCGTCGAAGCCTTGCGAGTAGGCGACGACCTTGGAGGCGTAGAGCGCGGCGCGCACGTCGTCCTCGAAGCCCTCGTACTTCTCGACCGGGGTCGGGCGCGAGGTGACGCGGGCCTGCACGGCCCCGCGCTGCTCGGGGTGGGAGGACACGGCACGGGCGAAGACGGCCTCGGCGATGCCGCCGACGGGGACGCCGAGGTCGAGCGCGTTCTGCACGGTCCAGACGCCGGTGCCCTTCGAGCCGGCCTGGTCGAGGACGACGTCGATGAAGGGCTTGCCGGTGTCGGCGTCGACCTGGCGGAGCACCTCGGCGGTGATCTCGATGAGGTACGACTCGAGGTCGCCCTTGTTCCAGGCGTCGAAGACCTCGGCGATGGCGGCGGGCTCGTGTCCGCCGACGGTGCGGAGCAGGTCGTACGCCTCGGCGATGAGCTGCATGTCGGCGTACTCGATGCCGTTGTGGATCATCTTGACGAAGTGGCCGGCGCCGTCGGTGCCGATGTGGGTGACGCAGGGCTCGCCCTCGGCGACCGCGGCGATCGACGAGAGGATCGGGCCGAGCGTCCTGTAGGACTCGACCGAGCCGCCGGGCATGATCGACGGGCCCTTGAGCGCGCCCTCCTCGCCGCCGGAGATGCCGGTGCCGACGAAGTGGATGCCGGTCTCGCGGACGGCCTTCTCGCGGCGGATGGTGTCGGTGAAGAGCGCGTTGCCGCCGTCGACGATGATGTCGCCGGGCTCGAAGACCTTCGTCAGCTGCTCGATCACGGCGTCGGTGCCGCGGCCGGCCTGGACCATGATGATCGCGGTGCGCGGGGTGGCGAGCGAGGCGGCGAAGTCCTCGATGGTCTCGGACGCGACGAAGCCCGCCTCCGGGTGCTCCGTGATGAGGGTCTCGGTGCGGCCGTAGGAGCGGTTGAACACCGCGACCGTGTTGCCCTCGCGGCTGGCGAGGTTGCGGGCGAGGTTCGAGCCCATCACCGCCAGACCGACGACTCCGATGTTGGCTGTGGCGGTGGGCTTGTCAGACACGGTTCTCCTCGACGTTCGCGTTCAGGGGCGAGCCCAGGCTAGCCCCGGGTCGCTCCGGGGAGCCCGGGTCCGAGCCGTCTCCCGGCTGCACATCGGTCGTGCGGCGCGCGCACGGTCTTGCGCGCGCCGCGACGACCGCGACCGGAGCCGGTCAGGCGCCGTGGCCGAGGGGGACGCGCTCCGACGGGATCGGCGGCGGCGGGGGAGTGCCGTCGCCGAACGGGCGGCCGCCGAGCTCCTCGCGGCGCGAGGGGACGAGCCAGCCGGAGAGGTCCGGGCCCTTGGGGACGACGCCGGTCGGATTGATGTCCCGCTGCACCTCGTAGTAGTGCGACTTGATGTGGGTGAAGTCGATCGTGTCGCCGAACCCCGGAGTGGCGAAGAGGTCGCGGGCGTAGCCCCAGAGCGCGGGCATCGCCGACAGCAGGTTCCGGTTGGCCTTGAAGTGGCTGTAGTAGACGGCGTCGAAGCGGGCGAGCGTCGTGAAGAGCCGCACGTCCGCCTCGGTGATGGTGTCGCCGACCAGGTAGCGGCGGGTGCTCAGCCGCTCCTCCAGCCAGTCCAGCCGCGCCCAGAGGCGGTCGTAGGCCCGCTCGTAGGAGCGCTGCGACCCGGCGAAGCCGCACTTGTAGACGCCGTTGTTCACGTCGTGGAAGACCAGCTCGGCGATCTCGTCGATCTCCTCGCGGTGCTCCTCGGGGTAGAGGTCGGGGGCGCCGTCGCGGTGGAACGCGGTCCACTCGGTGGAGAAGTCGAGCGTCATCACCGGGTAGTCGTTGGTGACGACCTGGCCGCTCGGGATGTCCACGAGGGCCGGGACGGTGATCCCGCGCGGGTAGTCGGGGAAGCGGGCGAAGAACGCGTCCTGGAGGCGGGGGATGCCCAGCACCGGGTCGACGCCGCCCGGATCGAGGTCGAAGGTCCAGCTGCGCTTGTCGTGCGTCGGCCCGCAGATGCCCATCGAGAGGGCGTCCTCGAGACCGAGCAGGCGCCGCACGATCACGGCGCGGTTCGCCCACGGGCAGGCACGGGAGACCACGAGGCGGTAGCGTCCCGCCTCCACCGGGTACCCGTCGCGGCCGTCGGCGGTGATCCGCGTCGGGATGTAGTTCGTGTCGCGGTGGAAGCCGTTCTTCTCGACGTAGGAGCCGAAGTCGTCGCTCGTCATACCCGCACGGTAGGCGGTCCGCCTGGACGTCCGGCTCCGAGTCCGGCGGCGCGACCGCTCTGCTGGCGGGCGGCCGCGATGCCGGGTAGGATCGGCAGCTGAACTTCGGCGAGGGATGCACGTGCATCCGTGATCGACGCGGTGGAAGCAGGCGAGGCCCCCACGGGGCGCCACGGACTTCTCCTCACGCTGACATGCGTTCGAGTCGACAAACCGTCCGTGGCCGCAGGCCACGACCCGATCCGGTGGCGTGCGCGCCGCCCAAGGAGAACATCATGGCTGAACTGACCAACAAGGTCGTCGTCGAGGTCCGCACCTCGTTCGGCAAGGGCGCCGCCCGCAAGATCCGCGCGCAGGACAAGATCCCCGCGGTCCTCTACGGCCACGGCACCGAGCCCCAGCACCTCACCCTCCCGGGCCACCAGGTGCTCCTGCTCACCCGCAAGGCGAACGCGATCCTCGAGCTCGACATCGAGGGCGCTGCGCAGACCACCCTGGTGAAGGACATCCAGCGCGACCCGGTGCGCCAGATCATCGAGCACATCGACCTCGTCGTCATCAACAAGGGCGAGAAGGTCGAGGTGGACATCCCCGTGCACGTCGAGGGCGACGCCGCTCCCGGCACCCTCGTCTCGATCGAGTCGAACACCCTCTCGCTCGAGGTCGACGCCACGCGCATCCCGCAGAACATCGTCGTCTCCGTCGAGGGCCTCGAGGCCGGCACGCAGATCACCGCCGCCGATGTCACGCTCCCCGAGGGCGCCACGCTGGTCACCGACGCCGAGGTGCTCATCGTCAACGTCACCGCCGAGGTCGAGCAGGACCTGGGCGAGGACGACGAGACCCCGGCCTCGGGCGACGTCGTCGCCGAGACCGCGGAGTAGTCCGCACCACCCCGGGAACGGGCCCGCTCGCAGCCGCGGCGGGCCCGTTCCGCGTCCGGCGGGGACCCCCCCGCCGCCCCCGAGGAAGAGGAACGACATGGGTGACACCTGGCTGGTCGTCGGACTGGGCAACCCGGGCGCGCAGTACGCGCGCAACCGGCACAACGTCGGCCAGATGGTGCTCGACGAGCTCGCGACGCGGATCGGCGGCTCGTTCCGCCGGCACAACCGCGCCAACGCCGTGGTCGCCGAGGGCTTCCTCCGCCCGGGCGGACCGAAGCTCGTGCTGGGCAAGCCCAACAGCTTCATGAACCTCTCCGGCGGGCCGACGGCGCAGCTGCTCGACTTCTACTCGGTCGACCCGGCGCACCTGATCGTCGTGCACGACGAGCTCGACATCCCCTTCGACACCCTGCGCCTCAAGCAGGGCGGCGGTCACGGAGGGCACAACGGCATCCGCGACATCCTCGCGGCGACCGGAGGAGCCGAGTTCCTGCGCGTGCGGGTCGGCATCGGCCGCCCGCCGGGCCGCCAGCAGGCCGCCGACTTCGTGCTGAAGGACTTCGCCGGCCCGGAGCGCGAGGCGCTCCCGATCCTGGTCTCGGACGCCGCCGACGCCGTCGAGCTCATCGCCGACTCCGGCCTCTCCGCCGCCCAGCTGAAGTTCCACACCAGCGCCTGACCCGCCCTTCGCCGAGGGGACCCCGGACGGCGAGGGAGATCGCAGCCCCGGGCTCCCTCGACGGTTCGGGGCTCCCTCGGCGGTCGGCCCGCGGGGCGGCCGTAAACTGGACCCGTGCCCCTCAACGAGATCATCTCGGCGCTGTCGCGCGCCTCCACGTTCGACGATGCTCTCGCGTACGCGGTGCGGGACGCCGACTTCTCGGTGGCCGACGGCCTCCGGGTCCCCCTGCTCGCGGGCCTGATCGAGAGGCGCGCGGAGGCGGGACGCCCGCAGGCGGCGCTGGTGGTCACGGCCACGGGCCGCGACTCCGAGAACGTGCGCGCCTCCCTCGGCTGCATGCTGCCGGACGCGGACGTCGTCGAGTTCCCCGCGTGGGAGACGCTGCCGCACGAGCGCCTCAGCCCGAGCGCCGAGATCGTGGGGCGGCGCCTGGACGCGCTGCGGCGGATGAAGCAGTGGTCGGGCGAGCGGCCCCTCGTGGTGGTCGCCTCCGTGCGCGCGGCGCTGCAGCCGGTCGCCGACAACCTCGCCGACATCGAGCCGATCCGACTCGTGAAGGGCGCCCGCGGCTACGACCTCGGCCGCATCTCGGCCGAGCTGGTCGACCTGGCCTACGCCCGGGTCGACATGGTCACGCGCCGCGGCGAGTTCGCCGTGCGCGGCGGCATCCTCGACGTCTTCCCCGCGGTGGCCGAGCATCCGAGCCGAGTGGACTTCTTCGGCGACGAGGTCGACTCCATCCGCGGCTTCTCCGTGGCGGATCAGCGCTCGCTCCCGGGCGAGGTCGACTCGGTGGTCCTCCCGCCGAGCCGCGAGCTGCTGCTGGTGCCGGCGGTGCGGCAGCGGGCCCGCGAGATGCTGCACGAGTTCCCGAGCCTGTCGGCGATGCTCGCCAAGATCGCCGAGGGCATCCCGGTCGAGGGGATGGAGTCGCTCGCCCCCGCGCTGCTGGAGCGGCTGGTCCCGATCTCGCACTACCTGCCCGAGGGGGCGGCCGTCGCGGTCCTCGCCCCCGAGCGCGTGGCGACGCGGGCGATCAGCCTCGCCGAGACGAACCGCGAGTTCCTGCAGGCGGCCTGGAGCGCGGCGACCGCCGGCGCCGAGGCCCCCATCGACCTCGCCTCGGGCGAGTTCATCTCGCTCGGCGCGCTCCGCGACTCCGTGAAGCTCAGCGCCCCGGGCGCCGACGCTCCCGACCACCCGTGGTGGACGATGAGCACGTTCCGCCAGGGCCCCGCCGCGGGCGAGGCCGAGGTGCTGCCGGAGGAGCTCGGGATCGACGAGATCCTCGCCGTCCGCGTCGAGGGCGAGCCGGTCCCCGGCTTCGGAGCGAGCGTCGAGGGCGCCCTCGCCCACGTCCGCGCGCGCCTGGCCGACGGCTGGACCGTGGTCCTGACCGCGCCCGGCACCGGCACGGTCGAGCGCACCGACCAGGTCCTCGCCGAGCACGAGGTCGCCGCCCGCATCGTCGCCGACCTCCCCGCAGGGCTCGAGACGGGTCTGGCCTACGTGGTCCAGGCCTCCGTCGATCACGGCTTCGAGGTGGAGGAGGCGAAGCTCGCCCTGGTCACCGACACGGAGTTCTACGGCCGCACCGTCGGCTACGACTCCCGCGCGGTGAAGAAGCTCGCGTCGCGCCGCAAGAACGTCGTCGACCCGCTGCAGCTCACCCCCGGCGACTTCGTGGTGCACGCCACCCACGGCATCGGCCGGTTCGTGGAGCTCTCGCAGCGCGAGGTCTCCAGCGGGGGCCGCAACGCGATCAAGACGCGCCGCGAGTACCTGGTGCTCGAGTACGCCCCCAGCAAGCGCGGCTTCCCCGGCGACAAGCTGCTCGTCCCCACGGACCAGCTCGACCTGCTCTCCCGCTACGTCGGCGGCGAGGCTCCGGCGCTGAGCAAGATGGGCGGGAGCGACTGGGCGCAGGCCAAGAGCAAGGCCCGCCGCGCGGTCCGCGACATCGCGGTCGAGCTCGTGAAGCTCTACTCCGCCCGGATGGCCTCCCGCGGGCACGCGTTCCCGCCGGACACCCCCTGGCAGCGCGAGCTGGAGGAGGCGTTCCCGTTCGCCGAGACCCCCGACCAGCTCACCGTCATCGACGAGGTCAAGGCCGACATGGAGCGGCCGATCCCGATGGACCGCCTGCTCTCGGGCGACGTCGGCTTCGGCAAGACCGAGGTCGCCGTGCGCGCCGCGTTCAAGGCGATCCAGGACGGGAAGCAGGTCGCGATGCTCGTGCCGACCACGCTGCTCGTCCGCCAGCACCTCGAGACGTTCCAGGAGCGCTTCGCCGGCTTCCCCGTCCACCTGCGGGCGCTCAGCCGGTTCCAGAGCGCGAAGGAGTCGAAGGAGACGATCGAGGGCCTGGCCGACGGCACCGTCGACATGGTCATCGCGACCCACCGGCTCCTCAGCGACAACATCGTCTTCAAGGACCTCGGCCTGCTCGTGATCGACGAGGAGCAGCGCTTCGGCGTCGAGCACAAGGACAAGCTCAAGGCGCTGAAGAAGAACGTCGACATCCTCTCGATGAGCGCCACGCCCATCCCGCGGACGCTCGAGATGGCGGTGACCGGCATCCGCGAGATGTCGACCCTCGCGACCCCGCCGGAGGAGCGCCACCCGATCCTCACCTTCGTCGGCCCCTACTCCGAGAAGCAGGTGTCGGCCGCGATCCGCCGGGAGCTCCTGCGCGAGGGCCAGGTGTTCTTCGTGCACAACCGCGTCTCGACGATCAACCGCGTCGCCTCGCAGCTCGCCGAGCTGGTTCCCGAGGCGCGGATCGCGGTCGCGCACGGCAAGCTCAGCGAGTCGCAGCTCGAGCGGATCATCGTCGACTTCTGGGAGCGCAAGTTCGACGTCCTGGTGTCGACGACGATCGTCGAGACCGGCCTCGACATCCCGAACGCCAACACGCTGATCGTCGACCGCGCCGACAAGTACGGTCTCTCGCAGCTGCACCAGCTGCGCGGGCGGGTCGGCCGCGGCCGCGAGCGCGCCTACGCGTACCTCCTCTACGACGAGACGAAGCCGCTGAGCGAGACCGCGCACGACCGGCTGCAGACGCTGGCCGCCAACTCGGATCTCGGCGGCGGCATGCAGATCGCGCTGAAGGACCTCGAGATCCGCGGTGCGGGCAACCTCCTCGGCGGCGAGCAGTCCGGGCACATCCAGGGCGTGGGCTTCGACCTCTACCTGCGGATGATCGGCGAGGCCGTCGACACCTTCCGCGGCGAGGTCGCCGAGGGGCAGACCGAGCTGCGGCTCGAGCTGCCCGTCGACGCGCGCATCCCGGAGGAGTACGTCGACAGCGAGCGGCTGCGCCTGGAGGCGTACCAGAAGCTGTCGGCCGCGTCGTCGCCGACGGCGAAGGAGGGGAGCATCGACCTCGTGGTCGAGGAGCTGACCGACCGCTACGGCGAGCTGCCCGAGGCGGTCGAGAACCTCATCCTGGTGTCGCGGCTGCGCATGCGCGCGCAGAAGGCGGGCCTCAGCGACGTGGTCGCGATGGGCTCGAACGTCCGCGTGGCTCCCGCTCACCTGCCCGACTCGATCCAGGTGCGCCTGCGCCGGATGTACCCGACCGCGAAGTACCTGCAGCAGGCCGACGCGGTCGTCGTGCCGATGCCCGTGCTCGACGGCGTCCCGCTCGGCGACCGGGCGCTCATCCAGTGGGTGGCGTCGCTCCTGGACGCGCTGTTCCCGGAGCCGGTCACCGTCTGAGGTCCTCGGGGCGGCGCTCCCCGGTGGCGCGCCGCCCTGCTCCGGAGGCCGTCACCGCTGCGGGAGGGCCCGCTGGCAGGATGGAGGGCATGCCGCTCCTCGCCGCCCGACGTCCCCGAGAGCCGGAGCCGCTCGCCGGCCCGCTGGTCGCCGTCCGCGGGGTCGCGGTGCGCGCCTCGGGGGTCGAGCTGCTCGCCCCGTGCTCGCTCGAGGTGGAGGCGGGGGAGCGCGTCGCGGTGACGGGCCGCAACGGCACCGGCAAGACCACGCTCCTGCGGGTGATCGCCGGCCTCACCGCTCCGAGCGAGGGAGTCGTGGCGGTGGCCGGGCGCGCCCCGGAGGAGCGCTCCGCCGCCCACCGCCGCGCCGTCGCCGCCCTGATCGGCACTCCGCCCTTCGAGCGGGACCTGACCCTCGAGGAGCACCTCGCGATGGTCGCCGTCTCGTGGGGCGAGCCGGTCGCCGACGCCCGCCGCGAGGCCGCAGCTGGTCTCGACGCGCTCGCGCTCGCTCCGCTCGCCCGCCGCTTCCCGCACGAGCTCTCCTCCGGGCAGACGCAGCTGTTCTCCCTCGCGCTCGTGCTGGCCCGTCCCTCCGCGGTGCTGCTGCTCGACGAGCCGGAGCAGCGGCTCGACGTCGAGCGGGTGCCGCTGGTCGCGGAGGTCCTGCGGCGCGCAGCCGCGTCCCGGGCGCTCGTCGTCGCGACCCACAGCCCTGTGCTGATCGAGGGTCTGGGCGCGCGGGTCGTCGAGCTGGAGCGGGCGTGACGCGCGCGGAGGGGGCCCGCGTCGCCGAGGTGCGGGCTCTGCACCGGCACCGCGCCGCGGCTCCGCCGAGTCCGCGCGCCTACGCGGGCTACCTCGCCGCGATGACCGTCCTCGTCGTCGTCCTCCCCGTCGCCCGGGCCCTCGCGCTCCTCGCCGCCGAGGCGGGAGCCGCGCCGGAGCCGCTGGTCGCCCTCGCCGCGGGTCTCGCCCTGCCCGCCGCCGTGCTCCTGGGCCGGGTGCGCGGACCCGCGGTGGGCGAGCCGCACACCACGCCCGTGCTGCTCGCGACCGATCTGCGCCGCTGGGCGGTGCTCCGCCGACCCGTGGTCCGGGCGTCGGCCGGTCTCGTGGCGTGCTGCTCCGCCGTCGCGTCGCTCCTCGCCGTCGCCGCCTCCGCGCCGCTCCTCGCGGCCGTCGTCGGCGGCGCCGCGTTCGCCGGCCTCCTCGCCGTCGCCTGGCTCGCCGGTCAGTGCCTGCCCTCGCGCCTCCCCGCGCTCGCGGCGGGCCTCCTCGCCTCCCTCGCGGTCCTCGGGGCCCTCGTGCCCGGTGCGCCCACGCCGGGCGGCCTCCTCGCCTCAGCCGTGAGCGGAGCGGAGGAGGTGCGCGCCGCGACCGTGCTGCTCGCGTCGGCCGCGGTCCTCCTGGCCGCGGCGCCCCGCCTGCTCGACGCCGCGCGCGGACCTCGGCTCCTCGCCCAGGCCCGGCAGTGGTCGGCGACCGCCCGGCTCGGAGCGACGGGCGACCTCGCCGAGTCGCTCGACGGGTACCGCGCCCTCCCGGCGATCGGGCGGGGGCTCCGAGCGGTCCGCCTCTCCCCGCTCGCCCTCGCGGTGCCGGTGCGCGACGCGATCGGCGCGCTGCGCACTCCCGGCCGCTCGGCGGTCGCGGTCGTCGCGCTGGCCGCCGCCGGCGCCGCCGCCGTGCTCGCCGCGGTCGTGCCGTCCTCCCTCCTCGCGCTCCCGGCCGCCGCGGCGGGCGTGCTCGCCTACCTCGGCGCCGGCGTCTGGAGCGACGGCTTCCGCCACGCCGCCGCGACCGCGGGACAGCCGGCGCTCCTCGCCCCCGGCCCGTTCGAGCTGCTCCTCCTGCACGCCGTCCTCCCGCTGGTGCTCGCGGTCGGAGTCGCGGTGCTTGGCGCCCTCGCCGCCTCGCTGCTGCTCCCGGGCGCGGCGGTGCCGGTGGCCGCCGCGACCGCCGTCGCCGCCGTCGCCGCGCGGGCGATGGATGCGACCCGGGGTCCGCTGCCGCCGCAGCTGCTCAGCCCGGTGCCGCTCCCGATCGGGGACGGCGCGGGAGTCGCGGTGGTCCTCTGGAACCTGGCGGGTGCACTGGTCAGCGCCTCGACCGCGGTCTCCGTCGCGGCGTCACCCGGGCTCCTCGCCGCGGTGCCGCTCGTCGCCGGCGGCTGCCTCCTCGTCGCGCGGCGGCGTCTCGCGCGGGCCTGAGGCTCCCGGGCGCCCGCGCCGCCCGGATGTCCGCGGAGGCGGCCGGACCGGATGCGAGGATGGCGGGGTGACCGCGCATCCCCGGCTCGACGAGCTCATCCGCACCGTCCACGTCCTCCGCGCCCCGGGCGGCTGCCCGTGGGACGCCGAGCAGACCCACGAGTCGCTCGTGCGCTACCTGATCGAGGAGTCGCACGAGCTCGTCGACGCGATCGAGGCGGGGGACCGGGCCGACCTGATCGAGGAGCTCGGCGACGTCCTCTACCAGGTGCTCTTCCACGCCGACCTGGCGGCCGAGAGCGCCGAGCCCTTCACCATCGAGGACGTCGCGGCGCACATGAACGCCAAGATGATCGGCCGCCACCCGCACGTGTTCGGCGACGCCACGGCCGAGACGGCCGACGATGTCATCGCGGTGTGGGACGAGCTCAAGCGCACCGAGAAGCCGCACCGCACGAGCGTGCTCGACGGGATCCCGCAGGGCATGCCGGCTCTCGCGCTCGCCGACAAGGTGATCGGCAAGGCGACCTCGCTGGGCGTCGTGGACGCCGGCCAGGGCCCCCTGCCCATCGAGTCGGAGGAGGACCTCGGCCCGCTGCTGCTGGCCATCGTCGCCTCCGCCCGCGCCCAGGGGCTCGACGCCGAGCGTGCGCTCCGCACCGCGACGCGCGACCTGCAGGACGAGATCCGCGCGGTGGAGCAGGAGCGGCGCGCGGACTGAGGCGCCCGCCGGCCCGCCCCGGCCGATCTGGGAGAATCGCCGTCATGGCCTCCCCGATCACCCCGCCCCGCGGCATGCGCGACTTCCTCCCCGCCGACAAGGCGAAGCGCGAGCACGCGCTCGGCGTCATCCGCCGCGTGTACGCCTCCCACGGGTTCGACGAGATCGAGACGCCCGTGGTCGAGGACTTCGACCGCCTCCACTCCGGGCTCGGCGGCGACAACGAGAAGCTCGCCTTCAGCGTCCTGCGCCGCGGGCTCACCCGCGACGACCTGGCGGCGGTCGACGACGCGTCCGCCCTCGCCGACCTCGGCCTGCGCTTCGACCTCACGGTGCCGCTCGCCCGCTTCTACGCCTCGCACCGCGCCGAGCTGCCGGCTGTCTTCCGCTCGGTGCAGATCGCGCCGGTGTGGCGCGCCGAGCGCCCGCAGAAGGGGCGGTACCGCCAGTTCGTGCAGTGCGACATCGACATCATCGGCGAGCCCGGGCAGCTGGCCGAGGTCGAGCTCATCACGGCGACCGCGGCGGCGCTCGACGCACTGGGCCTCGAGGACTGCACCATCCGGATCAACGACCGCCGCATCCTCACAGGAATCCTCGAGCACTGCGGCTTCGCCCCCGAGCGCTTCGGCCCGGCGCTGATCTCGATCGACAAGCTCGACAAGATCGGCGCCACCGGGGTCGTCGCCGAGCTCGAGGCCGACGGGCCGGACGCGGCCGCGGTCCTCGGGGGCTACCTCGCGCGGATCGAGGAGGCGGTCGCCGCCGGGGGAGTGGCGCTCGAGCAGTCCGCGATCCTCGACGTGCTGCCCGAGGGCATCGACCCGGAGGCGGTGGTCGCGCTCGAGACCCTGGCCCGGTCGCTGCGCTCGCTGCCCGCCGGCGTCTCGCTCCGCTTCGACCCGACGCTCGTGCGGGGCATGGGCTACTACACCGGCACGATCTTCGAGATCGCGCACCCGTCCTCGGGCTCCTCGGTCGGCGGAGGCGGGCGGTACGACGGGATGATCGGCCGCTTCCTCGGTCAGGACGTGCCGGCCTGCGGCTTCTCGATCGGCTTCGAGCGGATCGTCGAGCTGATCGGCGGTGCCGTCGTCGAGCGTCCCGACGCCGTCGTCCTCGTCCACGAGCGGGACGCGGCGCCCGAGCTGCTGCTCGCGCTCAAGCAGGAGCTGATCGCCCGGGGCTCGCGCGTGCGCCTCGAGCGCCGGGCGAAGAACCTCACCCCGCTGCTGGACCGCGCGGCCGCCGCGGGCTTCACCCGCTTCGCGCTCGTCCCGCGGGACGCCGCCTCCGCCGCCGACCTCTCCTTCAAGGACCTCGGCTGAGCCGCGCCGGCTGTTCCGGATGAGCGTCGCCGGCTGCCTGCGCTGAGCCGCGCCCGCGGGAGGGGCCGGGGCCGTCCTGTCGGGCCTGAACAGGGTCTCAGCCGATCCGTCAGAGGATCATGTCGATCTGGTCGGATCCTTGTCGGATCCGTGAGAGCCTTAATACCCGCGAAATCTGCGGACACACCCGAGAAATCTCCCCCGGATAGCGTCGAGGCACCCGATCGGCGCGGCTTGGCGCGCCCGCACGGGCACCCCGTCGCGACCCCGCGCACCCCACCGCAGCAGCCCTGACGATCCCCACCCGAGGAGTCCCCTTGACCCTGTCGCCCCTCCGCTCCCTCCCGGCCTTCGACCGCCGCAGCCTCCTCCGCCTGGCGGGTGTCGCCGGCCTCGCGATCGGCGGCGCCTCCGTCCTCGCCTCCTGCGCCTCCGACTCCTCCGGCGCGTCCGCCGCGGACGGCGGCGACCTCGGCACCCTCAAGGTCCAGCTCTCCTGGATCAAGAACGAGGAGTTCGCGGGCGAGTTCTTCGCCGACTCGAAGGGCTACTTCACCGAGGCCGGCCTCGCGGGAGTGACGCTCACCCCCGGCCCCTCGACGGGCGTGGCCGAGCTCCTCTCGGGCAGCGCGGACGTCGCGCTCAGCGACGCCGTCTCGATCGGCACCGCGATCGCCCAGCAGGAGGCCCCGCTCAAGATCATCGGCGCGACCTACCAGAAGAACCCCTTCACGGTCCTCTCGATCAAGACCGCCGGCAACATCGCCACTCCGGCCGACCTCGCCGGGAAGAAGATCGGCGTCCAGGCCTCGAACACCTCCCTGTTCCAGGCGCTGCTCGCCGCGAACGGCCTCTCCGAGTCCGACCTCACGGTCGTCCCCGTCGAGTACGACCCCTCCGTCCTCGTCAACGGCACCGTCGACGGCTTCATCGCCTACCTGACGAACGAGGCCATCACGGTCGCGGCCGAGGGCTACGAGGTCGTCAACCTGCCCTTCGCCGACAACGGCCTCCCCTTCGTCGCCGAGACCTTCTCGGTGTCGGAGCAGGCGATCGCCGAGAAGCGCGACGCTCTGAAGGCGTTCCTCGTCGCCGAGATCAAGGGCTGGACCGACGCGGTCAACGACCCGGAGGCGGGCGCGATGCTCGCCGTCGAGAACTACGGCAAGGACCTCGGCCTCAACGAGGAGTCCTCCAAGAAGGGCGCCACCATCCAGGCCGAGGAGCTGGTCGTCTCGGACGAGACGGTCTCGAACGGCCTCTTCACCATCTCCGAGACGCTGCAGTCCGAGACCATCGCGTCCCTCGCGGGCGCCGGGATCGACGTCACGGCCGAGGACCTCTTCGATCTGACCCTCCTCGACGAGGTCTACGAGGAGAATCCCGAGCTGATGAAGTACGCGGCCTGATCCTGATCCACGAAGGGCACCACTCGTGACCGACACGACCGACGCCGGCACCCTGCGCGACCAGGGTGCCGGCGGCACCGGCATCCAGATCCACGGCCTGTCGAAGACGTTCCGGATGGGCTCGCGCAGCGTCGCGGCGCTGCAGGACACCGACCTCCACACCGACCAGGGCAGCTTCCTCGCCCTGCTCGGCCCGTCGGGGTGCGGCAAGTCGACCATCCTGCGCATCCTCGCGGGGCTGGAGGAGCCGACGTCCGGCTCCATCCGGGTCGACGGCCGCACTCCCCAGGAGCTGCGCCGCGACAACAAGCTCGGCATCGCCTTCCAGGACCACGCGCTCCTGCCGTGGCGCAGCGTCATGGCGAACATCCGCCTGCCGTTCGAGATCGCGGGCAAGAGCGTCGACCAGTCCTACATCGACGAGCTGATCGACCTCGTCGGCCTCCGCGGCTTCGAGAAGGCCAAGCCGGCCCAGCTCTCGGGCGGCATGCGCCAGCGCGTGTCGATCGCGCGGTGCCTGATCCTCAAGCCCGAGGTCCTGCTGCTCGACGAGCCGTTCGGCGCCCTCGACGACATGACGCGGCAGAAGCTCAACCTCGAGCTGCTGCGGATCTGGACCGAGAAGCCCGCCACGACGCTCCTCGTCACGCACGGCATCTCGGAGGCGATCTTCCTCTCGGACCGCGTCGCGGTGATGAGCCCGCGCCCGGGACGGGTGAAGGAGATCATCGACATCGACCTCCCCCGCCCGCGCACCCCCGAGATGCAGCGCACCCCCGAGTTCCACGCCTACGTCGACCAGGCCTCCGAGCTGCTGTTCGGCGACGGCGGCGCGGCCGCGGACGACCGCGTCTAGGAGGCACCGTGGCCACCACGCTCCCCGCGGCCCCGCGCCGCGCCCTGTCCCTGCCTCCGTGGCTCACCGGGCTGATCGGCGTCGCCGCGATCGTCGCCGTCTGGTGGATCGTGGCGCTCGTCACCGCGCCCACCGGCGCCGCGACCTACGCGCCCGTCCCCACTCCCGTGCAGGTCGTGCAGACCGCGATGGAGGACGGCGCCGGCTTCTACTGGCGCAACTTCTCCGTCACGATCGGCGAGGCGGCCGTCGGCTACTTCTGGGGCAACCTCCTTGCGCTGGTGCTCTCGGCGCTCGTGCTGGTCCTGCCCTGGCTGGAGGGGGTCGTCTCGCAGCTCGCGGTCATCACCTACTGCGTGCCGATCGTCGCCATCGGAGCGATCGTGCTGCTGATCCTCGGCGGTGCGGACGCTCCCGGGAAGGCGAGCGCGACGGCGATCTTCCTGGCCGGCCTCTCGGTGTTCTTCACCACGGTCGTCGGCAGCCTCCTCGGGCTGAAGGCGGCCGACAAGGCGGCGCTCGACGTCGTCACGGTCTACGGGGGCTCGCGCTTCACCCAGCTGCGCAAGGTCCGCCTGATCGCGGCGCTGCCCAACATCCTGTCGGCGCTGCAGATCGCGGTGCCCGCGGCCTTCCTCGGCGCGATCCTCGGCGAGTACTTCGGCAAGATCGAGACGGGCGTGGGCCCGATCCTGGTCGCGGCGCAGGTCTCGCTGAACTCGCCCCGCGTCTGGGCGCTCTTCCTCCTCTGCGCGGGCGTCGCGCTCCTCGGCTACGGCATCGTCGGACTGATCGGGCGCCTCATCGCGCCCTGGTCCTCCGGAAAGCGGGCATGACCATGACGACCACCGTTCCCGACCGCACGGAGCAGTCCACGGCCACGTCGATCCTCGCGGTCGACGAGCTGCGCCGCCAGCTGCGCACGGCCGCCCTCGGCGCGACTCTCAAGAGCCTGCGCAAGAGCCTGCTCGTCGCCCTGTCGACGATCGTGATCGTGCTGGCGATCTGGATCGGCGTGGTCCTCTTCAGCGGGGTCTCGCCCTACGTGGTCAAGGGCCCGTGGGACGTCTGGCAGCACCTGGTGACCGATGCGAAGGCCGCGGAGCACCGCGCCGAGCTGGGCGGCCTCTTCGCCGTGACCATGGGCGACGCACTGATCGGCTTCGCGGCCGGCCTGGTCGTGGCGATCCTCGGCGCGATCCTGTTCCGCCTGTCGAAGGGCATCGAGCACGCGCTGATGCCGTTCGCGATGCTGCTGCGCTCGGTGCCGCTGATCGCGATGGCGCCGCTGATCATCCTCGTCTTCGGGACCGGCTCGATCGCCTCGGTCGCGGTGATCGGCGGGATCGTCGTCCTGTTCCCCGCGCTGGTGACGATCGCCTTCGGCCTCAACAACGCCTCCCCGCAGATGCTCGACGTGGTCGCGGTCTACGGCGGCAGCACCCTCACCGCGATCCGCAAGGTCGCCATCCCCGGCTCGCTGCCCTCGCTCTTCGCCGCGATCCGCATCTCGGTGCCCGGAGCGATCACGGGCGCGCTGCTCGCCGAGTGGCTCTCCACCGGTGCGGGCATCGGCGGGGCGATCAACGCCTGGTCCGCCCAGGCCCGGTTCGCGGACGTCTGGTCGGCGGTCGTGCTCGTGACCGGCGTCTCGCTCGTGCTCTACATGCTCGTGCAGGTGCTCGAGACCTTCGTCCTCTCCCGGATGTCCCTCTCCCTCACCTGACCCCGTCGCTTCCCCCTTCCGCGGGACGCCACTCGAGTGCGGCTCGCCCGGTGGGTCGCAGACCCCGGTGGTGTCTCGCGGGAAGGGGGAGGGCAGGGGGAGCGGAGCGACGGGGCCCGGTCAGACGGTGACGATCGCGTCGACGCGGTGGCCGGCCAGCACCTCGCGGCCGCCGAGCCCGTCGAGCTCCATGACCACCGCGATCCCCTCGAGGCTCCACCCTGCGCGCTCGATCAGGCGGCGGCTCGCGTCGAGCGTGCCCCCGGTCGCCAGCACGTCGTCGACCAGCAGCAGCCGCGAGCCGCGGGGCGCCGCGTCCTCGTGCACCTCCAGCATCGTCTCGCCGTACTCGAGGGTCGCCTGCTCGCGCAGCACGGCCCGCGGGAGCTTGCCGGGCTTGCGGATGGTGACGACGCCGAGACCCGCCGAGTAGGCGGCCGCCGCGGCGAGCAGGAAGCCGCGCGCCTCCACGCCCGCGATCGCGTCGATCCGGCCGCGGTAGGGCTCGATCAGCGCGTCGGCCACCGCCCGCAGGGCCTCGCCGTCGCCGAAGACCGGCGTGAGGTCGCGGAACAGGATGCCCGGGCTCGGGAAGTCCGGGACGACGGCGGTGAGACGGTCGACGTGGTCGGCGGCGGTCGTGGTCACGGGGAACCTCCGGGTCGGCGGGTGCGCCCGGGCCGTCCGGCGATCGGGCCCTGGGAGTCTACGACCGGCCGCGGTCTCCTGCGCTTCGGAGGCGGTCAGTAGACTCCTTCCCGACCGCTCCCGTCTCCGGGAGCCCACCCGTCAAGAGGAGATAGTTGTGGCCCTTATCGAGGCAGTCGTCGCCCGAGAAATTCTGGACTCCCGTGGCAACCCCACGGTCGAGGTCGAGGTCCTGCTCGAGGACGGCGCGTCCTCGCGAGCGGCCGTCCCGTCCGGCGCCTCCACCGGCGCGTTCGAGGCGTACGAGCTCCGCGACGGCGACTCCGACCGCTACCTCGGCAAGGGCGTGCAGAAGGCCGTCGACGCCGTCATCGACGAGATCGGCCCGGCCATCGAGGGCTTCGACGCCACCGACCAGCGCCTCGTCGACGCCGAGCTGATCGAGCTCGACGGCACCGAGAACAAGTCCCGCCTGGGCGCGAACGCGATCCTCGGCGTCAGCCTCGCCGTGGCCAAGGCCGCCGCGCAGTCGTCGGACCTCGACCTGTTCCGCTACGTCGGCGGCCCGAACGCGCACACCCTGCCCGTGCCGCTGATGAACATCATCAACGGAGGCGCGCACGCCGACACCGGCGTCGACATCCAGGAGTTCATGGCCGTCCCGCTGGGCGCCGAGTCCTTCTCCGAGGGCCTGCGCTGGGGCGTCGAGATCTACCACGCGCTCAAGGCGCAGCTGAAGAAGGCCGGCTTCGCCACCGGCCTCGGCGACGAGGGCGGCTTCGCCCCCGACCTGCCCACCAACCGCGAGGCGCTCGACTTCATCCTCAAGGCCGTCGAGGCCGCCGGCTTCACCCCCGGCAAGGACATCGGGCTCGCGCTCGACGTCGCCTCCTCGGAGTTCTACGAGGACGGCGCCTACACGTTCGAGGGCAAGAAGCTCTCGGCCGAGGAGCTCTCCTCCTACTACGCCGACCTCGTCGCCAACTACCCGCTGGTCTCGATCGAGGACCCGCTGGACGAGGACGACTGGGCCGGCTGGACTCACCTCACCGCGGCCATCGGCGACAAGGTGCAGCTCGTCGGAGACGACCTGTACGTCACCAACCCGGTGCGCCTCGCCCGCGGCATCGCCGAGAAGGCCGGCAACTCGATCCTGGTCAAGGTGAACCAGATCGGCACGCTCACCGAGACGCTCGACGCCGTGGCCCTGGCCCAGCGCAACGGCATGACCGCGATCCTCTCGCACCGCTCCGGCGAGACCGAGGACACCACCATCGCCGACCTCGCGGTCGCGGTGGACGGCGGCCAGATCAAGACCGGCGCCCCGGCCCGCTCGGACCGCGTCGCGAAGTACAACCAGCTGCTGCGCATCGAGGAGATCCTGGGAGGTGCGGCGACCTACGCGGGTCGCCGCACCTCCCAGGATCTCCTCGATGCGCAGCAGCTGGTTGTACTTCGCGA
>NZ_PSUV01000044.1:0-916 GCF_002931985.1 Rathayibacter sp. AY1H2 | reverse complement strand
CCCTCCGCCACGACGCCCCCCGGTCCGGGGACCAGGGGGCGTCGTGGCGGAGGGGCGTCAGCCGCGGCTGGCCCAGACCGCGCGGCGGCTGTCGTACTCGACGAGGTTGCCGTCGTCCTGCATGACGAGCTTGTAGGGGCCGACCGACGCGGCGGGCGGGACGACCGACCATCCGCTCGTCGTCTCGGTGCCCACGGCGATCTGCCCGCTGGTGTCGAGGGCGAAGAAGCCGCCTGCGCGGGTGGTCTTCGACGCCCAGATCGGGCCGTTCTTGCCGTAGACGACGAAGTTGCCGTCCGCCTGCATCACCGCTCGGTAGACGCCGTTCGCGGAGCGGAGGAAGCTGCCCGCCTCGAGCGAGTTCGCCGCGTAGAGGGTGGTCGAGGGGAAGGCGGCCTGGCTGGTCCAGATCACGTCGTCGGACGGGTTCACGATGATCAGCGAGCCGGCGTTGTTGATGCCCAGGCGGAGGTCCTTGCCGCGCGTGCCCGAGAACCACTTGACGGAGCCGTCGGAGCCGTAGATGACGGCGTTGCCGTCCTTCTGCATGGTGATGCGGTTGCCGGAGCCGCCGGTGCCGGTGCCCCAGACGGCGCCCTGGGGGCCGTAGCCGACGAAGTTGCCGTCGTTCTGCATGACGGCGCTGAAGCGGCCGTCGGCGGAGGTGAGCTGGTGGACGGGGCGGAGGGTCTGCTCCGTGAACAGCGTGTCGGTCACCGGCTCGGCGATGACGCGGCGGACGCTGCTCGCCCAGGCGGGCGAGCCGTTCTCGCGGTAGACGACGAGGTTGCCGTCGGGCTGCATGATCACCGAGGCGCCCGCCTCGTTGATCGTGTTCGTGCTCCACACGGGGCCGCCCTTGGCGGAGTAGACGACCATGTTGCCGTCGGTCTGCATGACCAGGTGGTCGCCGCGG
>NZ_PSUV01000043.1:0-980 GCF_002931985.1 Rathayibacter sp. AY1H2 | reverse complement strand
ACGCTCCCCTACCCCGCGCCCTCCGCTCCCGCCTACCCCGCACCCGACCCCGGGCTGCAGGACGAGCGCCCCTCGTCCCCCGAGGCCGTCGCCGAGTGGCGCGAGCGCCAGGAGGCCTGGCGGGCCGAGCGGGAGGCGTTCCGCGCCCAGCAGAGCGCGTCGGCCCGTGAGACGGCCCGCGCCCGGGCGGAGGAGGCGCGACTCGCCGCCGCCGCCGTCACCGCCGCGCGCCTGGAGCGCCAGCGCCTCCGACGCGCCGCGAACCCCCGGCTGCGGGCGAGCTTCACGCTGCTCGCCCTGGGCGCCGCCGCACTGACCGGCGCACTGGTCTCGCTCACCGCCTCCGGACCGACGGCCCTCGTCGTCGGAGCCGCCTCGGCCGCGCTCGTGCTCGCCGTGGTGATCGTGCTCGCCGGCCTGTTCCGGAGGCGCGCGATCGCGCTGATCGCCCTCGCGACGGTCGCGCTGGTCACCGCCGCCTGCGCCGCCGTGCTGCCGACCGACCGCGAGCTGCTCCCCGTCCTGGGCACCTACGGCTTCTCGAGCGCCGCTCCCGGCCGCTACGCGACGCTCGCGGCGAGTGACCTGCGCGTCACGGTCGCACCCGGCTACGAGACCTCCGGCGAGCCGCTGGACCTGTGGGTCGGCTACGGGCACGTGTCCGTCGCCACGATGGCGGGAACGGCGGTCCGCCTCGAGGCGACCACGGAGGACACCGAGCTCCTCGTGCTGGACGCCGACGGAGGCGCGATCGACGCGCCCCGCGAGGTCCGCACCGCCGACGGCCGTCAGCTGTGGACGCAGACCTTCGGCGATCCCGAGGCCGAGCCGTTCGTGGTCCGCATCGCCCAGGAGGGCGGGTCGATCCGCGTCCAGGACTCCACACCGGGCGCCGACTCCGGCACCACTGCGCCGGACGCCGACGCCACCCCGACACCCACCCCGAGCCCCACCCCCGAGACCGGAGCCGCACGATGACC
>NZ_PSUV01000042.1:0-1151 GCF_002931985.1 Rathayibacter sp. AY1H2 | reverse complement strand
TCCGGGCCGGCCCGTGAGGGGCGACCCCCTCACACTCCCCGGCATCCCCGTTCCGGGGGCGCGAGCTCCGCCCGCGCAGCGGTGACGGAGCACCGCCGAGGGGAGGCCGCTACGCGGCCCGATTCCCCGTTTTCTTCACCTCTCCGCGGTTCAAACCTATTTCGCTCCACCGGCTCCGCGCCACCCATTCCGGACGCGGTCGCTGCGCTCCCTTATTTCGCCCGGAATGGGCGTCACTCCGCCGCCTCCACTCAAACGGTTCTTCCCGCCGGAGAGGCAAAGAAAAACGATCAGCCAGAGGGAGCACCCACACCATGCAGACCGCCACCGAATTGCAGACCACGGCTAAGACCTATCTCACGCTCGCGAACACCCGCGCGGTGAGCATCCGCGTCGTGGGCACCGACCCCAGGACGATGCCCTCCGTGCTCGTCACCCGCCGCAAGTCCGGTGTCTGGGAGGCGTGGCATTCCGACGAGCTGCACGGCATCACCAGCGGCTCGTTCCGCCACTGCGTCACCCACGCTCGCCGCGCAGCGATCCGCCGCGTCGCCCCGTTCATGAGCCGCTGAGAGGACCACACCATGACCCGCACCGACACCGGCCGCGCCACGGCCGAACAGCTCGCCCTCATCCTCGACACCCGCCGCGCCGAGTCCGACGACGACGCGACCGCCGCGGACGCCGAGATCCTCGCGCACATCCGCAACACGCTCACCCTGCCCGGAGAAGGGGCCCCCGGCGGATTCCCGGTCACCGACGACGGCACCGCCTACGCCGCCGCGCTGATCGCGTTCCTCACCCCCGCCGAGAAGCAGGACACCGGCGCGGCCCTGGCCGCTTTCCTCACCCCGACCCCGGAGACGCTGGACGAGCGCGCGGCACGCATCGAGTCGAACCGGCGGGTGGATGAGGGGTGGCAGGCGCTCTCCCCGGCGGAGCAGGCCGCGCAGATCGCGGCCGTCGAGCGGACGGAGAACCCCGGCGGGCCGTGCGACTGCGCCAACTGCTACGAGCCCGCCGACCGGTAGCCGCGCGGTGCGGGCCGGCCTTCCGGGCCGGCCCGTGAGGGGCGACCCCCTCACACTCCCCGGCATCCCCGTTCCGGGGGCGCGAGCTCCGCCCGCGCAGCGGTGACGGAGCACCGCCGA
>NZ_PSUV01000041.1:0-2465 GCF_002931985.1 Rathayibacter sp. AY1H2 | reverse complement strand
TCGGCCTCCGCCGTCGAGGCCGCGCGGGTGCAGCCGGGGAACCGGCAGGTCCGGTCGCGCAGCTGCAGCTGGAGGCGCATCCGAGGGGGCGGGACGCGGGCGGACCGGGACGCGGGCGGACCGGGACGCGGTGGCCGACGCCCCGAAGCGCCGAAGCACGACGGGACACGGGGTTCGAGGCTCGGAGCTCCGGGACACGGGACACGGGGCTCGGAGCTCGGGGCTCGGGGCTCGGAGCTCGAGGCTCGACGAAGCGCCAACGTGCCGACGGACCTCGCGGCGCCGGAGGTGAGAGAGCGCGAGGGCGCCTGGGCGTGTCCAGGCACGGCGATTCACCGCCTCGCGGCCGACGGAGTGTCGAATCGCCCGGCATGTCGGGCTGCGGATCAGAACGGCGGAGGCGCGTCCACGAACCGCGGCCGCGTCGGCGACAGCACCGATGGCGACGGTCGAGGTGACGACGGTCGCGATGACCTCAGCTGCGATGACGAGGATCGTGGTGACAGCGGGTGCGGCTGCTGCTCCGGCTGCGGCTCCGGCTCCGGTTCTTGCGCCGACTGCGGCGTCGGTCGTCGCGTGGGCGGCAGCGGAGCCCCGGGCAGCGCCCGCGGTCGGTCGGTGATCCGTCGGCCGGTGGGGGTCGTCCAGACGACGGTGCCGTCCGGATGGAGGGTGTAGGTCCAGCGGTCGCCGTGGCGGACGTGGTGGTGCGCGACGCAGAGCGAGGCCAGGTTGCCGAGGGCGGTCTCGCCTCCGTTCCGCCACTCGAGGGTGTGGTCGGCCTCCGCCGTCGAGGCCGCGCGGGTGCAGCCGGGGAACCGGCAGGTCCGGTCGCGCAGCTGCAGCTGGAGGCGCATCCGAGGGGGCGGGACGCGGAGGGTCCTGCCGACCGACGTCACCACTCCCGTGTCCGGATCGGTCAGCACCCGCGTGAAGGCGGCCGCCGTGCGCACGAGCTCCCGGGCGATGTCGGCGGGGACGAGACCGTAGCCGTCGAGTTCGGCCGGCGCGTCGTCGAGGCCGACGGCGGTGCTGGCGGCCAGGGTGAGGCGCACGTCGGCGCGGACTCCGGAGACCGAGGCGTGGATTCCGGAGCCCGAGGCACGGACGGCGCTCGCTCCTTCTCCCGAGGATCCGTCTGCGGAGATGTCGCCGTCGATGAGCAGATCGACGAGCGCGTCGGCCCGCAGCTGCGCGAGCGTCCGGCCGTCGCCGAGGGAGATGTCAGCGTCTCCACCGGCGCCGCCACCCGTCTCCGCGCCGAGCCCGGCACCGGCACCAGCACCAGCACCAGCACCGGCACCAGCACCAGCACCAGCACCAGCACCAGCACCAGCACCAGCACCAGCACCAGCACCAGCACCAGCGTCCGTCCGTGCGCCGACTGCCACCGGAGCATCGCCACGGGCACCAGCACCGCTCTGTGCAGTCGCAGTCGCAGTCGCAGTCGCACTCGCACTCGCACTCCCACTCGCACTCGCACTCGCACCTGCACCTGCACCTGCACCTGCACCTGCACCTGCACCTGCACCGAACCCGATCCCCGCCGCGTCCGCCCCGTCGCGGAGCGAGCGGGCGATCCGGTCGAGACGGTTGTAGGCGCCGACCGCGACCGGGGCCGGCAGCAGGGCGCAGAGCGTGGCCATGCCGTCGGCCTCGGCTCCGAGCCACACGCTGCGGTCCTCTCGGGCGCGGGCGTGGCGTTCGGTGAACGGCTGCTCGTGCAGCTCGTCGCGCAACCGCGCCACGGTCCGGCGGAGCTGGGTGGGCGTCTGCGTGAGCGCCGCGGCGGCCGCCCGCTCGTCGAAGGGCGCGCGCGACGGAGCGGGGAGGGTCGCGGCGGCGGCGCAGACGACCTCGCCGGCCTCCCAGAGGATCCGGGCCTCGGCCAGGAGGGCACGGGTCGCCGGGAGGTCCTCGATGAGGAGCCGAGCATGCTCGAGACGTCGAGACGCCGCGCGCTCCGACATCCCGAGCGCCGTCGCGAACTCGGCTCGGATCGAGCGCTCCACGAGGTCTCCCGCCTCGCTCCGGGAGAGACGGCTCCCCCGCGCGAACGACTCCGGCACGAGCAACGCCGCCCCGTAGGCCGTGTGCAGGGCGACGGCTCCCGCGAGCAGCACCGGTGCCGAGGAGCGGGCGAGCCCCGCCGCGAGACCGGCGAGCGCGCGCACCGCGTCGAGCGTCTGCGTCGTCTCGCCCGCCTGCACCGCCTCGACCGCCTGCATCGCGTCACCCGAACTTCTCATACATGTATTGAATCAGCGACCACCGACATCGGGCCGGGCCCGTGACCAGGATCGGGACAACGGAGCCGGTACCCCGCCTGTGGAGGGACGAACCGCCGGCGAGCGCGGGCTCGCACACCGCTGTCCGCGCGATTCCTGAGCCGAGCACCAGCCCGCGCCGCCCACCCCGCTCGAACCCGTCCGCTCGAACCGGGGCCGCTCGAACCCACCCCAACC
>NZ_PSUV01000040.1:0-3404 GCF_002931985.1 Rathayibacter sp. AY1H2 | reverse complement strand
GCCTGACGCGGCCCTCCGACCCCGCCCCCGTCCGACCCTTCACAGCAGGAGACCACCCATGCGCAGACGATTCATCCCTCTCGCCGCCGTCCTGGCGTCGACCGCCGCCCTCACCGGCTGCAGCGGCTTCGGAGGAGGAGGCGGCGGTTCGGCCGACGCCGACTCGATCACCTTCACCACCTGGGCCAGCGAGTCCGAGCAGGCGGCCTTCGAGTCGCTGATCACCGACTTCGAGGCCGAGCACGAGGGGGCGAGCGTCGAGCTCAACGTCGTCCCCTACGACCAGATGTTCAGCAACATCGACGCGCAGCTGTCGTCGGGCGAGGCCCCCGACGTGTTCCGCGTCGACTACGGCAACCTCGGCGTCTACTCCAGCCAGGAGCAGCTGCTCGACCTGACCGACCGGATCGACGACTTCGACTCCTTCACGCCCGCGTTCCAGGAGGCCGTCTCCTTCGAGGGGAAGCCCTACGGCGTCCCGCACCAGACCGACGTGTCGGCGCTGCTGGTGAACACGCAGCTGCTCGCGGCGGCCGGCATCACCGACGTGCCGACCACCACCGACGAGGCGTGGACCTGGGAGGAGTTCGCCGACGCCTCCGCGAAGCTGCGCGCGAGCCTGCCCGCCGAGCAGTACCCGTTCGTCTACAACTGGCAGCTCGGCGGCACGCCCCGCTGGCTGAGCTGGCTGTTCGAGGCCGACGGCACGCTGCTGGAGGAGGACGGCACCACTCCGGCGATCGACTCCGCCGCCGGCGCGAAGGCGCTGGACTTCACGAAGAGCTTCTTCGACAACGACTGGGTCCCGCCGACCAGCTCGGTGAAGTCCGCCACCTACGCCGACTCCTTCTTCACGGAGCAGACCGCGGCGATGGCCTTCGCCGGGTCCTTCCTCGTGCCGGACATCGACGACCTCGCCGACTTCGAGTGGACCGCCACGCCGATGCCCGTCGACGAGCGCGGCGCGACCGACCTCGGCGGCAACGCCCTCGTCGCCACGGCCGACACCGATGACCCCGAGCTCGCGACCGAGTTCCTCTCGTTCATGACGCAGGCCGACACCATGGCCGAGTTCTGCGCGGCGACGAACGAGCTGCCCACCCGGTCCGACATCGACCCCGCGTCGATCGACTTCGCGGTGCGCCCGGACGTGATGCCAGTCTTCGTCGAGCAGGCCGCGACGATCACGCCGCGCGACGTGCAGCAGCTCACCTCGCCGTTCCTCGCGAAGATCTCCGTCGCGATGCAGGACCAGCTCGAGGAGGCGTTCGTCGGCGGACGCAGCACCGAGGAGACCCTCTCCGGCCTCGACGCGGCCATCCAGCAGGCGACCAGCTGATGACCGCCACCACCCTCCGCGGCCGAGCGGGCTCCTCCGCCCGGCCGCGGTCGGCCCGCAGGCGCGAGGCCCTCGCCGGCTTCGGCTTCGTCGGCCCGAACCTGCTCCTGATGGCGCTGTTCCTGTTCGTGCCGATCCTCTGGGCGATCCAGCTCTCGTTCCAGGAGTCGCGCGGCTTCGGCACGCCCGAGTGGGTCGGCTTCGCGAACTACCTGCGGATGGGCGCCGACCCGGTGTTCTGGCAGAGCCTGGGCAACACGCTCCTCTTCACCGCGGTCACCGTGCCGCTCGAGCTCGCCGGCGGCCTCGGCCTGGCCGTGCTGCTCAACTCCGTGCTGCCCGCCCGCGGGATCTTCCGCACGGTGATCGTGCTGCCCCTGGTGATCTCGGGCGTCGCCTCCGGGATGATCGCGGTCACGATCTTCAGCGAGTCCTCGGGCATCGTGAACAAGGTGCTGAGCTCGCTGGGCGCCTCGCCGGTCGCGTGGCAGTCGGACGGCTCCGCGGCGATGATCTCGGTGATGCTGACCGCGGTGTGGCTGCGGATCGGCTTCAACATGGTGATCTACCTGGCCGGCCTGCAGAGCGTCTCGCCCGAGCTCTACGAGGCCGCGCGGATCGATGGAGCGACGCGCTGGCAGCAGTTCCGCGCACTGACGGTGCCGCTGGTCGGCCCGTCCACCTTCTTCCTGCTGATCATGAACGTGATCGCCTCGTTCCAGGTCTTCGACATCGTCTTCGTGATGACGGGCGGCGGCCCCGGCTTCTCCACGTCGGTGCTCGGCACCTACGCGTACCGCAACGGCTTCCAGGTCCGCGAGCAGGGCTACGGCGCCGCGCTCGGCGTCGTCATCCTGATGGTCTCCCTCGCCTTCACCTACCTGCAGTGGCGCACGAGCCGTACGCGCGACCTCGTCGACTAGGAGCCCTCATGTCGTCCTCCACCGTCACCACGCCCGCCGCGGTCGCCGCGGCCACCGCCCGCGAGACCCCGCGCCGGCGTCCCTCTCGCCGCGACGGCTCCCGCTCCGGACTCGTCGTCCGCCTCGTCGTCGCGATCGTCGCCTCGGCGGTCGTGTTCTTCCCGCTGTACTGGATGCTCGTCATCGCCTTCTCGCCGCGCGGCGAGGTGTTCGCGCCCGGCCCGCCCCGCTTCTGGCCGAGCGAGATCTCGTTCGAGAACTTCGCGACGGTGTTCGCGCGCTTCCCCGTGGGCGAGTGGTTCGTCAACTCGGTCGTGATCGGGGCGTTCGTCACGGTGTTCACCGTCGTGGTGAACCTGCTGGCCGGCTGGGGCTTCGCGCGGCTGCGCTTCCCCGGGCGGAACCTGCTGTTCCTGCTCGCACTGGCCACGATGATGATCCCGGTGCAGGCGATCATGGTCGCGCAGTTCAAGCTCGTGACCGGACTGCAGATCTACGGCACCTACTGGTCGGTGATCCTGCCCGGAGCAGCGGCGGCCTTCGGGATCTTCCTCGCCCGGCAGTTCTTCCTCTCCATCCCGGAGGAGCTGATCGAGGCGGCGCGGATCGACGGCGCCGGCCACCTGCGGGTGTTCCTGCAGATCGTGCTGCCGCTCTCGAAGCCGCTGATCGCCGTCCTGATCCTGCTGACTCTGCTCGGCAGCTGGAACGACTTCACCTGGCCGCTGATCGCCCTGAAGGACAACGAGCTGTTCACGCTGCCGATCGGCCTGCTCTACCTCAAGGGCCAGTCGACGCCGGACTACAGCGCGAGCATGGCGCTGGCGCTGGTGTCGGTGCTGCCGATGGTGCTGCTGTTCCTGTGCTTCCAGCGCTACTTCGTGCAGGGGTTCGCGCGCAGCGGCATCCGGTGAGGTCGGGCGGCGGCACGGGCGGAGGCAAGGGCGGCGTGGAGCGGTCGCCGCGGCGGGACGCTCCTGACCGGACGGGGCAGGAGAGGACGTGGACGGAGAGGACAGAGCAGGGCCGGAGAGGACGGGGCAGGAGAGTGCCGACGGACGCGGCGGCACGGGCGGAGGCAAGGGCGGCGTGGAGCGGTCGCCGCGGCGGGACGCTCCTGACCGGACGGGGCAGGAGAGGAC
>NZ_PSUV01000004.1:0-170350 GCF_002931985.1 Rathayibacter sp. AY1H2 | reverse complement strand
GCGTCGGCCTCGAGAAGCAGCAGTCGGCCCTCCTCGCCGAGAAGATCGACGAGATCCTCGACCAGCTGATGACCGCCCAGGGCAACCCGGTCAGCGTCCCCGCCGGCACTCCCCCGGAGCTCGTCGACAACGACCCGCTCGACCAGCCCGTGGACCCCGAGTTCCGCGTCGGCGGGCTCAGCCTCGGCTGGGACCCGTCCACCGCGCAGATCGTGATCGAGGCCTACCCGCTGACCGAGGCGGAGGACGACTCCGAGGAGGAGCCCGAGCCCACCGAGATGCTGCAGGTGAAGATCCCGGTCGGGACGGCGCGCGCCTTCGCGAAGCGCACCCTCGAGGTCGTCGGCGCCGGACGTCCGCTCTGCCCCCGCTGCGGCGAGCCGATGGATCCCGACGGGCACGACTGCCCGCTCGCATGAGCGACCCGGGCGGGCTCGACGGCGAGCTGGAGCTGGCCGGCCGGATCACGATCGCCTCGAACGCGACGTTCCTCGCGCAGCTCGGCGAGACGTCCGTCGTCTACAAGCCGATCTCGGGCGAGAAGCCGCTGTGGGACTTCCCGGACGGCGTGCTCGCGGGCCGCGAGGTCGCCGCTTACCTCGTCTCGGAGGCGCTCGGCTGGAACGTGGTGCCGCGCACGTGGCTCCGCGACGGTCCGCTCGGGCCGGGCATGGTCCAGCTCTGGCAGGACATCGATCCGGACCAGGACGCGGTCGACCTGGTGCCCGCCGACGCCGTGCCCGACGGATGGCGGCACGTCCTCGACGGCAGCGACGAGGAGGACCGCGACATCTCCCTCGTGCACGAGGACTCGACGGCGCTGCGCCGGATGGCCGTGTTCGACGTGGTCGCCAACAACGCGGACCGGAAGGGCGGGCACGTGCTCGCGCTGCCCGACGGCCACCGCTACGGGGTCGACCACGGCCTCACCTTCCACTCCGAGCACAAGCTGCGCACGGTCCTCTGGGGCTGGATCGGCGAACCGCTGCTCGAGGAGGAGCTGACGGCGCTGGCGCTCCTGCGCGCGCAGATCGACGGACCGCTCGGCGAGGCGCTCTCGGAGCTGCTCACCGAGGACGAGGTCGCCGCGTTCGCGAAGCGCTGCGAGCGGCTCGGCTCCTTCGGCCGCTTCCCGGGCCCGCGGGGCGGGATGCCCGCGGTGCCCTGGCCGCTGTTCTGAGCCGGGCGCGGTCGGAACTCAGGACGAACGCCTCCGGAGCGGCGGAGACGCGCTGATCCTCAGGCGCGGGAGCGGATCCCTCCTGCATCCTGAACGGCTCAGAAGCTCCAGCCGCGGCCGAACAGCTCCTCGCCGGGCGCTCCGCCGCCTCCCGGACCCGCGCCGCGAGCGCCGAGGTAGGAGGAGACGACGGCCGCTCCCAGGTCCTCCGCCTCCGGGTTCACCACCGAGCCGCCGACCCGGCGGGCGAGCGAGTCGATGAAGCGCGCGAGGCCCGGGTCGTCGCCCAGGCGGAAGAACGTGGTGTGCGCGCCGAGGCGGAGCGACGCGTCGAGCTCGCGGACCGAGACGGCGACCGTCAGCGGGTCCGGCGGGTAGTCGAAGAAGACGCCGCCGTCGGGCTCGAGGTGCGCGGTCGGCTCGCCGTCGGTGACGATGAGCAGCACGGGCTGCGCGTTCGGGTGCTTGCGGAAGTGCCGGTTGGCCAGCAGCAGCGCGTGGTGCAGGTTCGTGCCCTTGTCCCACTCCGCGTCCAGGCCCACCAGCTGCTCGACGTCCATCACCTCGGCGCGTCGGCCGAAGGCGACGAGCTGCAGCGCGTCTCCGCGGAACCGGCTGCTGATCAGGGTGTGCAGGGCGAGGGCGGTGCGCTTCATCGGCACCCAGCGGCCGTCCATCGCCATCGAGAACGACGTGTCGACGAGGAGCGCGACACAGGCCTGCGTGCGCGCCTCCGTCTCCTGCACCTCGACGTCGTCGATCAGGATGCGCACCCCCGAGCCGACCGGCCGGCCCTCGCCGGCGGTGCGGGTGAGGGCGTTGGTCACCGTGCGGGGGATGTCCCAGGCCTCGGTGTCGCCGAACTCCCACGAGCGCGTCGCTCCGGAGCGCTCGCCCGCCGCGCCCGCGCGCCGGACGTCGCGGGCGCCCTGACGGCCGGAGACGGTCTCGGCGATGTCGCGCAGGAGCGCTTTGCCGAGCTGGCGCATGGCCTTCGGGCTGAGGGCGAGGCGGCCGTCGGAGCCGCGGCGCAAAGTCCCGGAGTCGCGCAGGGCCCGCTCCAGGCGCTTCAGCGTCTGCGCGTCGACGGAGGCGTCCTCGCCGAGGCGCTTCGCCAGCAGGTCGAGGTCGAGGTCGTCGAGGGAGGAGCGGTCCGTCTGCGCGAGCTGGTCGGCGAGGGCGTCGAGGTCGGCCAGCTCCTGGAACACGCCCGTCCCGTCGCCGAGGCCGAGCCCCTGCTCGCCGTCCATCCGCTCGGAGCCGCCCCAGTCCTCGCCGGGACGGAGCCCCCGCAGGGTCTCGTCGAGGCGGCCGAGGGACTGCATGAGCTCCGGCGTGCCGAAGGCCTCCTGGGCGAGGGCGTCGAGCTCGGCGCGCTGCTCGGCGGTCATCGAGTTGCGCATCCGCTGAGCCGCCGCCGCGCGGGCGGCGAGCGCGTCGATCAGCTCGTCCACCGACTCCGGGCCCTCGGGGAAGTACTCGCCGTGCTGCTCCATGAAGGCGTCGAACTGCTCGGTGGTGTCCTCCCCGCGCGCGTGCGCCTCGAGCAGCTCGTTCAGGTCGCGGAGCATCGCGTCGATCGCGGCGCGGTCCTCGTCGCTCGCGTTCTCGAGGGCCTGCTTCATCCCCTCGAAGCGCTGATCGAGCATCTCGCGGCCCAGGAGCTCGCGGATCCGCTCGAAGTCGGCGCGCGCCTCGGGGCTCTGCCAGCGGTAGTCGCGGAGCTCCGAGACGGCCGCGGCCGGCGAGGGCGGGAGGCTGTCGAGCTGGATCTCTGCGAGCGCGCGGTCGCCGTCGTCCATCTGCGTGTCGCGGGCGAGCTGCTTGCGCTCGGCGAGGACGGCCTTGTCGAGGAGCTCGCGGATCTCGCGGAGCGTGCCGTCGAGGTTGTTCCTCTGCGTGAGCTCGCGACGCCGCTCGGCGACGCGGGCGGCCAGGTCGTCCAGGCCCTCGCGGTCGCGGGTGCCCCGGCGGAGGAACTCGCGCAGGGCGCGCTCGGGCGAGGTGCCGCCCATCACGTCCTCGCCGATCGCGTCGAGGGCCTCCTTCAGGTCGACCGGAGGAGCGAGCGGATCGGGTCCCCCGTTGTACTTCGCGTAGCGCGCGTCGCGCTTCAGCCGCCGGTTGCCGCGCGGAGCATCAGCCATAGACGGCCTCGCCCCCGCCCGTCTCCTTGCTCAGCTTGCGCGAGAGGTAGAGGCCCTCGAGGGCGAGCTCGACCGCTCCGGCGCGGCGCCCCTCCCCCACGGCGTCGAGGCGCTCGGCGACCTCGTCGTACACGCGGGCCTCGCCCAGCAACGGCAGGCCGGCCAGGAACTCGCGGGCGGTCACCTGCTCGCCGGTCGTGATCATCGCGCCGTTCTCGACCGCCTCGACGAGCGGCCCGAGGTCGACGCCGCGCAGGTGGGCGCGGACGGTCTCGGCGGTGGCCTGACGGAGCAGGTGGTCGAGGATCTCGTCCTCGCGGCCCTCCTCCCCCGACTCGAACTCGATCTTGCCGCCGAGCACGTCGACGGCGGTCTCGAGGTCGATGGGGCGGGCGACCGCCTCCTCCTCGCCGCGGCGGGTGGCGCGGTGCAGGGCGGCGGCGGCGATCGTCTCGGCGCCGGCGATGGCGAAGCGGGCGCTGACGCCGCTGCGCTGGTCGACGGAGCTCGACTCGCGCAGGGCCCGCGTGAAGCGGGCGAGGATCTCGATGAGCGCATCGGGCACGGTCGCGACGAGGTCCGCCTCCTGCCGGATGACGGCGACCTCGTCGACGAGAGCCGTCGGGTAGTGGGTGCGGATCTCGGCGCCGAAGCGGTCCTTCAGCGGCGTGATGATCCGGCCGCGGTTCGTGTAGTCCTCCGGGTTCGCGCTCGCGACGACGAGGACGTCGAGGGGGAGGCGGAGGACGTAGCCGCGGATCTGGATGTCGCGCTCCTCCATCACGTTGAGCATGGCGACCTGGATCCGCTCGGCCAGGTCCGGCAGCTCGTTGATCGCGACGATGCCGCGGTGGCTGCGCGGGATGAGGCCGAAGTGGATGGTCTCCGGGTCGCCCAGGCTGCGGCCCTCGGCCACCTTCATCGGGTCGACGTCGCCGATGAGGTCGGCGACGCTGGTGTCGGGGGTGGCCAGCTTCTCGACGTAGCGCTCCTCGCGGGGCTTCCACGCGACGGGCAGGTCCTCGCCCAGCTCCTCCGCGCGGCGGCGGCTCTCCGTGGTGATCGGCTCGTAGGGGTGCTCGCCGAGCTCGGACCCCTCGATGACGGGCGTCCACTCGTCGAGCAGGCCGACGAGGGTGCGCAGGAGGCGGGTCTTGCCCTGGCCGCGCTCGCCCAGCAGGACGATGTCGTGGCCGGCGATGACGGCGCGCTCGACCTGCGGGATGACCGTCTCGGCGAAGCCGTGCAGGCCCGGCCAGGGGTCGCGGCCCTCGCGCAGGGCGTCGAGCAGGTTGTCGCGGATCTCGGTGCGGAGGCTCTTCTGCACGTGCCCGGAGGCACGGAGCTGGCCGAGGGTCTGGGTCGTCGGGCGCATCACCTCGGCAACGCTACGCCGCAGGTCCGACACGTGGTGGAGGTGCGGCGGATTCGCGGCGCGGGCTTGCGCGGGGGGCGCGCCGCGGACGGCTCAGCGCTCGAGGCGCGGGGCGGCGGCGAGCAGGCGGCGCGTGTACTCCTCCTGCGGCGCGGCGAGGAGCGACGCGGCCGGCCCCGCCTCGACGATCCGACCCTCGCGCATCACGGCGATGCGATCGCTCATGTGGGCGATCACGCCGAGGTCGTGCGAGATGAGGAGGAGGGCGAGGCCGTGATGGCGCTGCAGGTCGTCGAGCAGGTCGAGGATCTGCGCCTGCACCGACACGTCGAGGGCCGAGACGGGCTCGTCGCAGATCAGCACGTCGGGGCGCGTCGCCAGCGCCCGGGCGATCGAGACGCGCTGGCGCTGACCGCCGGAGAGGGTCCGCGGCGAGCGCCGCTCCAGGGCGGGGTCGAGCCCCACGCTCTCGAGCAGCGCGGGCACGGAGGCGGCGCCGGCGTCGCGGAGGAGGCGGCCGACGTTCCAGCGCGGGTCGAACGAGGAGAGGCTGTCCTGGTAGACGGCGCCGATCCGCGGGCGGCGGGGACGGCGGGAGCGCTCGGTCGCTGCCGACCACGGCTCGCCGAACAGCTCGACGGCGCCCGCGTCCGGACGCCGCAGCGCCAGCACGAGCCGGGCCACCGTGCTCTTGCCCGACCCGGACTCGCCGACGAGCCCGACGGTCTCGCCGCGCCGCAGCCGGAGGTCGACGTCGTCGACCGCGACCCGCACTCCTCCGCCGGGCAGCGGGAAGCGGGCGGCGAGTCCGCGGGCCGCGACCACGACCTCGCCGGGGGTCTCGGGCGGGGTCGCCGGTGCGGTCGGGTCGGTGAGCCGGGAGCCGCGCGGGCGCCCGGCGGGGACAGCGGCCACGAGCGCGCGGGCCTCGGGGCTGCGGGGCGCGCGCAGCACCTCGGCCGCGGTCCCCTCCTCCACCACGCGGCCGTCGGCCAGCACGAGGATGCGGTCGGCGAGGCCCGCCACCACCGCGAGGTCGTGCGAGACCAGGACGAGCGCCCGGCCGCGCGCCTTCTGCTCGGCGAAGAGCTCGAGCACGCGGGCCTGGACGGTGACGTCGAGCGCGGTGGTCGGCTCGTCGGCGACGAGCAGCGGCGGATCGAGCGCCACGGCCGCCGCGAGGAGGGCGCGCTGGCGGAGCCCGCCGGAGAGGTCGCCGGAGCGCTCCCGCATCCGCTCGGCCGGCTCCGGCATGCCGACGCTCGCCAGGGCCTCGACCGTCCGCTGCGCGCGCTCGGCCGCGGGGAGGCGGCCGTGGAGTCGGAGCACGTCGCCGATCTCGCGGCCGATCGGGCGCAGCGGGTCGAGCGAGAGCAGCGCGTCCTGCGGGACGAAGCCGACGGATCCGCCGCGCAGCCGCCGCAGCTCCCGCTCGCCCGCTCCGACCACCTCGGTCCCGCCGACGCGGACGCTCCCGGTCACGGCGCCTCCGCTCAGCCCCAGCAGCGCTCGCGCGGTGACGCTCTTGCCCGACCCGGACTCGCCGACGATCGCGACGCACTCCCCCGGCTCCACGCGGAACGAGACCCCGTGCACCACCTCGATTCCGTCGAAGGCGACCCGGAGCCCCTCGACGACGACCGCGCTCACCGCGCACCCCTCAGACGACCGCCGAGGACCGTCGTCGCGATCGTGGTCAGCACGATCGCCAGTCCCGGGAACACGGTCAGCCACCACGCGCTCGCGAGGTAGGTGCGGCCCGCGGAGAGCATCGCGCCCCACTCCGGCGCGGGCGGCTCGGCGCCCAGGCCCAGGTAGCTGAGGGCCGAGGCCCAGACGATCGCCTGGCCGACGCCGAGGGTCGCCAGCACGGCGAGCGGCCCGAAGGTGTTGGGGAGGACGTGCCGGACGAGGATGCGGACGGGTCCGTGCCCCAGCACGCGCGCCGCCTCGACGTAGCCGGAGTCGCGGATGCCGAGCAGCTGCGTGCGCAGGATGCGGGCGTACCCCGGCGCGGTCGAGAGGCCGACCGCGATGGTGGCGGGGACGACTCCGGGACCCGTGACCACGATCACGAGCAGCGCGAGCAGGAGCGCGGGGAAGGCGAAGAGCACCTCGAGCACGCGGCCGATCACGCCGTCGACGACGCGGCCGCCGAACGCCGCGACCACCCCGAGCACCGCGCCGAGGACGAGGCCGATCGCGGTGGCGCTGGCGCCGATCAGGAGGGACGCGCCGGCCCCCGCGATGAGGCGGCTGAGGACGTCCCGACCGGACTCGTCGGTGCCGAGCAGGTGCGCGGCACCCGGTGGGGTGAAGGCGTCGCGCGGGGCGACGGCGAGCGGATCGGAGGGGGCGAGCAGCCCGGGCGCGACGGCGGCGAGCAGGAGCAGCACGACGAAGACCGCGGCCAGCACCTCGCCGGCGCGGAGGCGGGAGGGACCTCGGCGGAGCGGGCGGGCGGCGCGCAGCTCGAGCTCGCTCACGCGACCGCCTCCCGCCGAGCCGGCCGCGGGTCGATCACGCGCGTCAGCAGATCGGTGGCGAGGGTCACGACGATGTACGCCAGCGCCGTGACCAGCACGACACCCGTCACCACCGGCACGTCACGGACGGTCACCGCCGCGAGCAGAGTCCGGCCGAGCCCCGGCCTCGCGAAGATCGTCTCGACCACCACGGCCCCGCCGATCAGGTAGCCGAACGCCCAGCCCGAGAGCGAGACCCCTGGCAGCACCGCGTGGCGCAGGGCGTGGCGGGCGCGGACGCCGAACTCGCCCTCGCCGCGCGCCCGAGCGGCGAGCACGAACGGCGACTCCAGCGCGTCGAGGAGGGAGCGGCGCATCACCTGGCCGAGGAAGCCCGCCAGCGGGATCGCGAGGGTGAGCGTCGGCAGCACCAGCCCGGCGGGCGACCCGGTGCTGACCGGGGGCAGCCAGCGCAGCGCGGTCGCGAAGACGGCGATCAGCACGGTCGCCAGCCAGAAGTGCGGGAGCGCGGCCGCCGTGAGCTCGAGGCCGGACCCGACCGCGGCGGCGAGGCGGCCGCCCCGGGTCGACCAGAGGGCGGTCGCGAGCGCGAGGATCCATGCGGCGGTGAGCGCGAGCACGGCGAGCAGGAGGGTGCCGGGCAGCTGCTCGCCGAGGATCTGCGCGACGGGAGTGCGCAGGGAGTAGGAGGTGCCGAGGTCGCCGCGCGCGAGCCTGCCGAGCTGCACCAGGTACTGCACGAGGAGCGGCTGGTCGAGGCCGTACTGCTCCCGCACCGCGGCGAGCGCCTCGGGCGACGCCTGCGAGCCCGGACCGCCGAGGATCGCCTGCGCCGGATCGCCGGGGACGAGGCGGATGAGGACGAAGACGGCGGTCGCGACGGCCCACAGCACCACGAGGGCGCCGCCGAGGCGGAGGAGCACGCGGCGGATCATGCGGGCGGGCGTCCTCTCTGGTCGGGGCGATGGAGGGGCGGGGCTTCGTCGAGGTCCGCTCCCTCCGGAGCACGGGGTCTCGATGCGCGACCGTCGGCGGCTACTCGACCAGCATGGAGGACGGATCCCTGCTGATCGAGCAGCCCGCGGAGCGGGCGCATCGAGATCCGCCCGTCCCGATCGCGGGGTCTCGATGCGCCACCGCGGCGACTACTCGACCGGCACGCGTCCGCTCATCGATCGGTGCAGGCGGCTCGCCGGGGCCGGGTCAGACCCAGGCGTCGGCGAACCAGGGGGTCGACACGGTGTCGAGGGCGACGAGGCCCTGGACGGCCGCCCGGTGCAGGTAGTGGTTCTGCTGGTCGTAGAGCGGCAGGATCCAGTAGCCCTCGAGGACGATCCGCTGCGCCTGCTCGTACAGGTCGGCGCGGGCGTCCTCGTCGGTCGTGGCGCTCGCCTGCTCGAGCAGCGAGTCGAGCGCGGGGTCGGCGATCTGCGCGTGGTTGGCGAAGTAGCCGCTCGGCGCGGGGGTGATGCCCGAGGAGGAGTAGAGGATCCGCAGCACGTCGGGTCCGACCTTCGTGTACGGGGCGCTCACCAGCTCGTACTCGTTCGACGCGAGCGCGGTGTACCAGCTCGACAGGTCGAGCAGGCTGATCCGCACGTCGAAGCCGAGGGTCTTCGCCGAGGCCTGGATCTGCTCGAACAGCGACTGCTCAGCCGGGATCGACTGGTTGGTGCTGACGGGGAAGCGCAGCGTCAGCGGCGTGCCGTCCTTCTCGCGGATGCCGTCGCCGTCCGAGTCCACCCAGCCGGCCTTCTCGAGCAGGTCCTCGGCGGCGGCCGTCTCGGAGTCGGACCCGGCGTCCTCGAAGAGCGACGGGTCGGAGTACGCGGTCGCCTCGCGGCTGGACAGCGGGGAATAGGAGCGCTCGGCGGTGCCGAAGAAGAGGGAGTCGATCGCGTCGTTCACGCCGACGCCGCGGACGAACGCCTCGCGGACGGACTCGTCGTCGAACGGCGCCTGGCCGGAGTTGAGCTCGAGGCGGTTGACCGAGCCGGGCCGGGGCGCGTCGAGCTCGACGAGGTCGGTGGCTCCGGTCGCGGCCTTCAGTGTGTCGGGCTGGGCGTTGTCGAGCACGTCGACCTCGCCCGACTGCAGCGCCGCGTAGCGGGTGGCGGAGTCGGGGATGAAGCGCCAGGTGATGCTCGCCAGGTGCGCGGGGCCCTCGTGGCCGTCCCCGGTCGGGCCGGTCGACGCGTCGTAGGCCTCGTTGCGGGTGAGGGTCACGTGGTCCTGCTTGACCCACTCCGAGACGGTGAAGGGGCCGGTGCCGACGGGCGCCTCGCAGTTCGCCTCCTCGCCGCGGGCGATGCCGGCGGGCGACTCGATCGCGGTCCACGGCTGCGCGAGCGACTCGAGCAGCGCACTGTCCGGCGCGGTCAGGGTGAAGCGGGCGACGGTCGGCGAGACCGCGGTGACGGAGGCGACCTTCGCCACGGCGAGGTAGCCGGTGGAGGACTTGGTCGCCGGGTCCTGCAGGTGCGCGATGTTCGCGGCGACCGCCTCCGCGTCGAGGGCGGTGCCGTCGGTGAAGGTCGCGCCCTCGCGCAGGGTGAAGTCGTAGCTGAGCGCGTCGTCCGAGACGGTCCACGACTCGGCCAGCCACGGCGTGATGGTGCCGTCGGCGTCGCGCGAGACGAGCGACTCGAGCACCTGCGTCGCGAGGAGCGCCTGCGGGTAGTTGCCGCCGACGTGCGGGTCGAGGCAGGTGGGCTCGGCGTCGCCGGACGCGTAGGTCAGCGTCCCGCCGTCGACGGGGGTGCTGGAGGCGTCCGGCGTCTCGGCGGTGCAGCCGCTGAGCAGGAGCGCGGCGGCCGCGACGGCGGCGGGGAGGGCGAGGAGGCGGGAGCGCAGCGGCATGACGTCTTTCGTGGAGGGGTCGGGGGTGCACGCGTTTCTTGGACGCGACCCAGGAAACGCTAGCAGGGCGTGGAGGCGGCGGACGGGGATCGCTCGGATCCGTGGAGGAGCGCCCGGATCCCGCGCTGGGGAGGGACGAACCGCGCTGTCAGAGGCCCCTGATGCGCCGGGCGGTCGAGAAGGGCCTCCGCTCTCCTACTGTCGACGCATGACCTCCGCCGTGCTCGCCCTCCTGTTCGGCTCCGCCGTCGCCCTCGTGGGCCTCGTGCCCTGGGCCGCCCTGCAGTACCGGCGGCGCGGCGTCCTCGGGATCGGCAACGCGGTGCTGGCCTTCGCCGCCGTGGTCTACGCGCTCGCCCTCGTCACCTACACGCTCCTCCCCCTGCCCGACGAGGCGACGGTCGCCGCCGCCTGCCGCACCGGATCGGGTCCGCAGCTGCGCCTGTTCGCCTTCGTCGGGGACATCGCGAAGGAGGGCGGGATCGACGGGCCCCGCGCGCTGCTGACGAACCCCGCGTCCGCGCAGGTGCTCCTGAACGTGGTCTTCTTCGTCCCCCTCGGGATGCTCGTCCGCCACCTCGCTCTCCGCGGGCGCCTCGTCGCCGGGATGATCGGCGGCACCGCCGTCGGCTTCGCCGTCTCGCTCCTCATCGAGGTCACGCAGCTCACGGGCGACTGGTTCCTCTACCCGTGCGCCTACCGGCTCTTCGACGTCGACGACCTGCTGGCCAACACGGCCGGCGCCCTGCTCGGCACCCTCCTCTCCCCCGTCCTCCTCCTCTTCACCCGCCGGACCGAGGGCGCGGTGCCGGAGCTGGCCCGCCCGGTCACGATCCGCCGCCGCGCCTTCGGCATGTTCTGCGACGTGCTCGCGCTGAGCCTCATCACGGGCGCGCTCGTCTCGATCACCGGGGTCGGCCTCGTGCTCGCGGGGGTGGACACGCGCTCGAGCCCCGGGGACGTGGTTCTCGGAGCCCTGCCGTTCGTCGCTCCGCTGCTCCAGCTGGTGATCGTGCTGCGGTCCGGGCGGACCCTCGGCGAGACGGTGGTGCGCCTGCGTCCCGAGCCGCGACCGTTCCTCTGGCAGCGGCTCGTGCGCTGGGCGGCGGGATCGGGCGGCTGGTCGACCCTGCTCGCCGTCGAGGGCGGGTTCTGGTCGCTGCTCGCCTTCGTCCTCGCGGCGGCCGCGATGATCGGCCTGGTCGCGACGCGGGGCCGCCGGGGGACGGCGAACGCGCTGGCTCGCCTCGACGTCGTGGACGAGCGGGCGGAGGCGCCGTCCGCCGTCCGGAAGACGGACTGAGAGGAGCCTGCCGGACGCCCGGGCGAGCCTCCGATCAGACCGCCGCGCGGAGCCCCTCGACCAGGTCGTGCTGCGCCTCGCGGCCGGCCCGCGTGGGCACGAGCGGGTACACGTGGACCTGCCCGACGGCCTCGTGGAGCTCGAACGGGACCCCGGCGGCCGCCGCCCGCTCGGCCAGCACGTGGGCGTCCGGATTGAGGACGTCACGCGTGCCCGTGAAGACGGTGAGGGGGCCGAGGCCCGCCAGGTCGCCGAACAGCGGGCTGACCACGGGATCGAGCAGGTCGAGGGCGCCGCGCCAGCTCTCGGCGAGGACGCGACCGCCCGGGGTGCCGAGCCAGGGATCGGTCGGCTGCACCTCGGGGATCCGCGGGTTGCTCCAGGAGAGGTCGAGCGCGGGCGAGACGAGGGTCGTGCGCGGCAGGACCACCCCCTCGTCGCGCAGGGCGAGGGCCGTCGAGAGGGCGATCTGGCCGCCCGCAGAGTCGCCGGCGAGGCAGGTCGCCCCGTGCCGCTCAAGACTCCGCAGCACCAGGGCGCGGACACCGTCGCGCGCCTCGAGCGCCGTGCCGAAGGGCACGAGCGGGTAGATCGGGAGGGTCACCGCGACCAAGGCCTCGTCGGCGATGCGGGCGGCGAGCCACCAGTGCTGGGGCGCGATCTCGTTCACCCAGCCGCCGCCGTGGACGTAGACGACGCCGCCGCGGATCACCCGCGGGCGGATCGTGTAGACCGGCCAGGAGCCGACCTGCTCCACGTCGACGCGCACGCCGGGCCGGAGGCGGGGCGGCGGGCCGTAGGAGGCGGGACGGAGCGCGCGCTCCCGGATGCGGCGACGGGCTCCCTCCGCGCTGACGAAGGTGCGGTTCGCACGGGCGAGCCGGAGCGCGAGCGGGACGAGGGCATCGGGGACGACGAGCGGCATCGCCCGAGCATCGCGCACCCCGGTGCGCGGCGGCTGGGCGGCGACGGACTGCGCGGCTGCGGACTCTGCGGCGACGGCCTCGGCAGCCACCGACGCGACAGTCACGGACTCCGCCGCTGATCCGCGGAGGTCGGAGGACGCGGCGCGGGCTCCGCGGACGGAGCGTCGGCACCCGCGGACGCAGCGTCGGAGACCGCGGACGACGCCCGGGCACCCCGCGGACAGCACGACGGCCCGGCCCGTGGAGGGAGCCGGGCCGGGGCCGCCGGTCAGCGTGGTGCCTGCACGCCCGCGGAGCGCGGGTCGGCAGCCACCTCGCTGTCGCCGTGCGCTGCGGGTCAGCGGCGCGCGGCGGAGCGGCCGGCGAAGCGGGTGTAGACGAGCAGGACGATGATCGCTCCGATGATCGAGCCGATGATGCCGGCGGGCTGGAAGAAGCCGTCCATCGGGTCGTGCTGGAAGATCAGGAAGCCGAGGAAGCCGCCGACGAACGAGCCGACGATGCCGAGCACGATGGTCATGCCGATGCTGATGCTCTGCTTCCCGGGGACGATGAGGCGGGCCAGCGCTCCTGCGATGAGTCCGACGACGATGAGGCTGATGATGAGACCGAGCATGGCGGTCGTCCTTCCGTTGTGCGGGCGGGGGCCCGCTGATCGGTTCCGCGGTTGCGGGACCGGTGGCTACGCAACCACCCCGGAGGAGGCGGCGGTACACCCCTGGGGGTGTGCTCGCCCCGACGGGCCGTGCGGTAGCGTCCGACCATGACCCGCCGTGCGCCCCTCACCGTCGCGCTCGTCGACGACTACGACGTCGTCCTCACGGGCCTCGCGCACATGTTCGACCACTACCGCGACCGGGTGGTCGTCGCCGAGATCGACGCGAACGCCTCCCTCTCCGATCGGATCGACGTCGTCCTCTACGACTCGTTCGCCCAGCCGGAGTCGGACCACCACGAGATCGCGGAGCTGGTGCGCAACGAGCGGGCCGAGCACGTGGTCGTCTACACCTGGAACTTCGCGCCGACGCTCATCGCGGACGCCCTCGAGCAGGGCGTCCACGGCTACCTCTCCAAGACCCTGCCGGCGCGGGAGCTGGTGGCCGCGCTCGAGCGGGTGGCGGCGGGCGAGGTCGTCGTCAGCGATCCTCCGCGGCGGGCGGGCAGCGCACCGGGCCTCGACTGGCCGGGCCGCCACGAGGGCATCACCGACCGGGAGTCGGAGATCCTCGCGCTCATCACGCAGGGCAAGAGCAACGCCGACGTCGCCGCGCTCACCTACCTCAGCCCCAACACGGTGAAGTCCTACATCCGCAGCGTCTACGGCAAGATCGGCGCGACCAGCCGCACGCAGGCCGTCCTCTGGGGCGTCGACCACGGCTTCACCCCCGACCACCACCGCATCGACCACTGGCTCGGCGGCCCCTGACCCGCGCCCGCGGGACGCCGCACCGGTACGCGACCCGCCGACGAACGCGCACCCGGGAGGCGTCTCGCGGGAGGGGGGGGCGGGGGCGCACGCACCGCTACGGTGTGGCCATGCCCCTCGACCGCGCGCCGACCATCCGCGACGTCGCGGTGCGGGCCGGAGTGTCGTACCAGACGGTCTCGCGGGTGCTCAACGACAGCCCCCAGCTGCGGCCGCGCACCCGGGAGCGCGTGCTCGCCGCGATCGAGGACCTCGGCTTCCGCCCCAGCGCCGCCGCCCGCGCCCTGGCGACGAGCCGCTCCGGCCTGATCGGGATCCTCGCCGCCGAGAGCCACAGCTTCTACGGCACCGCCACCGCGATGGCCGCGATCGAGCAGGCGGCGCGCGACGCGGGCTACCGGGTCCCGGTCGTGAACGCGGCGCCGGACGCGGAGTCGCTGGCCGACGGTCTCGCCCACCTGCAGCGGGAGTCGGTGGAGGCGATCGTGGTCCTCGCCCCGCAGGAGCGCGCGCTGGAGGCGATCGAGAGCCTCGCGATCGGCGTCCCCTCGGTGACGCTCGGCGCGACGGACCGCGGCGCCGACTCCCTGCTCCTCGTCGACCAGGCGGCCGGAGCGCGACTGGCGACCGAGCACCTCGTCGGCCTCGGCCACACCCGCATCGCGCACCTCGCCGGTCCGCAGCACTGGGTGGAGGCGCAGGCGCGGCTCGAGGGCTTCGGCGCCGGGATGAGCGCGGCCGGCCTCGACCCCGTCGCCGTCGTGGAGGGCGACTGGAGCGCCGAGTCCGGCTACCGCGCCGGCCTCCGCCTCCTCGGAGCCGCGCTTCTGCCGACCGCGGTGTTCGTCGGCAACGACCAGATGGCCCTCGGACTCCTGCACGCCTGCACCGAGCGGGGACTGCGCGTGCCCGAGGACCTCAGCGTCGTCGGCTTCGACGACGTCCCCGAGGCGGCGCACTACCAGCCGCCGCTGACCACCATCCGCCAGGACTTCGCGGAAGTCGGCCGCCGCACGATCGGCGTCGTGCTCGCGGAGCTGCGCGGCGAGGAGCCCGCCGTCGGCCGCCCGGTGCCGCCGGTGCTGGTGGAGCGGGCGTCGACGACTCAGGCCTGAGCAGCACCGGCCCCCGCCTCACCCCGCGTGCGGCAGCAGCACCTCCACGCGCCCCTCGCGCACCCGAGTCTGGAACCGCGGCTGCGGCGAGGTGGCCGGCCCCCGCAGCACCTCGCCGGTCTCGAGCGAGAAGGCGCTGCCGTGCCACGGGCAGGCGACGCACGCCTCCCCCGAGCCGTCCGCCGAGACCTCGCCCTCGTCGAGCGGGCCCGAGAGGTGGCTGCAGACGTTCGAGAGCACGTCGATCCGCTCGCCCCGCCGGAAGGCGAGCAGGGGGAGGCCCGCGACCTCCCTCCTCACCGGCGTGCGCTCCGGCAGGTCCGCCAGGGCGCCGAGCTCCTGCCAGCCCGAGGGGAAGCGGTGCGGCACGTCCTCCGCGTGGTTCGCCCCCGCCGCCTGCCGGTAGCTGAGGTGGCCGCCCAGGTAGCCGCCTCCCGAGACGACGGCGAGCCCGAGCATCCCGAGCACCTTCCCGCTCGTGGTGCGCCCGCGGCGGCGCTGCACCCACGACGCGGCGTAGAGGCCCGTCGCGACCACGTTGGCCGCCGAGTGCACCAGCCCGACGCGGGTCTGCTGCTCGTGCAGCTCCGACCAGTCGGTGAAGCCGGAGGCGGCGGTCGGCAGGACGCTGATCACGCCGACGCCGACGAGGGTCCTCGCCGCCCGCTGGTTCCCCGGCAGCAGGTCGAGCACCGCCGCCGACACCCAGGCGCCGGTGGGAACGAGGACGAGCAGCGGATGGACGGGGTGGCCGACCGGGACGCCGTGCAGCACGTCCCGCACCGGCTGCGGCCGGACCACCGCGTTCACGGCCCGCTTCACCCGGCCGACGAGCGGATCGAGGGCGGCGGCGTTCTCGAGGCGGGTGACGAGTCTGACGAGTCTGATCTCACGCATGCCTCATGCGACCAAGCGGGCGGCCCCGGCGGAAGGGGCTTGCGGCGGAGGAGGAGCAGTCGGACCCCGTCGGGCGGCCCCTCGCTTGCCGACCCCGAGCCGTTTCGCCTACGCTGACCCGGGGCTTTGTGAACGGTCACATCGCCCGAGCGAGGAGCATGATGGACCAGCGCAGGCCCACCCCCGCCGACGTGATCACGAGCGGCGCCACCGCCCTCGGCATCGAGCTCGGCTCCACCCGGATCAAGGCGTGCCTGGTCGACGCGGCCGACCCGTCCGTGGTCCTCGCCGTCGGCAGCCACGAGTGGGAGAACCAGTTCGTCGACCGCCGCTGGACCTACTCCCTCGACGCCGTCCACGCGGGCCTCCAGGCCGCCTACGCGGACCTCGTCGCCGACGCCTCGTCGCGCCACGGCGTGCAGCTCTCCTCCGTCGGGGCGCTCGGCGTCTCGGCGATGATGCACGGCTACCTCCCCTTCGATGCGGACGGCGGGCTGCTCGTCCCCTTCCGCACCTGGCGCAACACCAGCACCGGCCCCGCGTCGGCCGAGCTCACCGAGCTGTTCGGCGCCAACATCCCGCTGCGCTGGTCGCTCGCGCACCTGCACCAGGCGGTCCTCGACTCCGAGCCGCACGTCGAGCGGATCGACTTCCTCACCACCCTCGCCGGCTACGTGCACTGGCGCCTCACCGGCGAGAAGGTCCTCGGAGTCGGCGACGCCTCCGGGATGGTCCCGACCGACCCGGCGACCCGCGACTACGACCAGCGCGTCGTCGACCTCTACGACGAGCGCGCGGCCGGCGCCGTGAAGCCGCTGCGCGAGCTGCTGCCCGCCGTGCTCCCCGCGGGCGCCGACGCCGGCTCGCTCACCGCCGAGGGCGCGCTCCTGCTCGACCCCACCGGCTCCCTCCGACCCGGCGCCCCCGCCTGCCCGCCCGAGGGCGACGCCGGCACCGGCATGGTGGCGACCAACTCCGTCGCCCCGCGCACCGGCAACGTCAGCGCCGGCACCAGCATCTTCGCCATGGTCGTCCTCGAGGGCCCACTGGAGAGCGTGCACCACGAGCTCGACCTCGTCGCGACCCCCGCCGGCGACCTCGTCGCGATGGTCCACTGCAACAACGGAGCCAGCGAGCTCGCCGGCTGGGTCGGCCTGTTCTCGCGGTTCGCCGCCGCGTCCGGCGGACCCTCCGACAGCGACGCCGTCTACGGCACCCTCTTCGCCGAGGCGCTCGAGGGCGAGGCGGACGCGGGCGGACTGCTCGCCTACAACCACCTCGCGGGCGAGCCGATCGCCGGCCTGGTCGAGGGCCGCCCGCTCGTCGTGCGCACCCCCGACTCGCGCCTCACGCTCGCCAACTTCATGCGCGCGCAGCTCTACGGCGTGTTCGGCACCCTGGCGCTGGGCATGCGCGTCCTCGCAGGCGAGGGCGTGCGGATCGACGAGATGTTCGCGCACGGAGGCATGTTCCGCACCGCCGGGGTCGCCCAGCGCTTCCTCGCCGGCGCGCTCGACGCCCCCGTCTCGGTCGCCGCGACCGCCTCCGAGGGCGGCCCGTGGGGCATGGCGGTGCTCGCCGCCTACCGCCTGCAGAGCGGAGTCGCGCTCGACGCGTACCTCACCGATCAGGTCTTCGGCGACTCCGGCTTCGAGACCGTCGCCCCCGACGCGGACGACGTCGCCGGCTTCTCCGCCTACCTCGAGCGCTACCGCGCCGGCCTCGCCGTCGAGCAGACCGCCGTCGAGACCCTCACCGACCCGCAGAACCAGGGAGCCACCGCATGACCACCCAGACCCCCGCCGTCGAGGAGGCGATCGCCCGCGTCCGCGAGGACGTCGCGCGGCTGCACTCCGAGCTCGTCCGCTACGGCCTCGTCATCTGGACCGGCGGCAACATCTCGGGCCGCGTGCCCGGCGCCGACCTCTTCGTGATCAAGCCCAGCGGCGTCTCCTACGACGACCTCGCGCCCGAGAACATGATCCTCTGCGACCTCGACGGGAACGTCGTCCCCGGCACCCCCGGCAGCGACCGCAGCCCCTCCAGCGACACCGCGGCCCACGCCTACGTGTACCGCGAGATGCCCGAGGTCGGCGGAGTCGTGCACACGCACTCCACCTACGCGACCGCGTGGGCGGCCCGCGCCGAGTCGATCCCCTGCGTCATCACCGCGATGGCCGACGAGTTCGGCGGGGAGATCCCCATCGGCCCGTTCGCGATCATCGGCGACGACTCCATCGGCCGCGGCATCGTCGCGACCCTCAGCGGCCACCGCTCGCGCGCGGTCCTGATGCAGAACCACGGCGTCTTCACCATCGGCAAGGACGCGAAGGACGCCGTCAAGGCGGCCGTCATGGCCGAGGACGTCGCCCGCACCGTGCACCTCGCGCGCCAGGGCGGCGAGCTCGTCCCCATCCCGCAGGAGTCGATCGACGCCCTGTTCGACCGCTACCAGAACGTCTACGGACAGAACCCCACCGGAGCCATCGCATGAGCGTGTACCAGAGCATCATCCCCGACCTCGCCACCCGCACCGTCTGGTTCCTGACCGGCAGCCAGGACCTCTACGGCGAGGACACCCTCCGCCAGGTCGCCGAGCAGTCGCAGGCCGTCGTCGCGCAGCTCAACGAGGCGAGCGCGATCCCCGTGACCGTCGAGTGGAAGCCGGTGCTGAAGAGCTCCGACGCCATCCGCCGCACCATGATCGAGGCGAACTCCGACGACTCCGTGGTGGGCGTCATCACCTGGATGCACACCTTCAGCCCCTCGAAGATGTGGATCCACGGCTTCGACGCGCTCGCCAAGCCGCTGCTGCACTTCCACACCCAGGCGAACGTCGCCCTGCCGTGGCAGGACATCGACTTCGACTTCATGAACCTCAACCAGGCCGCGCACGGCGACCGCGAGCACGGCTACATCCTCAGCCGGATGAGCGTGCCCCGGAAGACCGTCGTCGGCCACGCGAGCGACGCTCGCGTCACCGAGGCCATCGGCACCTGGTCGCGCGCGGCCGCAGGCTGGTCCGCCTCGCAGAGCATGAAGGTCGCCCGCTTCGGCGACAACATGCGCAACGTCGCCGTCACCGAGGGCGACAAGACCGAGGCCGAGATCCGCCTCGGCGTCAGCGTCAACACCTGGGGCGTGAACGAGCTCGTCGAGCGCGTCGACGCCGCCACCTCCGAGCAGATCGACGCCCTCGTCGCGGAGTACGTCGAGAGCTACGACGTGGTCCCCGAGCTGCTCCCCGGCGGCGAGCGCCACGAGTCGCTCCGCTACGGCGCCGCGGTCGAGATCGGCCTGCGCTCGTTCCTGGAGGAGGGCGGCTTCGAGGCGTTCACCGACAGCTTCGAGGACCTCGGCGGGCTCCGCCAGCTCCCCGGACTCGCCGTGCAGCGCCTCATGGCGGACGGCTACGGCTTCGGCGGCGAGGGCGACTGGAAGACGGCCGTCCTCATCCGAATCGCCGCCGTCATGGGCGCCGGCCTCCCCGGCGGCACCAGCCTGATGGAGGACTACACCTACGACATGACGCCCGGCGAGGAGCTCATCCTCGGCGCGCACATGCTCGAGGTGTCGCCGTCCCTGTCGTCGAAGCGCGCCTCGCTCGAGATCCACCCGCTGGGCATCGGCGGCCGCGAGGACCCGGTGCGCCTGGTCTTCACCGCCGACGCCGGACCCGCCGTGGTGGTCGCCCTGAGCGACGTCCGCGAGCGCTTCCGCCTGGTCGCGAACAAGGTCCAGAACGTCGAGCCGCCCCAGACGCTCCCGCACCTGCCCGTCGGCCGAGCCGTCTGGCAGCCCGCCCCGGACTTCGGCACCAGCGCCGCCGCCTGGATCACCGCCGGTGCCGCGCACCACACGGTCATGACGACGCAGATCGGCCTGGAGGCGTGGGAGGACTTCGCCCGCATCGCCGGCGTCGAGCTCCTGGTGATCGACGAGTCGACCACCCTCCGCGGCTTCGAGTCCGACATCCGCTCGAACGCGGCGTACTACCGCCTCTCCCAGGGCCTGTAGATCCTGCGAGGCCGGACGGCCGGCTCCCTGCGGGGGGCCGGCCGTCCGTCGTTCCCGGCGAGCCGCCGGGTCGGGGCGGGGGCCCGCCGCCGAGACCGGCCTGGATCGCGTCCGCGATCGAGGGCGGATCGCCCTCTCCGGCCCGTTCGGCGCCCGCTGCAGCGTCCCGGCCCCGGTTGCGGACGCGCTCGCAGCACGACGGAGGCAGGGAGGCCCGGACGGCCCTCGCGGGCAGTCGGTCCTTCCGGCCTCCGGGATGCAGGCGTACGGCGGGCGGTCAGTCGCGCGAGGTCGAGAACGCCGCGTCGAAGGCGTCGGCCGGCGGCGTGATCGCGTTGAGCTTCCGCACGAAGGCCAGGGCCTCGGGGGCGCCGTCGAGGCGGTCCATGCCGGCGTCCTCCCACTCGACGCTGGTCGGGCCGGTGTAGCCGATCGCGTTGAGCGCGCGGAACACCGGCTCCCACGGAACGGCGCCGTGCCCGGTCGAGACGAAGGTCCACCCGCGGCGCGGGTTCGCCCACGGCAGGTGCGAGCCGAGGACGCCGTTGCGGCCGTCGAGGTTGGTGACCGACTCCTTCACGTGCACGTGGAAGATGTGGTCGGCGAAGTCGAGCACGAACGCGACGCTGTCGAGCTGCTGCCAGACGAAGTGCGACGGGTCGAAGTTGAAGCCGAACGAGGCGCGGTGGCCGATCGCCTCGAGGGTGCGCTTGGCGGTCCAGTAGTCGTAGGCGATCTCGCTCGGGTGCACCTCGAGCGCGTAGCGGACGCCGACCTCCTCGAAGACGTCGAGGATCGGGTTCCAGCGGTCGGCGAAGTCCTGGTAGCCGGCGGCGATCCACTCGTCGGAGGCGGGCGGGAACATGGCCACGCCCTTCCAGATCGACGAGCCGGAGAAGCCGTTGACCTGCGTCACGCCGAGCGCGGCGGCGAAGCGGGCGGTGTCCTTGAGGTCCTGGGCGGCGCGCTGCCGGACGCCCTCGGGGTCGCCGTCGCCCCAGACGCGGTCGCTGAGGATGTCGCGGTGGCGCTCGTCGATCGGGTCGTCGCAGACCGCCTGGCCGGTGAGGTGGTTCGAGATGGCGAAGACCTGGAGGCCGTTGCGCTCGAGGATGTCCTTGCGGCTCTGCACGTACTCCGCGTCGTCCCAGCGCGCCACGTCGATGTGGTCGCCCCAGCAGGCGATCTCGAGGCCGTCGTAGCCCCACTCCCCCGCGAGGCGCGCCACCTCCTCGAACGGGAGGTCGGCCCACTGGCCGGTGAAGAGGGTGATCGGTCGCGTCATCGCGGATTCCTAACTCTCGACTCCCGCGCGCCGTCGCACCGGGAGAGGTAATTTGAGGGTTCACGCAACATATCAGGCACTCCCGCGAGCCCGAAAGGAACCGATCATCGCCCCGATCGCCGGCGCACTGTCGCGCACGCCCACCCTCGTCACCGCCACTGCGGCCCCGACCTGGGAGGAGGGCCTGATCGTCGGCAGCGGCCGCGTCGGCGCCGTGGTGCACGGCCCGGCCGACGCGCTCACCGTCTCGCTGGCGCACGAGCGCTACTTCCTCCCCGTCAACGCGCGGCCCGCCGCCCCGGACCTCGCCCCGGTGCGGGACGAGCTGCGGAGTGCCCTGCTGGCCGGGGACGCCGACGCGGCGAGCGACCTGCTCGAGCGCGGGGCGCGGGCGAGCGGCTACGACGGCGGCCTGATCTGGACCGATCCGCTCGGGCTGTGCGCGACGCTGTCGATCCGCACGGCCGGCGGGGTCGCGTCGAGCCGGCGCCTGCTCGACCCGCTGCTGGGCGAGGTCGCGGTCGAGTGGACCGACCTCGACGGCGGGCGGCACGCGGTGCGGCTGATCGCTCCGCACGGGGGCGAGAGCGTCCGGCTGCGGGTGGAGTCGGAGCGCGACGGCGAGAGCACGGTCGAGCTCGGGCTGGGCGCCGGGGACGCGACCTCCTTCGACACGGGCGTGCCGGACGCGTCGGCCGTGGTCGAGGCGACGGTCGAGGGCGGTGCGGTCGGGCGACTGCTGGCCGTCGCCGGGACCGGGAGCGCCGAGACCGGGGGCGAGCGGATCCGCGCGACGGTCACCGCGGCGACCGGGGCGCCGTGGGACGTGGAGGGCGTCGTGACCCGCTCGACGGTGCCGGTCGCGGCCGGGGCGGGCGCGCTCCTCCGCGTCGATCTGTCGATGGCGGGCGGCGAGCCGACGGGCCGGGAGCGTGCGGGCGGCGAGCCGACGAGCGGCGACGCCTCGTGGGCGGAGCTGCGCGAGGCCCAGCGCCACGGGCACGGCCGGCTGGTCGGCGCCTCCTCCCTCGATCTCGCCGGAGCCTCCTCCGCGGTGCTCACCGAGGACCTCTGGGAGGAGGCCCGCGCCGGCGACGAGGGCGCGCGCCGCCGCGTCGTCGAGCTCGCGTACCTCAGCGGCCGGGCCAACATCGTCGCGTCGACCGGCGAGCTGCCGCCGACGCTGCAGGGCGTCTGGCAGGGCACCTGGCGGCCGGCCTGGTCGGCCGACTACACGCTGAACGGCAACGTGCAGAACGGCGCGATGGCGGGGATGATCCCGACCGGCACGCCCGAGCTGGCGCTGTCGATCCTGGAGCTGGTGCTGCCGCACCTCGACGACTACCGCGAGAACGCGCGCCTCGTCTACGGGGCGGAGGGGATGCTCCTGCCGTCGCGGATGTCGACCCACGGCCGCGCCGACCACTTCGCGGCGAGCTACCCGCACCTCTTCTGGACGGGCTGCGGCGGCTGGGTGCTGCGCCTCGCCGCCGACGCCGTCGCGGCCACGGGAGACCGCGGCATCGTCGACGACCGGCTGTGGGAGCTGGCCGAGGGCGTGCTGCGCTTCGCCGAGACCGGGACGACCGTGGTCGACGGGGTGCGCCGAATCGTCCCCTCCTATTCCCCCGAGAACACACCGGGTGGTGCGCGCTCGCCGATCGCGGTCGACGCGACGACCGACGTCGCCGTGCTGCGGGACGCCGCGCGGGCGACGGCGCTGCTCGGCCGGGCCCGCGGCGACGACTCGCTCGACGAGCGCTGGGCGCGGGTGGTGGCGGAGCTGCCGGAGTACCGGGTCGCCGAGGACGGCACGCTGGCGGAGTGGATCGACCCGCGGTTCGCGGAGGAGATCGCGCACCGGCACGCGTCGCAGCTGTACCCGCTCTGGTACGCGGGCGACGCGGCCTTCGAGGGCCCCGGCGCCTCCGCGGTGCGGCTGCGGGCCGCCGCGGCGGCGACGGTGGCGGCGAAGATCGCGTGGCGGGCCGAGGCGCCGACCGCTCCTCCCGGGCGGATGGAGATGGCGTTCGGGCTGGTGCAGGTGGGCGTCGCGGCGGCGGCGCTGGGTGACGGGGAGGCGGCGCTGACCTGCGCGGAGTGGCTCGCGGTCGAGCACTGGTCACCGACGCTGACGACCCGGCACGACGCGGGGCGGATCTTCAACCTCGACGCCAGCGGCGGACTGCCGGGGCTCGTGGCGGCGATGCTGCTGGGATCGGATGACGAGACGCTGACGGTGCTGCCGGCACTGCCGTCCGCGTGGGCGCGGGGTGCCGTGACGGGGCTGCGCGCACGCGGCGGGGTGGTCGTGGACCGGCTGGAGTGGTCGCCGGGGCGGGCGTCGCTGTGGGTGCGGCGGGTGCCGGGCGCGGAGTGGCTGGCACCGGCGGGCGGGACGCGGGTGCGCACGCTGCGCGACGCGGTGCTGCGGGTCGACGGGCGCGAGGTGTCGAGCGGGCTGGAGCTCGGTGCGGAGGCGGTGCGCGTGGACGTGGAGTGGCGCGGCTGAGGGCACTGCGGAGGGTACGGCTGCAGCACGCGGAACGGGCTCCGGTACGCCGACGGAGGCGGAGCAGCGCACCGGGTGTCGTCCCGGCCGGCCGCCGGACCCGCCGTGCGGCTACGTCGACGTGAGGACGAGACGCGAGCCGGATGCGGTGGGTGGGGTCGGGTCAGCTCCGCGAGTGCCCGTAGCGGTCGTAGACGCGGTTGCGGGCCGCCCGCTCGGCGGCGGGCAGGCGCTGCGCGTCGCCGATCTCGTAGACGCCGAAGGTGTCGCGCAGGCGCGAGGCCGGGTCGACCTCGACGAAGGTGCACCAGGGCAGCCAGTGGTGGTGGCTGCGCAGGGTCTGGGTCGCGAAGTCGCCGCTCTCGTGGCCGAGGCCGGGCATCGCGTAGCCGATGCTGCCGTCGACGTCGGTCGACTGGCGGGTGTTGCGGTGCAGGAACTCGGCGAAATCGAGGTAGTGCTCGTCGCCCGTGATCAGGTGCAGTCGGTAGTAGCTGTACGAGCAGGCCGCCATGTAGACGTCGGCGCCGCCGCCGAGGGTGATGATGCTCTGTCCGCTGATCGAGTACCGGTTGAAGGGATGCGCCCAGGGCGCGCGGACCGGGAAGGACCACGCGTAGGTCCAGGTCTCCGTGTAGTCGGCGGCGCGGACGGCGCCCTCCAGCCAGCGCGGCTCCTCCGTCAGGTCGTACAGCGCGAGGAAGCCGAACAGCCCGTAGATGCCCGCCTCCTTGTCCTGGATGTCGGCGTTGTCGCAGGTGCCGCCGCGGTACTCCAGCGTGCGGTGGATGTTCGCGAACGACCACTCGCCGGCGCGCACGGCGGACGCGCGGTAGCGCCCCTCCCCCGTCACGAGGTGCAGCTGCACGAGGAAGCGGATCACGCTCGGGGTGTTCGAGCGCGAGTCCATCCGCACCGAGCCGTCGGCGTTGTAGGCGCGGTGGAAGCTGCCGTCGGCGTCCTGCACGACGAGCAGCCAGTCGGCGGTCCGCCGGCAGAACTCGAGCCAGAGCGGGCGCTCGTCGCCGAGGTCGCGCAGGTGCAGGTAGGCGTCGAGGATCGCCTCGACGCCGTCGGCGAGCATCCGCAGGTAGTGCGGGTACGGCTCGAAGCCGCCGAGCGAGGGGTTGAAGCACATCCGCGGCGGGCCCGACTCGGGCAGCGCGGTCCGCGCCCAGAAGTCGACGATGCCGACGCCCTGCTCGAACGCCTCCGGCACGCCCTCGCGGTCGCCGTAGCGCAGCAGCTGGTAGCCGATGCCGGGCTGCTGTCCGACGAAGCCGAACTGGAAGGAGACGCTCGAGACGTCGAGATCCGGCAGCTGGCAGGCGAACGGCAGGCCCCAGGAGTCGCCGTAGCGGCGGGTGAGGCGCTGGAGGATCGCCATGCCGTGGTGGAAGTGCCGCTCGTTGTCGACCTCGAACAGGTCGTCGCGCAGGCGCGCGTAGGCGCTGCGCCAGGTGGCGCGCATCATCGTCGCGAAGTCGTCGTGGCGGCCGAGGTCGACGGCCACGGCGTAGCGCTGGCGGAAGCCGACCTCGACCGGGTGGTTCACCCGCTGCAGGGCCTTCGGGGCGGCGTCGTAGTCGAGGCCGGAGTAGGGGTTGTCGATCGGGCGCTCGCCGTCGGCGCCCGGGTGGACGTAGTCGATCGACAGGCCCGCGGGCGGCACGTCGAGCGGGGTCCGCACGCCGAAGCCGTAGTAGAGGTAGTTCAGCGTCGTGCCCTGCGGGCGGCTCAGGCCGATCGAGCCGACGGTGCACTCCGGGTCGGTGAAGTTCTCCGAGCGGACCACGTCCAGGCGCGGCCGCGTCGCGTCGGCCGCCCAGCGCGAGAGCGCCACGGTCTCGCCGGTCGCGAGGCTCTGCGCGGCGAACAGCGGCAGCGCGTAGTGCGTCTCGGTACGCCAGAAGTACTCGCTGCCGGGGTCGCGGCCCATCGCGTCGGCGGGCCCGAAGGCGTTGTCGCGGTACCAGGCGCCGGGGGCGAAGCACTCGTAGTCGCGGAGGTCGTCGGACCCGGTCAGCCCGAGCGAGACGGCGGTGGAGAAGCCGAGGTCACCACCGGCCGCCAGCACCTCGACGTCGCGGTGCACGGAGAAGCCGTCGCCCGCGACGCGCCAGACGTCGGTGACGGCGAAGGACGACCCGGAGCGGACGGTGATCGTCCCGCTCGCGGTGATCGCCCCCTCCGACAGCGAGACGTCGTCGTAGGGCGCGCCGGAGTACTCGCTGATCGCGGCGACGGTCTTGACCGTGACGCGCAGCGGCCGGTCGTTCGCGTAGAGGACGCGCTCGCCCTTGAGCACCTCGAGGCCGCCCGCCTCGACGCGGAGGGTGTAGTCGCCGGAGCGCAGTTCCACGGTGATTCCTTCCCGGAGGGTCATCTCAGCTCTTCTCGTCGTGCGCGCGGGGGCCGGCCGATCGGGCGGCCCCGGCCGGCTCGTCCTCGAGCCGCTGCGCCCCGGGATCGAAGCGCCGCGAGCCCGGCCGGAACAGCAGCGCCACGCCGCCCTCGACCAGGCCCGCGAGCAGCAGCAGGATCGCGAACGGGATCAGCGAGATCTCGGCCCACGCGCCCATCACCGGCATCACCAGTCCGGCCGCCGTGAAGCTGACCGTGCCGAGGATCGCCGTGACGCTGCCCGCCTCGCTCGACGGGCCCTGCAGCGAGAGGTACTGCACCGGGGCGAAGCCGAGCGAGCGGCCGGCCAGCGCGAACGTCAGCGCGCCGACGACGACGAGCAGCGGCTGCGTGCCGGTGAGCGCGAGCACCGCGACCACGACGGCGCCGAGCGCCGTGACGATCGCCGAGGCGAACATCGCGAACCGGGGTCCGAACCGCGGCACGATCACCCGTCCCGTCGTCTGCCCGACCGCGATCGTCACGAGCGAGGTGACCAGGAACAGCAGCCCGTACAGGTCGGGACCGACCGCGTAGACGTTCGTGTAGAGGAAGGGAGCGGTCGCGAGATACGCGAAGCCGACCGACCAGCCCGCGGCCGAGGCGGCGGCGAGCGCCAGCACGCGCGGCCGGCGGAGCATCCCGAAGGAGTTGCGCAGCGACGGGCCGAGCCCGCCCTGGTGCCGCCGCTCGCGGGGCAGCGTCTCGGGCAGCACCAGGAGCGCGATCACGGTCGCGAGCGCTCCCCAGGCGGCGACCGCGAGGAAGGAGCCGCGCCAGTCGATCACCTTGGTCAGCTGCGCGCCGACGGAGGGCACCAGGATCGGGAAGACCGAGACGATCACGGCGAGGTTCGCGAGCATCGTGACGAGCCGCTTGCCGCTGTAGAGGTCGCGGACGATGGCGGTGACGACGACGCCCGCGGCGGTGCAGGCGGCGCCCTGGACGAAGCGGGCCGAGAGCAGCACGGCGGTGTCGGAGGTCATCGCCGCGACGAGGCTCGCCGCGATGTGCAGCGCCGCCGAGACGCCGAGCGGCCACTTGCGGCCGACCGCGTCGCTGAGCGGTCCGGAGATGAGCTGGCCGGCCGCGAAGCCGAAGGTGGCGCCGGTGACGACCAGCTGGGCGGTCGCCACCGAGACGCCGAGATCGTCCTGCAGCGTCGGCAGGAACGGCAGCACCAGGTCGATGGTGAGCGGCCCGAAGCCGACGAGCATCGCGAAGATCGGCAGCAGGAGGCGGCCGCGGGGCATCGCTTGGACGGCGGGGGAGGCGGTGGAGGCGGTCATGAGCGCGGAGCGCAGGTCACGGAGGAGATCCTGTCCATCAGCTCCCGGCCGAGACCGGGAAGTAGAGCGAGAAGGGTTCGTCGACGACCTCGTGCAGAGGCCGGAAGCGGACGGCGGCGGGCTGGCCGACGGCGCGGTAGCCGCGCAGCCACTGGGTCCACTGCCGCTCGTTGTCGGGGGCGAGCAGGGCGGGGGCGTCCTCGAGGCGCCCCCGCAGCGCGATCTCGCGGTCGACGAGGCCGGCCAGCACGATCGGGCCCTCGACGAAGGCGACCGTGCCCGGCTCGTCCGGGATCGGCACGGCACGGATCTCGGTGCCGAAGGCGAGGTCGACGCTCGTGCGGCCGCCGGGGTGCCCGATCAGGAGCGCGCCGTCGCCCGCCCGGACGCGCTCGGCGTCGCCCGCGACCCCCGGCTCGCCGACGGTCCACTCCGGCACCCGCAGCCGCACGTGCAGCGCGACCCCCTCCTCCGAGACGATCTCGACCCGGATCCGCGAGGCGGTGGGGCGGTGCACGTCGCCCGCGGCACCCGCGTTGGCGTCCGGGCCGACGTAGCCGGCGGTGTCGAGCACCTCGACCCGCACCGCCGCGTCGCCGGCGGCGGTCGGCAGGCGCAGGCTCGCGTCGACGTGCTGCGCGATCGTCAGCTCGGCGTCGCCGCCGCGGTAGAAGACGAGCCCGGAGTGGCGCGTGTGCGCCTGCACCAGCGTGCCGTGGCAGCACCAGAAGTCCTCGGTCGGGCTGCCCCAGTCCTTGCGGGCGCCGCCCTCGAGCGGCAGGAAGTAGGCGACCATCCCGGTCCGCGGGTTCTGCTGGGCGAGGAGGCCGTTCCAGAGGTTCCGCTCGATGTAGTCGGCGTAGGCGAGGTCGCCGGTCCAGCGCAGCAGCACGTCGGCCAGCCGGATCATGTTGTAGACGACGCAGTGCTCCTGCGTCTTCTCGCCGCGGCGAGCGGCGAACGCGAAGGGCGGCGTCCAGATCTCGCCGGAGGTCTGACCGCCCGTGCAGAAGGTGCCGCGGAGGGTGACCGCCTGCTCCCAGTAGGCCTCGACGATCCTCCGCCAGCGCTCGTCGCCGGTGACCTCGTAGGCGCGGGCGGCGCCGAGGACCTCGGGGATCGTGGTGTTGGCGTGCATGTTGGTCAGCACGTCGCGGCCCTCGAGCAGGCCCTCGAAGAGGGAGCGGCGGTCGTAGCGGCCGAGCAGCTCGGTGTAGACGGGGTCGCCGGTGATCGCGAGGAGGTCGGCCCAGACCTCGAGCATGCCGCCGGTCTCGACCTCGAGGATCTCCTGGAACGCGGCGTCGTCGAATCCGCGGACCCACTCCAGCAGCGGGACCGTGGCGGCCCGCGCCATCCGCAGCGCCCGCTCGTCGCCGAGGTCGAGGTGCAGGTCGACGAGGCCCATCAGCAGCTTGTGCATCGCGTACTGCGGCGCCCAGATGGGGCGGCCGGTCGCGAGGCGGTCGAGGTAGCCGCGCGGGATCGCCCAGATCCAGCCGCCGCCGTTCTCCTCCTGGCAGCGCTCGAGTCCGTCGAGCACGGAGTCGATCCGGACGCGCAGCAGCGGGTCGCCGGTGACCGCGACCTCGCGGGCCGCGGCGGAGAGCCAGTGGCCGAGGAAGTGCCCGCGCAGCTGCGAGCCCGGCGTCTCCCAGCCCCAGTGCCGGTCTAGGCCGCGGGCCTCGCGCGAGTCCTGCGAGGGGTGGAGGTGCCAGCCCTGGTCGCCGATCCCGGCCTCGATCAGGAAGTTCTGCAGCAGCCCCTCGTCGGTGAGCGAGAGGAGGTAGTCGCGGTTGAGCCGCCGCCGCGCGTCGAGCACCCCGCGCTCCAGGCGGGTCTCGTGCGGGGCCGGGTGGGTCAGCGGCATGGGTGCTCCTCGTCGAGGCGGTGGGTGGTGGGGATGAGCGGCGCGAGCGGTGGTCGATCGGCGCGGGTCGATCCGCGCGGTGGTCCATCCGACCGAGGGTCGAGATCGATCTCTCGCTGTACTCAGACCAGGATCGACGATAGGAATGGGGACATGCAATCCCCGAGAGTGATCCATCTCGTCGCCGATGACGTGTCCGCCCTCCTCACTCAGTCGGGAGGCGACCTGCCCGTGCTGCTGCACTGGGGTCCGCGACTCGACGCGAGCGACGACGATCTCGCAGCTTTCGCAAGAACTCCCGTGCGGACGGGGATCGAGGGCTCCTCCGACGTCCCCTACGAGCCCGGGATCCTGCCCGAGCACACCTTCGGCTGGGCCGGCCTGCCGGGTCTCCGGGTGCACCGGGAGGGCGCCGGCTGGTCGCCGAGGCTGACCGTGGACACCGTCTCGGTGGACGGGGAGGCCCTCGCGGAGGGCGCGGTCGCGCAGGCCGGCAGCGCCGCCGTGACCGTCGAGGCGCACGACGCGCAGGCCCGGATCGGGGTCGTCCTAGAGATCGTTCTCTCTCCTGCCGGACTGCTCAGGACCCGCGTCTCGGTCCGCAACGACGGCGCCGGGCACCTCGAGGTGATCGGCGTCGACCCCGCCCTCCGGATCCCGACCGAGGCCCGCGAGATCCTGGACTTCTCCGGCCGCTGGGGCACCGAGAAGATCCCCCAGCGCCACCCCGTCGTCACCGGCACCCACTCCCGCTCCTCGCGGCGCGGCCGCACCGGCCTGGACGCGACGACGGTCGTCGCGGTCGGCACCCCCGGCTTCGACTCCGCCGACGGCCGGGTCTGGCTCTGCCACGTCGGCATCGGCGGCAACCACGAGCACGCGGTGGAGCGCGGCGACGGCTGGCTCGCCTTCCGCGGCGGCGAGCTGCTCCTGCCCGGCGAGGTGCGCCTCGCGAGCGGCGAGAGCTACTCCTCCCCCTGGATCTCCGGCAGCTTCGGCCGCGGCCTCGACGCTGCGGCCGCCCGCTTCCACGCCCACCTCCGCGGGGTCTCCCGCTCCTCGCGCCGGCCGCGCCCGGTGACGCTCAACGTCTGGGAGGCGGTCTACTTCGACCAGGACCTCGCCGTCCTCGCCGAGCTGGCCGACCGAGCCGCCGCCCTCGGGGTCGAGCGCTACGTGCTCGACGACGGCTGGTTCCTCGGCCGCAGTGACGACCGCGCCGGCCTCGGCGACTGGACGCCCGACCCCGTCGCCTGGCCCGACGGCCTCCTCCCCCTCGCCGAGCACGTCCGCGGCCTGGGCATGGAGTTCGGCCTCTGGGTCGAGCCCGAGATGATCAACGAGGACTCCGACCTCGCCCGCGCGCACCCCGACTGGATCCTGCGGGCCCGCGAGGAGCTGCCGCCGCGGTTCCGCTTCCAGCAGGTGCTCGACCTGACGAACCCCGACGCGTTCGCGCACATCCTCGGCGTGCTCGACGGCCTGGTCGCCGACCTCGGCGTCGCGTACCTCAAGTGGGATCACAACCGCGACCTGATCGACGCGGGCCACCCCGCCACCGGGACGGCCGCGGTGCACGAGCAGACGCTCGCGCTGTACCGGCTGATCGACGAGCTGCGCGCCCGGCACCCGGAGCTCGAGATCGAGAGCTGCGCCTCCGGCGGCGGCCGGGTCGACCTGGGGATCCTCGAGCGCACCGACCGCGTGCACACCTCCGACAACCAGGACCCGCTGGACCGCTCGCGGATGCTGCGCTGGACCGGGCTGCTCGTGCCGCCGGAGATGCTCGGCTCGCACGTCGCCTCGCCGGTCAACTCCGTCACCGGTCGCACCAGCGACCTGCACACCCGCTGCGCGATCGCCTTCCTCGGCCACTTCGGGATCGAGTGGGACCTCCGCGAGCTGGACGCGGAGGAGGAGCCCGTGCTGGCGGGCTGGATCGCGGCGTACCGCGAGCACCGCGGCCTGATCGCGACCGGCCGGGTCGTCGGAGGCGACGACTCCGACCCCGACGCGCCGTCGCTGCGCGGCGTCGTCGCGCCGGACGGCTCGGAGGCGCTGTACACGCTGGTCACGCCTGCGCTGACCGCGGACTCGCGCCGCCGCGTCCGCCTCCCGGGCCTGGATCCGCGGGCGCGCTACCGGATCGAGACCGCGCGCCCCGGCTCGCTCGGCCCGCCCTGGCAGAGCCCGCACTGGCTGGAGTCGACGGTGCCGCTGGACTCCGACGCCCCGGCCCCCGCCTACTCGGGGAGCCTGCTGGGCGAGGCGGGCCTGGACCTGCCGACCTTCCACGCCGACCGCGCGATCGTCCTGCGGCTCGTCCGCAAGACCGCGTGAGCACCGCCGCCGACCCCGGCGTCCTCGACACCGCCGGCACCGCCGCCGACCCGTCCGCCACCATCCTGGAGCACCCCGTGAACAGCACCGTCACCGTCGACCTCGACCGCCCCGGCGCCACCATCAGCCGCCACCTCTACGGCCATTTCGCCGAACACCTCGGCCGGTGCATCTACGACGGCTTCTGGGTCGGCGAGGACTCGCCCGTCCCGAACGAGGGCGGGATCCGCCTGGACGTCGTCGAGGCCCTCCGCGCCCTCGACATCCCCAACCTCCGCTGGCCCGGCGGCTGCTTCGCCGACCGCTACCACTGGACCAACGGCATCGGCCCGCGCGAGGAGCGCCCCGGCCTGATCAACACCCAGTGGGGCGGAGTCGCGGAGGACAACTCCTTCGGCACCCACGAGTTCATGGCGCTCTGCGGGCTGCTCGGCGCCGACGCCTACATCTCGGGCAACATCGGCTCCGGCACCGTGCAGGAGATGGCGGACTGGGCCGAGTACCTCACCGGCGCGGGCAAGTCGCCGATGGCCGACCTGCGCCGCTCCCACGGCCGGGAGGAGCCGTGGACCGTCCGCTTCTGGGGGCTCGGCAACGAGACCTGGGGCTGCGGCGGCAACATGCGCGCCGGCGCCTACGCCGACCTGGCGCGGCAGTTCGGGACCTTCGTGCAGAGCGGCAACGACACTCCGCTCTACCGCGTGGCGGCCGGAGCCGACGGCGCCGACACCCACTGGACGCAGACGCTGATGGAGGTGATCCCCGAGATCGAGGGGCACCCCTTCTCCTCCGTGCCGTGGGAGTCGGTCTCGGTGCACTACTACACGATCGGCGGCAGCTGGCACGCGAAGGGCAGCGCGACCGACTTCGACGCCGACACCTACTGGAGCACGATCGTGGCCGCGCAGGGGATCGAGGAGCTGCTCCGCTCGCACGCCGCGGTGATGGACGTCCACGACCCCGAGAAGAAGTACGGGATGGTGCTCGACGAGTGGGGCACCTGGTGGGACGTGGAGCCGGGGACCCACCCGGGCTTCCTCTTCCAGCAGAACACGATCCGCGACGCGATGGTCGCGGCCTGGCACTTCGACGTCTTCCACGGCTTCGCCGACCGCCTGACGATGGCGAACATCGCGCAGACGGTGAACGTGCTGCAGGCGATGCTGCTGACCGACCCGGACGGCGGCGAGATGGTCCGCACGCCGACGTACCACGTGTTCGAGATGAACAAGGGGCACCACGACGCGACGGTTCTGCCGACCACGGTCGCCGGCCCGACGCACGCGGTCGACGGCCGCGAGATACCCGTCGCCTCCGCCTCCGCCTCCACGAAGGACGGCCGCGTCCTGGTCTCGCTGACCAACGTCGACCTGGAGGAGCCGCTCGAGGTCTCCCTCGACTTCCGCGGTGGGACCGTGACCGGCGCGACCGGCCGCCTCCTCACCGCCGACCGCCCCGACGCGCACAACCGGCCCGGCGCCGCCGACGAGGTGAGCCCCGTCGCCCTCGAGGGCATCGAGACCACGGCCACAGGCCTGCGGGTCACGCTGCCCCCGCACTCCTTCGCGACCGTGACGCTGGAGCTGTCGTGATCGCCGCGCGCACGGAGGCCGCCCGCCGCCCGCCGATGGGCTGGAACAGCTGGGACTGCTTCGGCGCCTCGGTGACGGAGGAGGAGGTGCTCGCGAACGCCGAGTACCTCGCCGAGCACCTCCTGCCGCACGGCTGGGACACGGTCGTCGTCGACATCCAGTGGTACGAGCCCGATCCCGGCACGAGCGGCTACCAGGAGGTGTCGGAGCCGGTGCTCGACGACTGGGGCCGCCCGCAGCCCGCCGTCGGACGCTTCCCCTCCGCGGCGACGGGCGGGTTCACGGCGCTGGCCGCGCGCGTGCACGCCCTCGGCCTCCGCTTCGGGGTGCACCTGATGCGCGGCGTCCCCCGCCGAGCGGCCGAGCTCGGCCTGCCGGTGCTCGGGGCGGAGGCGACCTGCGCCGACATCGCCGACCGCGGGAACGTCTGCCCGTGGAACCCGGACAACTACGGCGTCGACATGAGCGCGCCCGGCGCGCAGCAGTACTGCGACTCCGTGATGGCGCAGCTGGCCTCGTGGGGCGTCGACTTCGTGAAGCTCGACGACGTGCTCTACCCGCCGATCCAGGCGGAGGAGATCGCCGCACTCTCCCGCGCGATCGACGCGACCGGCCGTCCGATGGTGCTGAGCCTCTCCCCCGGCAAGCAGCTCTCGCTCGAGAACCTCGAGCTGCTGCGGTCGACCGCGCAGATGTGGCGGATCTCGGACGACTTCTGGGACGACTGGGCCCACCTGCACGAGCAGTTCCAGCGGGCGGCGCGCTGGGCTCCGCACCAGCGTCCCGGCGCCTGGGCCGACGCCGACATGCTGCCGCTGGGGCGGATCGGCGTGCGCGCGCACGTGGGCGAGGACCGGCTCTCGCGGTTCACGCCCGCGGAGCAGCGGACGCTCGTGACGCTGTGGTGCCTGCTCCGCTCGCCGCTGATGATGGGCGGGCACCTCCCGGACACGCCCGCCGACACTCTGGCGTTGCTGACGAACGACGACGTCCTCGCGCTGCTCGGCAGCGACGGCAGCCGCGAGATCGTCCGCGACGGCGACCTGGTGGTGTGGTCGGCGTGGCGCGGCGACGAGCAGTGGCGCGGAGTGTTCTGGCTGGGCTCATCGGCGCGGACCTACTCCGCGCACCTGGCCGACCTGGGCTGCTCCGGCGCGACCTCGGCCGTCGACGTGTGGAGCGGCGCCGAGCTGCCGATCGTCGGCGGCGCCGTCGAGCTCGAGCTCGAGCCGCACGGCTGCCGCCTGCTGCGCCTGGCCTGACGCCCGCCCGCCCCGGCTCGCCTCGGCGAGAAGCCAGGAGTCGTCGCACTCGAGACCGACCGCGACAACTCCTGCACACTCGCGGAACCGCGGTCCGGATGAGCCCGACGAGAAGCCAGGAGTTGTCGCACTCGAGACCGACCGCGACAACTCCTGCGCACTCGCGACCGGCCTCGGGACGCCGGACGCCCGTCGCTCCTGTGCCGAGCACCCCGAGACTCCAGGAGTTGTCGCACTCGAGACCGACTGCGACAACTCCTGCACACTCGCGGAACCGCGATCGGAGGAGTCCGGCGAGAAGCCAGGACTTGTCGCACTCGACGTCGAGTGCGACGACTCCTGCGCACTCGCGAGCGGAGGCGGCGGCCGATGCGCCGAGACGACGGAGGCCGCCGCGCTCGAGCTCGAGTGCGACGGCCTCCGGACCGTCAGGAGCGGGCGCCCGCGGATCAGGACTCCGTGTCGACGAGCGAGTCGAGGTGCGCGAGGTCCTCGGACGAGATCTCGAAGTCGACGTCGGCGTTCTCGACGATGCGCGAGGGCGTCGTCGACTTCGGCAGCGGCAGCACGTCCTTCTCGAGCAGGTAGCGGATGCAGAGCTGCGCCACCGACTTGTCGTACTTCGCGGCGATCTCGCCGATGTCGGAGTTGTCGAGCAGGCCGCCCGTCGCGAGCGGCGAGTACCCCTCGACGAGGATGCCGTGCTCCTTGCAGTACGCGGTCGTCTCGTCCTGGGTGTTGCCGACGAACCAGCGGATCTGGTTGGCGTGCGGCACCACGTCGGTCGCCGCGATCAGCGACTCCAGATCGGCGACCTGGAAGTTCGAGACGCCGATGGCGCGCGAGCGACCGGCCTCGAGGATCTCCTCCATCGCCTTCCACGCCGCGATGTTGCCCTCGCGGTGGTCGGAGCCCATGTCCTGCCAGGGCCACGGGGCGTGGATGAGGTACAAGTCGACGTGGTCGAGCTCGAGCGCCGCCATGGTGGTCTCGAAGCTCGCCTTCGCGCCCTCGTAGTCCTTCACCTCGGCCGGGAGCTTGGTGGTGATGAACACCTCGTCGCGCGGGACGCCGCTGTCGCGCAGGGCCCGGGCGACACTCGCCTCGTTGCCGTAGGCGCGGGCGGTGTCGATGTGGCGGTAGCCGGCCTCGAGCGCGGCGGTCGTCGCGTCGTAGGCCTCGGGGCCGTCGGGGATCTGCCAGGTGCCGAACCCGATCTTCGGGATGGCGACTCCGTTGGACAGCGTGAACGTGTCGGTCAGGGCGGGCATGACTCTCCTCTGCATCGGTCTTCTCCGCGGGCCGCCACCGGCGGCGCCGCTCCTTCCACGCTAGGCCGAGCCCCCGGCTCGCGCGGGCCCCTTGCGCTGTGCGCCTGCGGTGCTACGCGGCCGTCGCGCTCCGGGCCGACGACCCCGCAGAAGTCGCAGGACTCGCGCGCGAGTACCGCGACTTCCGCGGGGTCGCGAGCCGGCACCGCCGGCCCGCCCCCCGCGAGCGGCCGGCGCCTCCCCCCTGAGGCGCCGACCGCTCAGCCTCGCGCCACCGACCAGGGGGTCCGCAGCGCCCGCTCGGCGAGCAGCCGCCGCTCCCCCGTGATCGACACCTCCGCCGTCACCGCCGCGTCCGCCGCCGAGGCGCCGGCCGTCAGCCGCAGCGGCCCCGGGTCCACGGCGAGCCGGCCGTCCTCCCCCGTCACCGCGAGCCGGGCCGCGTCGACGTGGAAGTGCACCGTCATCGTCTCGCCCGCCGCGATCGGCACGCGCGCGAAGCCGATGAGCTGCGCGACCGGCCGCACCACCGCCGAGGTCGGGTAGCCCGCGTAGAGCTGCACCACCTCGACCGTGTCGGCGCCGTCGTTCCGGAGCGATACCGCCACGTCGAGCGATCCGCCGACCGGCAGCTCCGCCGCCGTCGCCAGCTCCGTGTACGTCACCGCGCCGCGGGTCAGCCCGTAGCCGAACGGGTAGAGCGGAGTCGCGTCCAGCGCCGTGATCCCGGGGTTCGAGAGCCCGAGCGACGGCTGCAGGTACGTGGTCGACGCGGACGGGAGCCGCGGGATCTGCACGGGCAGCCGCCCGGTCGGAGCCACGCGGCCCGAGAGCACGCCGGCGACCGCGGCCGCCCCGTCCGCTCCCGGGAAGAACGCCTGCACGAGTCCGCGCGCCGCTCCGAACGCCCCGAGCGCGTAGGGCCGGCCCGAGAGGACGACCACCACGGTGGGCACGCCGGTCTCGAGCACGGCCGTCACCAGCGGCTCCTGCGCTCCGGGGAGGCGGAGGTCGGCCGCGTCGCAGCCCTCGCCCGAGGTGCCGTCGCCGAAGAGCCCGGCGATGTCGCCGACCACGACGACCGCCGCATCGGAGCCGCGGACGAGGTCCACCGCCTCCTGCACGCCGTCGGTCGACGCGGAGGTGATCGAGCCGCCCTCCGCGAAGCGCACGCGCGACGCTCCGAACTCCTCCTGCAGCGCCGTCAGCACCGTCGGGATCGACAGGCCGAGGTCGTGCCCGGGGTGCTTGGAGAGCACGTGGTTGGGGAACGCGTAGCAGCCCACCAGGCTGCGGAACTGGTCCGCGGCCGGTCCCACGACGGCGAGCGAGCCGGAGGACAGCAGCCCCGCGACGTCCTCGTCGCGCAGCAGCACGACCGACTCCTCCGCGATCCGCGACGAGATCGCGCGGTTGCGAGCGCTGTCGAGGTCGACCTCCTCGGCCCCGTCGGGCACCAGCGGGCCGCCGTCGAGCAGGCCCGCCTCGAACTTGTGGCGGAGGTGCCTGGCGACGGAGCGGTCGAGGTCGGCCTCGTCGACGACGCCCTCGCGGATCAGACGCGGCAGCTCGCCGTACGCCGCCGTCTGCGGCAGCTCGACGTCGACCCCCGCGTGCAGCGCCAGGCGCCCCGCGTCGGCCGCGTCGACCGCCACGTGGTGCATGGCCTGGAGGAACGGCACCGCCCAGTAGTCGGCGACGACCGTGCCCTCGAAGCCCCAGCGGTCGCGGAGCAGCGTCGTCAGCAGGTGCCGGCTGGCGCTGCTGGGCACGCCGTCGATGTCGGTGTACGAGGTCATCACACTGCGGGCACCGCCGTGCCGCAGGGCGGCCTCGAACGGAGGCAGCACCGTGTCGGCGAGCTCGCGCGGCCCCATGCTCACCGGGCCGTGGTTGCGGGCGCCGCGGGAGGCGGCGTACCCGGCGAAGTGCTTCAGCGTCGCGACGACGCCGGTCCCCTCCAGCCCCGCGACGTAGGCGGCGCCGAGCTGCGAGACCAGGTACGGGTCCTCGCCGAGGGTCTCCTCGACGCGGCCCCAGCGGTAGTCCTTCACGACGTCGACGACCGGGGCGAGGCCCTGGTGGATGCCGAGGGCGCGCATGTCCGAGCCGATCGCCTCCGCCATCTCGCCCACGAGCTCCTCGTGGAAGGTGGCCGCCCAGGCGAGCGGAGTGGGGAACGCGGTCGCGCCGTACGCGGCCAGGCCGGTGAGGCACTCCTCGTGCGCGATGGCCGGGATGCCGAGGCGGCTGCCGGCGACCACGCGCTCCTGCAGCTCGCGGAGCCGGCGGACGCCCTCCGGGACGGTGACCGGCTCGGTGCCGAACACGCGGGTCAGCTGGCCGAGGCCGCCGGTGAAGAGGTCGTCGCCCGCGGCGGGCCCGTCGTCGAGCTTCGGGGCGAAGTCGTCGGCGGAGTCGGTGAGCCAGACGGAGCCGAGCTGCGCCGCCTTCTCCTCGAGGGTGAGTTCCTGGGTCAGGAGGCGGGCGCGCTCGGCCGGAGGCAGAGCGCGGTCCCGCCAGTCCCGCCCGGGAGGACGCGCGGCGTGCGTCCCGGGCAGTGCTGGGGAAGCGTCGTGCATCAGCCCTTGAACGCCCCGTCCATGATCCCGGACACCATCCGGCGGCCGACGAAGAAGAACGCGATCAGCAGCGGGAGGGTGGCCATGAACGATCCGCCCATCGCCAGGGCGACGTCGATCGAGCGGTTGGCCTGCAGCTGCTTCAGCGCGATCTGCACCGTGAACAGCTCCGGCGACTTGAGGACGATGAACGGCCACATGAAGTCGTTCCAGACCGCGGTGAACGTGATCAGTCCGAGGACGAACGCCGCGGGGCGGACCACCGGGAAGGCGATGCGCCAGAACAGCTGCCACGAGTTGGCGCCGTCGATGCGGGCCGCCTGGATCAGCTCGTCGCTGACCGTCGTGGACATGTGCTGCCGCATCCAGAAGATGCCGAAGGCGCTGGCCAGGCCCGGCACGATGATCGCCTGGAGGGTGTCGACCCAGTCGAGCGCCGAGACGATCAGGTACTGCGGGATGATGCTCAGCTGCGCCGGCACCGTCATCGTCAGCAGCACGATCAGGAACAGCACGTTGCGGCCCGGGAACTGCAGCTTCGCGAAGGCGAAGCCGGCCATCGCGCAGAGGATCGCCGAGATGACGGCGATGCTCAGCGACACGATGAGGCTGTTCAGCATCGAGGCGATGAACGGGACGGTGTCGAACACCTTCTCGGCGATCGCCATGAAGTTCGTGCCCGGGTACAGGCGCGGCGGGATCGACGTGACGGCGGTCGCTCCGACCGACGCGACCACGAACATGTAGTAGAGCGGGAAGATCGAGACGAGCACCGCGATCACGAGGAAGACGTAGGTCGGCCAGCCGACTCCGCCGCCCTTCCCGCGCCGCTTCGGCAGCTGTGCCTTCTGGACCGTGGGGGCCAGCGTCTGCGGGACGGCCTGGTCGATCACATCCGACATCAGACGGCCTCCTTCCGGGTGCGGGTGGAGAGGTAGAAGTTGAGGAGGGAGACGAGGACCACGATCACGAACAGCACGACGCCGATGGCGGATCCGTAGCCGAACTTGAACTGGCCGAAGCCCTGCTCGTAGAGGAAGAGCGCCAGCGTCTGGCACTGCCGGCCGGCGCCGCAGGTGAGGCCCGATTCGGGAGCCACCAGGAGCGCCTCCGTGAAGATCTGCAGACCGCCGATGGTCGACATGATCACGGTGAAGACGATGATCGGGCGCAGCGCCGGGATCGTCAGGTGGCGGAACTGCTGCCAGCTGGACGCGCCGTCGACGGAGGCCGCCTCGAACATCTCGCGGGGCAGCGACTGCAGGCCCGCCAGGTAGAGGAGCGTGTTGTAGCCGAACCAGCGCCAGAAGACCATCGTCGAGATGACGATCCAGGAGCCGTAGTTCGTGGCGAGGAAGTTGATCGACGGCAGTCCGAAGATGCCGAGGAACCAGTTGATCAGGCCGAAGTTCTTGTCGAAGATCTGCGCGAACACGATCGCGGTCGCCGCGACGGAGGTGATGTACGGCACCAGCAGCGCCATGCGGAAGAAGTTCGCCCAGCGGAGGCGGGCGTGGTTCAACAGGTGCGCGAGGAAGAGGGCGAACAGCAGCTGGGGCACCGTCGAGATGATGAAGATGCCGAAGGTGTTGACCAGCGCGTTCCAGAACCGGGAGTCGGCGAAGAGCTGCTGGAAGTTCGCGATGCCGACGAAGGTCTGCTCGCCGATCGGGTTCCAGTCGAAGAGCGAGACGTAGAACGTGAACAGGAGCGGGAAGAGCCCGAAGACGATGAAGATGATGAAGAAGGGCGCGACGTACGCGTAGGGGGCGATCCGCTCCGAGAGGGAGTTGCGGATCCGCGCGGCCTTCTGGACCGGCGCGCTGGGCTGCTTGCGCTGCTTGCGGGGTGGTGCTGCTGTCACCGTTGACACGGGAGTACCTCCGTCGAGAAAGGGGGGAGGGGCCCGGCGCGCGAGGCGCCGGGCCGCTCGGGTGGGTGGGGCGATCAGCCGCCGATGGCCTGCTTGGCCGTGTCGAGTGCGGTCGACCACGCCTTGTCGGAGGTCACGTTGCCGGCCTCCAGCTCGACGAGGGTGTTGAGGAGCGCCCCGTTGATCGGGGTGGTATCCGGTCCGTTGTAGAAGGACGGGAACTGCTCGACGGAGGTCGCCATGACCTCGCCGATCTTCGAGTCGCCGAAGAACGGGTCGGTGTACGACTGGACCTCGTCGCTGGCGACCGCCTCGGTGGCGGCGGGCAGCGTGCCCGAGGCCTTGAAGTGGTCGGTCTGGCCCTCGGCCGACATCATCGTCTTGATGTACTGCCAGGCGGCCTCGGGGTGCTCGGCGCGGGCGGGGATGGCGATGACGCTGCCGCCCCAGTTGCCGCCGATGCCGGGGACGCTGGTGACGCGCCAGTTGCCGGCGGTGTCGGGGGCGTCGGTCTTGATGCCGGCGAGGATCCACGAGGGGGCGATCGTCACGGCGAAGGCGCCGTTCGCGCGGCCCGGGGCCCAGCCCGAGGACCAGGCGGCGATGCCGGCGCTGATGCCGGCGTCCTTGGTGTCCACGGCGACCTGGAACGCGTCCTTCACCTGCGGGTTGGTGTCGTAGACCAGCTCGCCGTCGGGCGAGTAGTACTTCTCCGAGACCTGGTTGACGGTCGAGAAGAAGACGCTGGTCTCGATGTTGTCGACGAACGGCTTGCCGGTCGCCTCGGTGTACTTCTTGCCGGTCTCGATGAAGGACGGCCAGTCCTTCCAGAGCTCGGCGACCTGGTCGGGCTCGGTCGGCAGGCCGGCCTGCTCGAAGAGGTCGGCGCGGTAGGCGAAGCCCAGTCCGCCGACGTCGGTCGGGACGCCCACGACGGAGCCGTCGTCGGCGGTCGCGGCGGAGGCGGCCCACGGGAGGTAGGTGGAGGCGACGTCGTCGCCGCCGAGGGTGCGCAGGTCGAGGAAGTTCGAGCTGTTGGCGACGAACTGGGGCAGGTCGTCGTTCTGGATCATGACCAGGTCGGGCACCTTGCCGCCGGCGAGGGCCGCGGTGAGGGCGGTGGCGGTCTCGGTCGTGCTGCCGACCTCGGAGAGCTTGATCTTCGCGTCGGGCATCTTCGCGAGGTACTCGTCGACGCTGTCCTTGGCGTTGATGCCGGTGAAGGACCAGAAGGTGGCTTCGGCGTTCGGGTCGTCCGAGGCGCCTCCTCCCCCTCCGGACGAGCACCCGGTCAGGGTGAGCGCGACTACTGCTGCTGCGGCGGCTACGGCCGTCAGGCTTCTTTTCACGACAATTCCTCTTCGTTGGGGATTCGCAGGGTTTCGGTGAGGGCGGGCCTCAGAGAACGATCTCTTGGCGGCCAACCTAACCCGCCCTCGAGCACGATGCAAGCGAGAACCGGTCTCCGCGAGATAACGATCTCCGCCTAGTATCAAAGGGAAGTTTCGCAAATCGAGCAGTTCCGGACGGCCGCCCGCCGCCCCGTGCGAGTCTTCACTCCGACGTTCTCCCCACCGTGCTCCGCGGGGAGGCACGGAAGCCGGACCCTCCCCTCGCAGAAGGAAGCAGCATGACTCGACCCACGCTGGTGGACGTCGCCCAGGCCGCGGGCGTCTCGCGCGCCACCGCCGCCCGGGTGCTCGCAGGCGGCACCAATGTCGACGTCCGGATGACCGCCGCGGTCGAGCGCGCCGCGAAGTCCCTCGGCTACGAGGCGAACAGCGCCGCCCGGATGCTCCGCGGCGGGCGGGCCGGGGCCATCGCCCTGATCGTCGCCTTCAACGAGCTCGACAGCCTCACCGGGACGTTCTTCACCTCGGTGCTGAAGGGCGCCGCGAAGGGCCTCTACGCCGGCGAGGTGCAGCCCGTGCTGCTGCCCGCCGACCACGACGACAGCGACCGCATCCCCCGCTTCCTCCGCTCGCGGGCCGTCGACGGCGCGATCGTGATCCTCCAGCACGAGATCACCCACCTCGCGCAGGCGCTGGCCGACTCCCCCGTGCCGATCGCCTGGGTCGGCCGCCCGCGCGTCGCCCTGCCCGAGGGCGCGATCGTCATCGACTCCGACAACTACGGAGGCGGCCGCCTCGCCGCCCGCGCGCTCGCCGACTCCGGCCGCCGGCGCCTGGGCATCATCGCCGGCCCGCACGACATGGAGCCCGCCCGCGACCGCATCCGCGGCTGGCGCGACGAGCTCACCGAGCTCGGTCTCGACTCCAGCCCGATCGTGCACGGCGCCTTCACCCTCGAGAGCGGTTCCGCCGCGATGGCGCGCCTCCTGCAGCGCCACCCCGACCTCGACGGCGTCTTCGCCTCCTCCGACCTGATGGCCAACGGCGCGATCCGCGTGCTCCAGGCGTCCGGCCGCCGCGTCCCCGCCGACGTCTCCGTGATCGGCTTCGACGACGTCGTCATCGCGACCACCTCGGATCCGACCCTCACGACCATCCGGCAGCCCCTGGAGGACATGGGCCGCGTCGCCGCCGAGACCGTCGTCGCCGTCGTGCAGGGCCGCCCGGTCGACCGGCAGCCGATCCTCGCGACGACCCTCGTGCAGCGCGAGTCCGCATGACCCCGCCTCCCCCGCACCGCCTGATCGTCAGCACCGACGCCGCGAACGAGGCCGACGACCAGTTCGCGATCGTCCAGGCGCTGCTGACCGACACCCTCGACGTCCGCGGTCTGGTGGCGGCGCACTTCGGCCGGCCGGGGAGCATGCCGGAGTCGCGCGCCGAGATCGACCGCATCGTGGAGTTGGCGGGATCGACGGTGACCGTCGTCGACGGCGCCGAGTCGGCCCTGCCCGCCGAGGCGTCGGACGGCGCCCGCCTGATCGTGGCCGAGGCGCTGCGCGACGAGGGCCGCCTGTGGATCGCCGTGCTCGGGCCGCTGACCGACGTCGCCGCCGCCCTGCTGCTCGAGCCGTCGATCGCCTCCCGCGACATCGTGGTCGTCTGGGTCGGCGGCCCGCCCTACGACGAGATCCCCGCCTACAGCCCCGAGTTCAACCTGATCAACGACGTCGACGCCGCGAACCGCGTCCTCGAGTCGGGCATCGCCCTCTGGCAGATCCCGATGCCCGTCTACTCCGGAGTCGGAGTCGGGCACGCCGAGCTGCGGACGCGCCTGCGCGGAACCAGCCCCCTCGGCGACTACCTGGTGGACCAGCTGATCGCGTTCAACGACACCATCCCGTACGGGCCGCTCGACTTCCGGTCGCTGGGCGACAGCCCGGCCATCGGCGCCGTGATGAACCCCGCCGGCGGACGCTGGCGGGAGCGCCGCGCACCGCGGTTCTCCGCGGACGGCGAGCTCCTGCCCGACGCAGGACCGCACACGATCCGGGTCTGCGAGGCGTTCGACACCCGCTGGCTGATCGAGGACCTGTTCGCGAAGCTCGTGGAGTTCGGGGAGCGGTCGGGCGGCGAGCGCTGATGGTCCCTCGTGGCGAGGCATCCGATGCGTGCGCTCGCTGAACAAACGAAGGCCTTCTGCGATGCGAGCGGACACCGCGGGTTGCTCGCACGATCCCGAGATCAGGTGTAAAGACGCAGCTCGGCTTCGAGAAGCGACTCAGCCCTGAGTTCCTTTATGAGTTCTTGAAGAGCTTCCACCGCGACGGTCTCGGCGCTCTCCGAGTCGGTCGCCTTGTGCGCAGCTCTCAGTACCGCTTGATGTCTATCGTAGATCGGATGCTCTGCATAAACAGCCTCGAGCACATCCGCGAAATCGACGAAATACCGGTAGAGAGTGCCGATGCCGACGCTGGCGCGAGCCGCCACCTTGGCGGTTGTCGCCCGATCTCTACCCACCTCGATGACGACTTCGCGTGCCGCCGCGACGATCGCGGCTCGCGTTCGATGAGCTCGATCTTGGAGTGGTTTCACTGGTGTGCTGCGATTTTTCGCTCCTGTCATACCTTTCATCCTCTCACCACACGCCTGGAACGTGACACATACTCATATGGTCGATCGGAGTGTGCTGCCAACGAGAGTCGCATTGCGGGCGGCCCCCGAAGTGATCTCACCAGCGCGCTGGCCGCCACCCTTCCGGCCACGCCAACCGAGGGCGCTGAAGCAAGCGAAAGCGGAGGAGAGAAAGAAGTAGAGCCGAATTCACGAAGATCCGAGTAAGACTCCTCGCTCACGAACGCGCCACTTATCCCGCCACTTGAAGCTCCGCTCTTGACCGTTCCTGACTTCGCTGCAAGCCTTCTTCAAACGCGGAGATCAATCCGCATCTGAAAAAACGCTACAGATGAAAGGCCGTTCGATATGCCATTGAGGGAATTCAGAAGTGCCAATGAGAGTAGAGACAAGAAGCTAAAGGTGGATCGCATGAAGCGTTTCCGTTCCTTCGCTGCAAGCCTGCTTATTGCGGGCATCGCAGCCACCGGAATCGGACTGGTCTCTACGGGACCGGTGATGGCAGCACAACCGCCCGCCGGCTACCCCAGTACAGACACCTTCGCGACGGTGTCGAGCAGTACGCATGGGAGTTTCCCGATCCGGCGCGGCTTCTACGATGCAGACATCGAGCGCGGGTGGGGCCTCGACAAGGTTTTCCACAAGCACAACATCTGGAGCACCAACGCAATGAAGAAGGTGATGGCTTCCACGAACAGCACGCTGCAGGGGAACGGCAATTACAATCTCAAGGCCTACGCGGGCAACTACGACTGCGTCGACGGCAGGTGCGTGCTCCGCGAGCAGGTCGAGTTGCTGGGCATCTACAATCCCCGGTCGTACGACCTGTACTACGGATGGCCCGTCGGCGGAAAGATGGGCATGCAGACCCTCTACTGCAAGCAGGGCGGCGAAGCTCGCTGCGCCGACTGGGTGACGTACTCGATTGACTACCCAGGTGTCGACAACCCGTTTAGCCGGTCGAGCACGCCTGCGGAGGAAGGGCTCACGGCGGACCAACAAGCGAAGCAGGCCGAGATCCTCGCGTCGCCGGAGATCGAGGAGCTGAAGGCAGAGATCGCAAGCGACGTGACCGAGGTCGCGTTCGACTACGCGCCCCTGCCGGAGATCATGTTCACGGAGTAAGTTCGGTCAGTAGCAGAGGAGAAGAAATCTACTCTTCTCCTCTGCTACTGTCGATTAGGAGGAGTTGGGCAATGACACAGGCGGAACATACAGCCGACGCCTTCCTGCGAGGAGTGCGTGTCTTCCTAAAGCAAGATCGTGCTGGTGATATCGAACTTATTCACTGCTGGGCACAGGAACCTAATGACGCCTTCATCCTCTATAGATATCGAAGAGGACCCTCCAACGTTTTCGGGTGGCATGAACAGCTTCTCACGTCCGAAGGAGTGGAAGCCGCACTACTTCATGGTATGGATACAGCCCAAGAGCTTTCGGAACCCGTTGGAACCGCGTCTATCAAGGCTGATGAGAATGGCATCAAATGGGTCGGGCAAGCAATTCATACCAGCCAGCCGAAACTTACCTTCGAGGCAGTGACTTTATTGCGTTCCGCTATGGAACGCTAGAAGAGGTAACGCGGGGCTTCGCAGGCCCGGCGGCGTGGCCCTGTGGCCGGGAAGGGTGGCCGACGGGCATGGGGCTGGGCGTTTACATACCCGCGAGCCCCTGTGGTACCTCCTAGTTGGGTGTGACGGCGGAGGGAGGAGGGAGCGAGCCTTTGCTCGAGCGGTGCGTGTGAGCGCATCGCGTCACTCAGCTCCGAGCACCGTGCTGTCAAGGGGTCGGTTCAGGGTCCTGCGCATGGTGTCCGACCTGATCGGCACCTACGACCGGGAGACGACCTCCGCGAGCATGAACAAGGGTGTGCGCTCGACCACGAGCGCGTTGAAGCGCGAACTGATCCTCGACGTCGCGGAGCTGGCGAACCTCCCCACACCGCGGAAGGGCCGCAAGATCGGGCGCGCGGTGATGATGCCCTCCGGTAACCGTGCCGCGATCCTGCGCACCGTCCCGTGGCTCGACGGACCCAAGGCGCTGGTGGAGTCGATCAACGCCTCCATCGCGAACCACAAAGCGGGCAAGCCCGCACCGACCACGCCGCCCCTCGTCACTACCGCCGCTATGGAGAAAGCATGACCGCAGACGACTTCGACCCGTTCGGCGGTGAGGACTCCGCACCCGCCTCGGAGCACGCTCCGGCGCAAGACGAGGAGGCAGTGACGACGCACTACGGGTCCGCGGATGAGTTCGTGCGCAAGCAGCTCATCAGCACCTACCGGCGCCGGGTGATCGCCTACGGCTCCGGGGGCGGCATGCGCTGGAAAGCGGCCTGGTGGGAGAGCAAGGAGGCAGTGCAGCGCATCGAAGCCCTGTGGCGGGCGTGGGAGGCCGCACGACGAGACGAGACGGACGGGCCGAGCACCTGGTGGGTCAACCACTGCGACCCGCACATGAACGTGCTCCTGTCGATGGATGGGCCGTTCGCGGACTCTCGCGACGAGAACGACGGCGGTGATCCGCTGCCCTACACGCCGCCACCGGTCGGCATGTTCGAGGACGACAACCAGCCTCCGCTCTACACCGAAGTGGTGGCAGCGCGAGACGGCGCCGTACGCTGACCCCAACCACCAGAAACAAGCGCCCTTTTCATCAAAATTGACCTTATGTCAGTTCTCGGCCCATGCCGTCTCGTGATGCATGTCGTGGCGGAATTGGACGCTCAGCGTCCCGCCGATCGATCCCCATTCGGGATGGCACTCAGCCCGGAAAGGCCCTGTGTCATGGGTCGGTGAGAAGCTGGCGCGGTGAGCACGCATTCGGGCCCCGTGCCGCGCAAAGCGCGGCTTAGCGGCAGAGATCGAACGGGATCTCCTCACGGGCGACCGGTCGAGGACGTCCTGCGCAGGCTGCCTGTGGATAACTTCCTCAGCAAGCATTCAGCTTTGACTTTCAGCCGTGTAATTCGTGACCGAAGCGTGACCCAGCTCGAAAAGCAGTCCGTTTCGGCCCCTGACGGCCCCCTGGCGGCTCAAGATCCTGTGGATAAACCAGGAGGTGTTTACCACATTTCCGCTGCGACAGAGGCGCAGAGCGGACCACTGAGTTACAGTTGTGAATGTAAACAGCCCCGATCTGCTCCTGAGCAGATTCGGTGCTCATAGGCAGATCGGGGCCGAGGGTGTCTGTGGAAGGACTCCTTGACCTTAGAGGTTCCATGGCCTCTGCGTGAAGCGGGCTCCGGCCCGTTGACGCGACGCTGCCTCCCTCATATAGAGAAGTGGAGCACGTGATGTCGAAGTCGTCACGGTCGGCCAAGCCCTCGAAGGCTGCCCTGTCGAAGGCGGGAAGGACCCTCGCGTCCGACTCGTCCGGCAAGGCCGCCAAGTCGAAGGCCGGCTCGACCCTCGGAAAGGGCTAGCCCCTAAGGTCCGTGGCTCCTCCCGGAGCCACGGACCCTCGTCGACGTCTCGATGCACGGCACGCTTCCCCAACGCCCGTTCGGGCAGGGAGCTCACACATCACCATGTCATTCACGTTCAACGAAGCAGCGCTTCGCCGCGAATTGCAGCAGCAGGTCCAGTCGACCCTCGACGATGTCGCCCGCAAGCGGAGCCGCGCGCTCGCGGCTCTGCACGGCCGCTATGCCGGTCGACCGGTCAGCGAGATCAAGCCCGCGCTTCAGCGCATCTTCCGCCAGGACGGCGGTGACCTCACCGATCCGGAGCTGAGCCAGTACGCGGAGGCGATCAGCTCCGGGACCAGGATCACCTTCACGGCCGAGAAGGTGCGGTGGTAGTGATGGTGCGCAGAGTCACTCCCTCCCAGCTTCGCAGCATGGTTCGCCAGGCCGAGCAGAAGCAGCGGCAGGCCATCAGTAACTACAACCGGGAAGTCCGCAACTACAACAACAAGGTGCGCCAAGCGGTCAGCACGTACAACCGCGAGGCGTCCGCCCACAACTCGCGTGTCCGCGCCAACCGCCAGCGGCTCGAGCGGGAACTCAGCAAGCTGCGGTCCCAGACGCACTCGTCGACGCGCTATGTCACCTACACCCGATCGGTGTCGACGTTGCAGCGATCCTTCGCCGACGTGGAGTCGGCAGCCACCGAAGGCGCCTGGTCAGACTCGCGCAACTTCCTCGACCTGGCAGAGGGCGAAGCCGCCAACAGCGTCGCAACCCTCAATGCACTGTTGGCTCCGTCAACCGATGACGAGGATCAAGAACCGGAGCTTCGGGTGACGTCGCTCACCAACGAACTCGCGAGCATCGACCCGGAGTTGCAGGACCGGTGGAACGGCGCACTGTTCGCCTTGAGCCCGCAGAACCCGGACGCAGCCCGGCACTTCTGCACGAGCGCCCGCGAGATCCTCGCGAGCATTCTCGATCGAGAAGCGCCCGACTCTGCTGTGAAGCAGGCAAACCCTGAGTACGTACGAACCCCGAACGGAGGCGTGTCCCGCCGCGCGAAGATCCAGTTCTTCCTCGCTCGCACCGGAAACTACGTCGCCGCGCTCGCTCAGTTCGTGGAAGACGACATCGACAGTGTCATCTCGCTCTTCACCGACTTCAACGCCGCAACGCACGGGGGAGCGGGACGATTCGATCTGCCGCAGCTTCAGGTGATCAAGACGCGCGTCGAGCACGCCATTCAGTTCCTGCACCGCTTGGTCCGGTGACACCCGCGGCTCGGGCCACGGGCTGAGACGTCCAATGGTCCGCGCTTGAACTCAGCGAGGCCCAGCACGACTCCCGCGTGCTGGGCCTCGCTGCGTTCACTCTGCAGTGAGGAGAACGGGGGCGAGATCGTCGCGGCGGATTCCCGAGAGCGTACGGAGGTGCCCGGTGACCCTTTCCGCGAACTGCGGGCACTCGGCCCCGCGGAGAGCGTCAGCGAGGGGTCTGCCATCCCTGTCTCGCCAGTAAATCCGCTGCTTGTCCGTCACACGCTGCACGTGTGAGGGCGCTCCGTCATCGATGAGGATGAAGAAGTCATCCGCGCGGTAGACCTCGTAGAGCTCGTCCTCGCTGTCCGAGAATCCGCCGTCGTTGGTCAGCAAGATATCCGCGCCGGCCGCGAGCGCAGCAGCGTGGACGTGGCGATCGTGAGGATCGGTGCCGTTGTACGGAACGGTGGCGTCGAAGTCACCAAGGACCTCATCGACACATTCGACGATCTTCGCCCGCTTTTGAACGATCAGCCGGCCGGGCGCCTCGGGGTGCAGGCGTCGCAACGAGTACTCAACCTCCGCCAGGACGTCCTCACTCGTCACGATCGAGAACATCCGACCGGTCTCCGCGCGAAGCATGAACAACCAGTCCATCAGCGTGCGCGACATGAGAATGTTCGCGTCAACGAAGATGCGCTGGGTCATGGCGCGAGCTTACTGGGCGGCGTGAAGCTCCAGCTCGTCGTCGATCTGACGCAGCTCCTTAAACGCTGCTGCTCTCGCTTCGCTTCGCGCGCGAAGGAACTCTTCGATGTCCGCCGACTTGAAACGAGTGTGAGTGCCAACTCTGATCGACGGGACGAGTCCCTCCCGCGCCATCTTCATGAGCGTGGGGCGAGATACTCCGACGAGATCGGCAGCGACCGTCGATGTGAGCTCCTCGGGCCGTGACGCGATCGAGAACGATGCGCCTTCCGCGGCCTGCTCGAGTATGAACCGGAGGAAGCTCGACACGTTCTCCTGGAGAGGAATCGTGCGGTCGCCGACCTGCACGGAGAAAGTTGTGATCTGCTCATCGCACGCGTCGCGAACGACCGCAGCGGCTTCATTTCGCACGGCCCGGGTGTTTGCTGGTGCCGTGATCGCAAGCGTTCTAGACATGTCCTTCATCCTCCATCACGCGTCTCAACTGATCTGCGCAGGTCCACGTTACGGCGTTTCAGTTGTAACTGCAAAATTTTTCCGCGGTGATCAGAAGTCGCACAACACACGATCGTGCGTCGGTCCATCCCATCAACGACAACTAGTCGACGGCCCTTCGCCCCGAGCAGCAACCTGCGCTGACCTGCGCGGGCGCCAAATCACCCGTGGGCACAAAACGAGGCTGCGGTCGAAGCGACCGGCGTGCAGTTGGAGCAACCGGTTTCGCTAGAGCAAACCGCTCCGCCGCGCGACCTCCGATAATCGACGTTATGTCAGTTTGTTCGCACACACCCCGCTCGACGGGCTCCGAGGTGTGGTTGCACACGAGCTTCGGAACCCGTCGGAGTCCCGCCGGCTAGGCGCCGGGTGCGAGGCCGAGCTGCGTGAGGATGCCGAGCTCGTCGCTGCTTCCCCAGCGCTCGGCGAGTTTGCCGTCGACGAAGGTGCTGATCTGCATGCCGCGGATCTTCACGGACTTGCCCGTCGGCGCGTGGCCCTGGAACACACCGGTCTGCGTGCCGGTCAGCGTGTAGGCGAACGCGACGCTGTCGTCGTCCGCGACGAGCTTCTCGACCTCGAGTGCCATGTCGGGGAACGCGGTCCGCAGGTCGCCGAAGAACGCGGCGTATCCCTCTGGACCGGGTGCCTGGCCGGGCGCCGGGTCGTGATCGACCGAGTCGGGCGCGACGAGTGCGTCGAACGCGGCGAAGTCGCCGGCGTTGACCGCCTCACCGAAGGCCTGCTGGGAGGCGATGTTCTGCTCGCGAGTCATGTGCTGTCACCTGTTCTGCACCGGTCCGGTGCCTCGAGGAGTGGTGCGGGTCGTCAGCGACGGTACGCAAGCCCGTCGAAGGCGGTATAGGGCTTGCGCGCTCCCCCGGGCGCTTCCCACTGCCGCTTCTCATAAGCGAGATTATGTCAGCTTGCTGAGGTTCAGCTAGTCATAGCCGGCCCTCCAACCGGCCGCCCGAAGAGGGAGGCGCGGCAATGGCAGCACCGGCACCTCTACGCCACACATGATCAAACCTCGCAGCCACCACTGCACGCGCACCAGCCGCTGCTCATTCGGACAGGCTCTCGCCCAAACCACCCCTTCACATCACATACATCGGTTTGTGGATACTCACGTCTAAGTGAAGTACATCCCACCTCACAGGTCGCACCCTAATTGGCGAACTGGCTAGCGACTAAAGCGCGGGCTGGTCCTCCGAGATCAGCCGCGCAATAGGCGCTTGCCGGGCTTTGACCTCTCTTATTGTTTTTGTGTCTCCTCGCGACGGTCGCGACGGCGCGAATCTCCCCAAGCAACAAGACTGGCCGCAAAACCTCCCGCAAGACCGAGCAGCACACCGAACATCAGCGTGCGAGTGTTCTGATTTGCGCGCTCCGGCATTGAATCTTCGTACTCAATCACGTACGGAACAAAGTCCGAGGAATGGCCGGACGGTGAGGGGTTGCGTGTTTCACACTCTTGACCTGCGAACTCTGTCGCTTCGGCCTCGGAACGCAGCTGCTGGTCGAGCTCGTCGAGCGCCTCGGCTCGGGTGCGCAGCATTGCCTTCTGATCCACCGTTCCAGTGTCCCGATAGCCGCCCCGTCACCGGGCATTTCATCGGGCGGGTCTTACGGGACACTGCCGCCCGCGCCGACGCGCGGCACATGTCAGTTCTCGAGGTCCTCTGCACAGATCTTCAAGGTCGTCTGCACAACCATCGGAGCCGTCTTTCGGAGCCTACGCCGGCGTCGGAGAGCTGCGTATCTAGGTGCTCTTGCGTCCGAGGACGCGGAGGCCGTCTGGTCGCACCTCACCCGTGGGCGAGACGTGTCGGTAGAGCGTCTGGCGGGAGATGCCGAGTTCTTTGCAGAGGGCACCGATGTTCGTTTCCGGCTTGCCCATCGACGCCATAGCGAGTCGCACCTTGGCGGGCGTCATGGTGAACGGGCGCCCGCCGACCCGACCGCGTGCTCGAGCGGACGCGAGGCCCGCCATCGTGCGTTCGGAGATGAGCTCGCGCTCGAACTCGGCGAGGGCAGCGAAGATCCCGAAGACCAGCTTGCCGGCAGCGGTGGTCGTGTCGATCGCCGCCCCCTGACCCGTCAGCACCTTCAACCCGATGCCGCGCGCGGTGAGGTCATGGACCGTGTTCACCAGGTGGTGCAGGTCGCGCCCGAGCCGGTCCAGCTTCCACACCACGAGCGTGTCCCCCTCGCGCAGTGCCTTCAGGCATGACAGCAGACCCGGCCGATCATCCTTCCGGCCGGACGCGAGGTCGGAGTACAGTTGCGCGTCCTCGACGCCGGCCGCGAGCAGCGCATCGCGCTGCGGATCGGTGGTCTGCGTTCCATCGGTCTTCGAGACGCGCATGTACCCAACGAGCATCACGGACCCCTGTCACTTATACGGCCGAATACGTGACACGGTGCTGATGGGATGGCGCGCCGAGCGAAGGCGTCACGTAACTTGTCACTCATTCTAGGTGTCGTGAACGGCCGAAATCAGGTTCCGTGACGGCGGGTAGTCGCGTACGCGGCCTGGGCGCACCGGCCAGAGCGTCGTACGTTGGGCGCATGCACGCGCGACCCGACTCTGGCCGTGAAAGGCGACTCCTCTGGCGGGGTCTGCTCGCTCTTGCAGCCGCCGTGATCCCGCTCTCCGGTTGTGCCGCTGACATTCCTGGGCCGTCACCAACCTCGCCCATTGTCGCTGCAGCACGGCAGGACACGCGTCCGCTGTTTGACGAGGCGATGGCGGTGGACGCCGTGCCTGGCGTGCGAGAGGTGGCACGGGCGACGGAGGACTGGTGCTTCGGAGAGGGAGGATCCGATCAGATCGGCGAGTCAGGGTCAGTTATCACGACGGTCTGCCGACTCGACGGAGGAATCGTCTACGCGGTGGACGGCGCCGATCAGCTCGTAGCGGCCGAAGCCGTCGACAGATTCCTCGCGACCAACGGAATCCACGGCACAGGAGTGAGAGTCGTTGATTCTCTGGTCGGCGTCGACCTACTGCAAAGCGGCGACATCTCCGGTGGTGGTGGTCGTGGGCTTCCCGGTGGAGGTGCCAACGGGACGGCTACCGTCCGGTGGACTCTCGTCGCCGCCTCCCGATTGCAGGTCGATGGCCTCCCGCTCCCTCAGGGCTTCAACCGTCAGTCCTACGAAGGGTCGATCACCGAGTCGACTCCAGCGGATGTGCGCGCAACGGATGCCTCTTTCGCCCTGACTGTCGATTTCGGTTGGCGATATTTCGCGGGTACCGGTGACGGGTCCCTTTCCTCGCCCTGACGGCTAAGCGATTCCCATGCGAGACGGACCGCAGAAGGTCGGTCTTGCGCGATGCTTCGATGGCCTAGAGGCTGGATCCGCGACCGTTCGACCAGCGTCGCCTTGGCTCGACAGCAAAGGAGATCGCTCTGACTGAGGACGCGGTGATCCTGGTTCCCACCTACTACGACGTCGCATGGATCGTCTTCTCGATCCTCAGCGTCGCTCTTCCCATCGTCTCGATCGTGACTCTCATCACGACGAAGACCCTCACCAACGCTGCGCGCGTCGGGTGGACCGTCGTGGTCGTGCTCCTGCCGATCTTGGGCTCGGTGGCGTGGCTCATCACCCTGTGGGCGAGCCGTCGGTTCCGTGTTGCTGATCAACAGGTACTCGATCACCTGTAACAGCAGCTCGGCTGGCGACATGTCCCAGGTATGAGCCCACCACAGTCCGACCGCGAGGCGAGCTTCTCCGAGCTGTACGAGCGCGAGTACGTCAGCGTCGTCCGGTTCCTGAGGCGTCGCACTGACCCCGAGCGCGCCGCAGACCTCGCGCACGAGGCATTCCTGATCGCCTGGCGCCGACACGACACCGCGCCATCGGAAGACGAGCCCACGCGTGCGTGGCTGTTCACCATCGCCCGCAACTGCCTCCTCAACGACCTCCGCAGTCAGCACCGCACCGCCGCCCTCGCGATCCGGGTCGCCGCTCACACCGACGCGGCCGCGCGGTCGCCGGAGGACGCGATCGCGACCCGGCTCGACCTCTACCAGTCCTGGCAGCAGCTCACACCGCAGCACCAGGAAGCGATCGCGCTGACGGCCTGGGAAGGGCTCGACTCTCCCTCCGCGGCCGGAGTGCTCGGCATCACCGCTGTCGCCTTCCGACTCCGACTTCACCGAGCACGCACCGCGCTGCGGGCGTTACTCGATCCCCCCTCACGCCAGCACCACGCCGACTCGCCCGCCTTGGAGGCATCATGACCACGCCCGAACTCCTCGCCACGAAAGACCTCGACCCGGCCGCTCAGTACGAGCTCGACGGCCCGGCTCGCGAGGCCGCCGCTGCGCGGCTCCAGATGATCCTCCACAGCGACCCGGTGACCGCTCGAGAGCCCGCCGCTCGGCGCCCTCGGGGATGGCAATTCGTCCTTCCCGCCGGGGTCGGGGCGGCAGCGCTAGGAGTCGCTCTCGCCGTCCTGCCGTCCGGTGTCGACTCCCGCGCGTACGCCTCCTGGACCTCCACATCGGACATTGCCAGCGCCTCCGACCTGGCCACCGCCGGCGAGGCCTGTGCGTCAGGTGACGCGGAGCAGCTCGGTCAGCCGGCGATCGGGGAGCGGCGCGGCAACTGGGTGATGGTCTCCTACACGACGCCCAGTCAGCGAGCGTGCCTCATCGAGATTCCGGTAGGGACGAGCACTGCGGGAAGGGCACTCGTCAGTTCCACTGGAAGCGAGGGCGGCTTCGCGCCGCTCGCTGAGGAATACACGCAGGGAGGCATCAGTCAGTTCGCGGGCGAGAACCTCCCGCCCGCCGTCTTCACCCGCGGCGACGTCGGCTCGGACGTGACCGGGCTCACCATCCGCACCGGCGACGGCACGAGCGTCATCGCCACGATTGCAGACGGCCACTGGGCAGCGTGGTGGCCGGGAACCGGCCTCACCGAGGGAGGCGAGACTGGCCGCGGCGGACCGGAGCCCACCTTCACAGTCACGCTCACCCTCCGCGACGGAAGCACCATCACCGACGCCAGAGAATCCTTCAACCAGCCCTAGTCGGCTCGTGAATCTTCGCGGCCGACGTTAAGAACGAGCCTCGGCCGGACACGTCGACAGTGACGAGCAATCACCGAGGGGGAACCGGCATGGACGATCTGGTGCGACGAGCTGCGCCGCTGGCGCTGGGCGAGGATCCGGCGGCCGCCGAAGCCGCGCGTGGCATTGCCCGGGCAGTGGCCGAGAGCCGTCCGCCGCGACGCGCGTGGTTCCGCTCCGGAGTCGGAGTGACGGTTCTGGCGATCGGGTTGGTCGGAGTCGGGACCACGGCCGCCGTCGCGGGGCCGTCGCTGCTGCAGTGGGTGGGATGGACTCCTGACGTCGCTGTGCAGCGCACGTTCGAGCTCGCTGAGGGTGCCGACATCGGAACGTGCGCGGTCGTCGCCCGGATCCAACCGGAGTACGGCGGCGGGCTCTCTATTGAGGAGACCGACGAGCTGACCGAGAGGGCCCGCGAGTTCCTCGCGCAGCACGACTGGGATCCGGTGATCGCCCGTGTCACTCCGGAGGACATCGAGGCGGCCCTGGCATCGAATCAGGCGGGGATCGATGAAGCGAACGTCGCGGCGGAAGCCGCCGGCCGGCCGGCAGACATCCCCGACGCGACCCCCGGGGTGATCGCCAGCTCCCTCATGGGCGACGAGATCCGGGAGGTGCTCGAGGAGGCCGGTTACTTCACGACCAGCACCTCCATCGAGATGGCGGGCCAGTGCGACAGCGAGTCCCTCGGAACCGACGAGTGATCGCGCGACGACGCCGGTCCGACCAGGATGCAGCACTCGAAAGCCTTCACGCCGCGAACGCAGCTGACCTACTCAGCTACTTCGGCCGACGAGTCGCCGTTCCCGCTGATGCCGCTGACCTTCTCAGTGAGACCTTCATCGTCGCGTGGCGACGCATCGAGCAATTGCCCGCCGACCCCGAGCGGGCACGCATGTGGCTCTTCGGCGTCGCCCGCCGAGTCCACTCGAACGCCGCACGAGGAGCCATCCGACACGACGATCTCACACAGAAACTCCGCCAGCACTTCGACAACCACCCAACCGATCCCGTCAACGCAGACACCCTCGACATCCGCGCAGCCCTGAACTCCCTTCCGGAAAACCAGTCCGAACTGATCCGGCTTATCCTCTGGGACGGCTTCACCCTCCCCGAAGCCGCAACAATCCTCGGAGTGAGCGAATCGACCGCACGCGGCCGACACCAACGAGCCAAACTCCGACTTCAAACTCTCCTCCGACTAGGCGAACCCCATCGAGGTTCCACCAACAAGGACCTCCGATCATGACCAGCGCTCCCGCTTCGGCAACTCCGACGACCTCGACCGCCGCACCCGAAGCCTCACTGGACACCTTCATCACCTGCTCCGGAGTCGGATTCACCACCGCGATCGCAGCCCTCGTTCTCATGCTCAGCAGCTTCATGGTCGCCACGGGCGTGACCGATTCGGACCCCTCTGAAGGAGTTTTCGGTATCGCGTTCGGTGCGGTCGGCGTCGGAACGTGGATCGCCCTCGCCGGCGTCGCCGCTCACATTGCGGTGCGGAGACATCCGCGTCAGCGCGTCCCGGTCGCCTCAACTCCTGCCGTAGTGAGCCTCGCCTGGTGTGGACTGGCCATCTCCCTGTTCTCCTTCTTGATAACGGACGTCCTCGGCCCTCTGTCGATGACCTGGTTGTCCTCCATCGACTACCTCCTACTCGCGCTCCACGCCGTCCTTCTGACCGCAGGCACCATTCCGGCAGGGCTCGGGTTCCTGGCGACCGGCATCGTTCTCCGAAGGATCCGTTCCCGCCGCAAGCGGGCTGCGCTCGAGCTCGAGCCATCCCGGTGAACGACCCCCTACCGGACGCCAGCTAGACCATCGCTGACCGGGCGTCGTTAGGACGGATTCTGCTTCGGTGACGGGAGCGGGAGCTACAAGTCAGTCGCACCGAGCGGCGTGTCCGTCAGCCGGCGTGTGAGCGCGTCCCGCGCGGCCGTGAGCGAGGCGATCGTGGGACGGTCCAGGCGAGGGCCCGTGATGTCGCTGAACGGACTCTCGGTGTCGGTGCGCGCGGAGACGAGAGCCGCGTACTTGGTCGCAGCGCTCTTGACGACGGCGGCGGCGCTCTCGATGCGGCCGCGTCGGCTCTTCTTCCCGGAGGCGAGCTCGGCGTGCTTCTTCAGCGCGTCAACGAGCTTGCGGTGGGCGGATTCGATCTTCTTCGACATGGCCCCATGCTCGCGCGGCGATACCGGCCGCTCAACGAGCAGGGGTCCGTTAGGAGATCCTCGTACGGGGCAGTCCCGAGTCGGCTCGTTCATGGCCTCGCGTCGGAGACGCAGTAGCCCGAAAGTCCTGATGGCGAGCGTCAGTCGGGAAGGCTTTGCCAGACGATCGACTCGACGGGTTCGCCACCCGGAGCACACTCGTCTGGCACACCGTCCAGCGCGAGGTAGCCGCCTCCGCCTTCGACGAGCTCACCCGAACTCACCGAGCCGAAACCAGGGACGTCGATCATCTGGCCGTCGTCGCTGAGACGCGAACCAGCCGGGAACTTCAACGGGAACGTCGTCTCTCCCACACTCACCGCCAGGCAGCCCTGATCGGTCGTCGTGAGCGTCCCAGTGAAACTCGCCTCCATCACGGCACTCGGGGTCGCGGCAGAGACCATCGCCGTGACGCCCTGTGCCCTCTGCACCGAGATCCCAGAGCTGGAGCAGGCCGCAAGAGTCGCGGCCGAGACTGCGCACACCAGCACCGTGACGATCCTTCTCACGGCAGAAGCCTCCCACTCGGGCGCTCTCCGTGCTACCTCGCTGCTCACTAGCCGTACTGGCCAGACTGTGCCGGTGGCCGGTCCCCATACGGAACGGCGAAGCGGCGCCCCGGTCGTGTGTGCAGGGGACCTTGAACATCTGAATACCCACGGTCGTCTGCACGAGCGCCGCGTTGACGCGAAGAACCGTGCAGACGAGCGCGAGAATCGACACACGTCGAGACGCCATCTTCGGCGGCCGGACGACGACCCCCTAACGGACAGCACCGGAGTAAGGCAGCGTGAATGAGCGACGACTCCTTGGCACGATCACGGACACTGGCTTGGATGAGCACATGCAGACGCTCATCCCCCTGTCAGGCCGCGAGCTGTGGACCACGACTCATGGCGCCGGCACCGATGAAGACACGACGATCGCGATCGATCGCGGACTGCACGTCGCGCGCTGCTCGGTCCGCACCATGGTGCGCCCCGGGACTCGCGTCGGACCCCGCGGTCACGTACACGGGATGGTGACCGACCCCGTGACGATCGCCTCCCTCGCCGCCGACTGTCTCCTCCTCGGCACGCTCCCCACAGACTCCCGAAAGCGCGATGGGGTCGCCGTGATCGAGGAAGTCGAAGCTCGTTCGCTCGCTCTCGCCCAAGACCGAGACGGATGGACCGTCTCGGTACTCCCTGTCGAGGGGATCGACTACGCCCTCTTCTCGCGCACCATCCCGGAGGGCACGATCGCACATGCCGACCTCGGATGGGCCGTCATCGCCATGTGGAGCACCGGCAGCGTCTACGACGGACCTCTACGACGAGCGGACATCAATCCGGAGGATCACCTGCCCGACCGGTAACCCATCCCCTTACGGGACACCGCAGGTGGCATCCACGCAGGACTTCAGTCCTCGGAGATGTAGCCGGTTTCGGGATCGATCTGCGAGAGGAAGCTGTCGATCATCGGGCGGATTTGCGCATCTGTCGGCGGAGAGTCCCCTGACCAGCTGGATCCGAAACCGTACCCAGGGTTGGGGCCACTAGCCCATGAGAAGTGGATCCCATCAGGCCTGGCCGTGACCTCGAACGTCTCGCCATCCACGACAACAACACGCGAGCTGGTCGACATGCGGCCATGGTTGCACGAGACCGAAGCACTGAGCGATCCTCTTTCGGACACCACCCGACGCCCGAACTTGCGACAGATGGAACGCTCGTCTAGGTCGATCAGCGGGCGGGGTGCCGCTGGCTAGGGTGGGCGCATGCGTACGTGGGATTTTTACCTCTCGGGTCAGGAGGTGGTATCGAACGCTTGGGGCTCGGAGGTGACTCAGCAGTCCGCGCTCGACGTGAATCTCCTCGAGGGGCTCCTGCGCGGACCGAACCCGGAGCACGGCGATGTGGAGATCGCGGTGCCTCTCGCCCGGGTCGTGCACGAAGAGTACGAGGCCCACGGCACCCATGGCTCACCGCTCAGCAATGACGACTCACGCTTACTCGTCCGCGCGTTGAAGGCGGTCCTCGCGCGCCTTGGCATCGACACCTTCGATCCACCGTTCCGTGACTTCGAGACGTTCCGCAAGTATTGGCAGGCGAACGATGGGTACGGCAGCTGGCAGGCCAGGCGCAGCATGCTCAATGAGCAGTTCGATGCACTCCACGAGATGCTCGACGAGCGTGAGACCGACTCGCTCGCCGGCGCACTGGCCGATCCCATTTCGCCGCGAAAGGCCACCGGATGGCAGCGCGTCGATGGGGAGCTGAACGAGATGCGGCGACACTTCCGGGCAGCTCGGACGGAGCAGGACTACTCGAACGTCGGGAACGACGCGGTGGCCGCCCTCGAAGCGCTTTCCGCGGCCTCCTACGAGCACGCACGGCACGGTGAGCCTGGCGTCGATGAGCCGCCGATCCCCAGCACGAAGGCCCGCCTTGGTCGAGTGGTTGAGGTCGAACTACCTGGGTCCGAGAACGCCGAGCTGCGCAAAGTCGTTCGTGCGGCCATCGAGCTCGCGCAGGCCATGAAGCACCGCCGGAACGGCGATCGGCGCTCGGCAGGCATGGCCGCAGACGCGGTGTTACTCGTCGTGAATCTGGTCCGACGACTTCGGTGACCTGCGACCCGGCCCTCGTCGCGATGACGGATTCCCGTACGGAACGCGCTAAGCCCACCGCCGATCGGCCCAGGGAGCAGGCTTCACGCCTGCCGGCACGGCGAGGCTGAGACCTCGCAGGGTGAGGAAATGACTGCACAATTTAGAATTAGCTTTTTTACTATTCCGAGTTGAGGAGAGATTATTGATAGGGCACAAATAATGAAAGATGATAAGTTATTTTCGAGAAGAATTCCGAAGTCGGGCAATGGGGCTCGAGTGATTGCATGGATCGTTAACCCGGTTATATGCGCCGCTTTTCTCGGAATAGTCGGGCCGAATTGGAACTGGTCGCTTACAGATGTAATTGTTCTGTGCGCACTTCTAGTCACTATTGTTTTAGCGGTGCGGGCAAGACTGTTCGGAGTCTATGTGAGTCAAAACTCTGTCGTAATACGCTCCTGGTTTCGCTCTCATACTCTGGCCCGAGAATCAATTCTCTTCTTTAGCGAATCGCCCTACGCGGGCTTCATATCTGGCGGGTCAAACTTCCTTCCCGGGGATACTTCACCTCTGCGGATGTTGTTCTGTTCATTCTTCACAAACAGCACGCCAAGACTTGTGCAATATCCGGTAACGCTCTCGACAAGAAGAGGGGCGGACCGCTTAGGAAGCGATATTTTCGATGCAACCCGGATCGATTACATCAGCGACCGCGAGCACTTCAGCGACAAACCGGACCACTAACACTTCCGATTGAAGCTCCTCCGGGGGACCCAGTGCGCCGCCGGCGATCTGGATCCGGCCACGCTCTTCCCCGCGCCGGCGTTCCGCTGAGCGATCCCCCAACGGAACGGGTGCCCTCGCGCTCTCCGCTGCGGCGATGAGGGCCGGTGCTCTGGAGTTCAGGCGAAGTAGGGTGGGCGAAACGCAACGGGGGACGCCATGGGCCACGAACGACCGACCTACAGATTCAAGATCGGTGCGGTCGCGGTCGCACTCATGGCCCTTCCTCTTCTCGCTGGGTGTGCGCAGCAGGACACCAGCATCTACGACGACCCGACCGTGTACTCGGACTACGACAGGGCGCAGCAGGAGCAAGACGCACTTCCCTCGCTCGAGAACCTCGGCGACAAGCTCGATCCCGACTCGATCCGGTTCGCCGGCTCGGTCGAGGGCCTCGACTTCTACTTGGCCCTACCTCGCGAGGGAGCCGGACACTGCGTCATCGTCAACGAGGGCGACGAGCCGGTGAGTGGCTGCGGCGAGAAGCTGTCGAAGCAGAACGACTGGACGGTACAGATCCACCCTGACGACGCCGTACCGGGCGACGCCACCGGCGATGGCTGGACCCAGCTCGGCAAGAACCTGTCGGTCCGCGCAAGCTGACAGCGGGAGCACGCTCTCCCTTGATCCGCGGCACGCGGCGGAGAGCAGCGGCCCGACCGCATAGCGACCCGCTGAACGATCCCCATACGGGACGCAGGATTAGCTGAACTCGGCGCTGCTCAAGATCTGCGGACGAGCGTCGGAAGAACGCTGTGGTCGACGGTCTCGACGACAGCTGCGGTGACGACGGGCCCGACGGTGAAGCGGCGGGGTGGCGGATAGTTTCGCCGAGAAGGCGCCCGCGCAGCTCCACGAGGAGCGCGACGATCCGGGTTCGCTTCTCAGGTCGCCGCCCCTACTCCTCGGGGGGCCTGAAGACGCGGCCAGCCGGGGTCGTGAGACGCATGACGACGGCGGCTCGTGCCCCACATCTCCCGCATTACGGGTCCATGTAGCCTCTGCGCGCATCGAGGCCCTTTTGTATACCACCGCCAGCGAACGTTTCGAGGTGTATGCCCTTCTGCGCGGTCACTACAGCTCAGAGGGAGGTTGTAGCATCGTGGAAACCTGCCCGAAACGGTATTTGGGATACAAAAGAGGAGTCCTCGCGGTGACCATCACTCTGGAGCCGCTTTCCCCCTCGCCCTGCTGGGAGCTACACATGTCTGCTGTATCCCGCACCACCGCTCCGCCCGCTTCAGGCCACACGGTCGCCTCCGTCCTCGACTCCATCGGCTTCACCCGCGCGCAGTTCTGGATCTTCCTACTGATCCTCGCCGGGGAGTTCTTCAACACCCTCGAGCAGAACTCGGTGGGTGCCATGGGCAGCCACATCAAGGAGACGCTGCAGATCGGCGACGTCCAGCTCACGACGATCAACACCGCCACGGTCATCGGCGGACTGATCGGCCGCGTGCTGGCCGGCTACCTCGCCGACCGCTACGGCCGCCGCTTCTCGCTCAGCCTCAACCTGCTGATCTACACGCTCGGCGGCCTGCTCAGCGCCGTCGCGATGAACTACGAGATGCTGCTCGTCAGCCGCCTGATCGTCGGCATCGGCATCGGCGGCGAGTTCATGATCGGCCTGGTCATGCTCTCCGAGATGGTCTCCACCCGCTTCCGCGGCACCGCGATCGGCGCCGTCAACGTCGGCGCCGGGGGCCTGGGCAACTTCCTCTCCTACGGCCTGTTCCTGCTGCTGCTCGGCCCGCTGGAGACCCCGCTCGGCGGCCCCGACTCCGTGTGGCGCTGGTCGTTCGTGATCCTCGCCGTCCCCGCGCTGCTGGTCGTCTTCTACCGCCGCAAGCTGCCGGAGACGCCGCGCTGGCTGCTCTCGCAGGGCCGCACGGAGGAGGCGAACCGCTCGCTCGCGATCCTCGCCTCGAACTCGCTCACCCCCACCGCCGCCCGTCCGCCCGTCGAGCTCTCGCCGGACGACCTGCCGCCCGTGAAGATGTCGGCCTCGCCCGCCGCGGTGTTCAGCCGCCCGGTGATCCGCCGCACCGCCGCCCTTGGCGTCGCGTCCTGGATGGCCTTCGGCTCGCAGGTCACGCTGAACTTCCTGATGCCGACCCTGCTGGTCGAGCGCGGCTACTCCGTCTCGGAGAGCCTGCTCTACACGATGATCATGAACATCGGCTCGCTCCTCGGAGCGACCACCGCAGCCCTGATCGCCGGTCGCGTCGGCCGTCGCACCGCCGTCGGCGCCGCCGGAGTCCTCGGCTGCCTCACCGCGCTCGCCTTCGCCGGCTTCGGGAACGGCACCGCTGCGATCCTCGTGCTCGGCGCCCTCTTCCAGTTCTTCACGATGGTCACCAACACGACCCTCGCCACCTGGACCGCCGAGATCTTCCCGACCGCGATCCGCGCCTCCGGAGCCTCGATCGTCAACGGCATCGGCAACATCGCCGGAGCGGTCATGCCGTTCCTCGCGGTCGCGCTCTACGGCTCGTTCGCCTTCGCCGGCGTCTTCGGCCTCGCCGCCGTGATGTACGCGGTGCTCGTCGTCGCCTCCCGCTTCGCCCCGGAGACCCGGGGTCGCTCGCTCGAGGACGTCAACGAGAACGCGATCGCCGCCGCCCACTGACCCACCCCGCCCCCTGGCGCTCCGGCACCGTTGGGCGCAACCATCCACCGGACAGCACCACAAGGAGCACCATGGACACCCTCACCGTCTCGGCCACCGCCAACGGACTGAACTACCTCCCCGAGTACGTCGCCGACGTCGGCGGCCTGTTCGCCGAGCGCGGCCTCGCCGTCACCGCCACCGCCTGCGACCCCTGGACCGGCGTCCTCGACGACCTCGACTCCGGCGCCGCCGACCTCGCCCTCGGCGGGCTCTGGGTGCCCGGGATGTACGCCGGAACGAGCCGCGAGCTGATCGTCGTCGGCCAGCTCAACCACCGCTTCCCGATGACGATCGTGGCCCGCGACGGCTCCGGACCGGTCGGGCTGGACTGGCTGGCCGGCAAGGTCGTGCTCGCCCCGGGCGCCGGCGGCAGCGCGCCGTTCGAGTTCACCGCGGGCCTGATCCGCGAGGCCGGGCTCGACGTCTCCGCCACCCGCTGGGCGCGCGACCTGTCCACGGCGATGATGCTGGAGCTCTACCGCGACGGCCTCGGCGACGCGATCGTGCTCGACCTGCTCTCGGCGAAGGAGCTCGTCGCGGCCGGCGGCGGGCAGATCGTCTTCCGCCACCTCGACGCGGGCGTGATGCCCAACAGCGTCTACTACACCCGCACCGAGCGGGTCGAGGAGCTCGCCGACCGCACCGAGCGCTTCGTCGACGCGATCGAGACGGCGATGCAGAGGATCACCGCGGGTGAGGCCGGCGCCGAGATCGACGCGGTGCTCGCCGCGCGCTGGCCCGACCGCGACTCGGCGCTCCTGCACGAGGCCGCCGACGAGATGGCCGCCGGCGGGGTCTGGGACACGACCGTGATCGACGAGGCCGCCTCCGACCGCTGGATGCGGATCCTCGCCGAGGCCGGCCTCGTCACCCGCGCCCCCTCGCTCGCCGAGCTGACCGGCCGCGCGACGGTCGGCGCGCGCTGATGACGCTCGTCCTCGTCTCCGAGCAGATCGCCGGGCTGCTCCCCGACGTCGACGTGCTCGGCGCGGTCGAGCAGGTGTTCGCGGACCTCGGCTCCGGGGCGCTGCACCAGGGCGCGCCGACGGCCCTCGCGGGCGAGGACGACGGGCTGATCCTCCCGATGGCGGTCCGCTCCGATGCCCTGGGCCTGGCCGCCGTGAAGCTGATGGCGGACCTACCCGGAAACGCAGCGCGCGGGCTGCCGACGCAGCGCTCGACCATCCTGGTCACCTCGCTGCTCACCGGGGAGTGCGTGGCCGTCCTGGACGGCGCGCTGATCACCCGGGCGCGCACCGCCGCCGCCTCCGCGGTCGCCACCCGGCACCTCGCCCGGGCGGACAGCCGGGTGCTCGGGCTGATCGGCGCCGGCAACCTCGCCGTCGCGCACGTCCGCGCGCTGCAGGCGGTGCGCGACCTGGACGAGATCGTGGTCTGGTCGCGGTCGGACGCGACGCTCGACCGGTTCGAGGAGGCGGTCGGGCACCCCGTGACCCGCGCCGCGGATCCGCGGGCCGTCGCCGAGTGCTCCGACGTGCTCTGCACGCTGACGCCGTCGGTCGAGCCGATCGTGCACGGGGCCTGGCTGCACGCCGGCCAGCACGTGAACGCCGTGGGCGCCCGTCCGCGGCCGGAGCACCGCGAGCTCGACTCCGCGGCGATGGCGCTCGGCACGCTCGTCGTCGACAGCGCGGCCACCGCGCGGGCGAAGTCCGGAGACCTCGTCCTCGCGATCGCGGAGGGCGCCCTCGACGCGGCGGCCGGGCTGCTCGAGCTCGGCGACGTCGTGGCCGGCACCGCTCCCGGCCGCACCCGGGACGACGAGATCACCGTGTTCGACTCCGTCGGCCTCGCCGCGCAGGACCTCGCGGTCGCCGCCGCGCTGATCGATCTGGCGCGGCTGCGGGACGCGGGCAGCGAGATCCGCCTGTCCGGCGTCCCCGCGGCGGCGGGCCGCTGATGCGCATCGCCGTCGTCAACTGCAACACGACCGAGTCGATGACCGAGACGGCCGCCGCCCGCGCCCGGCTCGCCGTCGGGCCGGGCACCGAGATCGTCGCGATCACGCCGAGCTGGGGCGTCGCCTCGGCCGAGGGCTGGTACGACAGCTTCCTCAGCGCCGCGGCCGTCCTGCACACCCTGGAGCGGCTGCCGGCCGGCATCGACGGCGTCGTGATGGCCGGCTTCGGCGAGCACGGCCGCGAGGGCGCGCGCGAGCTGCTCGACGTGCCCGTCGTCGACATCACGGAGGCGTCCGCGCACCTCGCGATGCTGCTCGGCCGCCGCTACGGAGTGGTCACCACGGTCCGCCGCGCGGTCGGCCAGATCGAGGACAGCCTCACCACCGCCGGCCTGATCGCGCACTGCGCCGCGATCGAGGACACCGGCCTCGGCGTGCTCGAGCTGGAGGAGGATCCGCAGGCGACCCTCGACGCCTTCGTCGCGGCGGGCGAGCGCGCGATCGCCCGCGGCGCCGAGGTGATCTGCCTCGGCTGCGCGGGGATGGCGGGGCTCGAGGAGCACTTCGGCGCGCGGCTGCCCGTGCCGGTGGTCGACGGGGTCGCGGCGGCGGCCGCGCTCGTCGAGACGCTCGTCCGGCAGAAGCTCGGCACCAGCCGGATCGACAGCTACGCCCGCCCGCTGCCGAAGGAGCGCAGCTGGCCCGGCGGCTGAGCGCGGGGCCGAGCGCGGTGGCCGGCGGACCGCACAGGCGGGGCCGAGCGTGTTGAATGGTCGCACCGGCGTCGCGAGGAGGACCGTCATGACACTCGCCAGCACCGAGGAGTCGCTCGCCAGCCAGACCTACCGGACGCTGCGCCGGCAGATCATCCTCGGCCAGCACTCGCAGGGATCGCGACTGGTCGAGGCCTCACTGGCCGCCGAGCTGCACGTCTCACGACTGCCGGTGCGCGAGGCCGTGCCGCAGCTGGCCAACGAGGGCTTCGTGCGGATGCTCCCACGCCGCTCCACCCGCGTCGCCCAGTGGAGCATCGAGGACGTCGTCGAACTCTTCGACGTCCGACTCAGCCTCGAGACCCTCGCCGCGCGGCTGGCCGCACAGGCCGTCGCCGCCGGTGCGTCACTGCAACCGCTGCTCGACGCGATCGACGCGGAGCACCGTGCCCTCGACAGCGAGGACTGGCTCGAGGTCGCCGAGACCTCGACCGTCGTGCACGAGGCAATCGTCGAAGTCGCCGGCAGCGCCCTGCTCTCCTCGCTGATGCGCGCCGTCACTGGGCGGATGACGTGGCTGTTCTACCTCACCAGCGCACGCGACCAGCGCCAGCAGTCCGACGAGCACCACGGCCTCCTCGACGCGATCCGCGCCGGCAACGACCGCCTCGCCGAGTCGATCGCCTTCACCCACATCGAGAAGGGCCGGGCGCCCTCCCTCGCGATGATCGCCGGACAGTAGCCGCCAATGTGAGGCGGTGCCCCTGCGACCGGTAAACCATCCCTTTGCGGAACACCTGCTCGTGTAGTCGTGCCGTGTGCTGCTCAATCGACGATCACGGCGGTACGCAAAGCCGGAACCCAGCTGGTGACGGCGCCGACGGCACCCGAGCCGAGCATCAGCCACTGCCATCGAGCGCGAGAGGGCGTGCCGAGACGCATCGCTACGACCAGGAGAACGAGGGTTGCGAGGGCGACAGAGAACAGCGCCGGCCACGCGACACGGAACGCCGTGCACTGAGGCGGAAGGGACACCGGCGAGATCGGTCACAGTAGCGATCAGATCGAGCAGCGCCGCCTCGTCGTTGGCGACGCGGGCGGAGTGGAGCTTGGCGCCGGCTGCGTCGATGACGACGCAGTGATGGTGCCCCTTCCCCGCATCGATTCCGGCCCAAATCTGCGGCATGGCCGCTCCCTTCACTTCCCTCGTGGCGGTGATGGTCACGCCGACGTTTCCTTACGCAGCGATCTGTTCGCTTCTCTCAATTAGCGGTCGAACCATCGGGTGGACGGCGGGCGGCCATTCTTCACAAGCCGTCGCAGCGGCGATAACAGGGAAGCCATACCTGCCGTCCTCGGACGATCGACACACTACGACTGTGCCGAAACCGCCCGAGCAACAAGGTAAGGAAAACGGGTAATCCGCCCGCGTAGCGGCTCCCGCCGGCGGTGCTCCGTCGCCGCTGCGCGTGCGGAGCTCGCGCCCCGCCGGAGAAACGACGTCGGTAGGCTTCGGGCAGGTGACGCTTGATCACCCCGAACGGGAGAACGACATGAACGCCGTGATCTACCGCATTCGCTCCATCGCCGCATCGCTCCGCGCGAAGTTCACCACAGCGCCGACGGCGCTGCCGAAGGATCCGTTCGGGGAGCCGCCCCGCGAGGCTCACGACCCGCACTCGTATCAGGAAGAGTCGTGGAAGGCACCTGCGCCCTCCACGATCAACTTCCACTAAAGCCATGCTCCCCGGGGACCCTTCTATGGCTTCGAGTCAAGACCCAACACGCGATGAAGCGGTCGGTCGTCGTCTCGGCCTGAGACCCCACGGCGCCGGTCAGGGAGTCGACGGGGTCCCGGTGGATACTGGACGCCGCAGCGAGCCCGACGGGCCGCGTGTTCTGAAGCGAGGTCGTAGGACATGCCACAAGACAAGAACCTTCCCCCGTTCCTGAAGTACGCCAACAGGGTGATCGTGTTCCTCAACAACATCGGTATCACCACCGGTCCTCCGCATGTTCTGACCGTGGTCGGCCGAGTCTCCGGCGAGCCGCGCTCCACACCCGTCTCGATCGTTGTCGTGGACGGGGCTCGGTACGTGGTCGCCGGACAGAAGATGTCCTGGGTCAAGAACGTGAGGGCTGCCGGCCGTGGCGAGATCCAGCGCGGCCGACGACGAGAGGCAGTGAATTTCACCGAGATGACCCTTGAACAGCGCGGCCCGATCCTCAGCGCGTACTGGCATCAGCACAGCCAGGGCCGAAAAGTCGCCGCTCAGATCTTCGAAGTCGGCCCGGAGGCGAGCGCTGCCGATTTCGCAGCGGCCGCGCCGCGCTGCGCAGTGTTCCGCTTAGACGATCAGGACGCCACCACCCTCGCGTAAGACTCGTCACCTCTGACGCTCGTCGACGGCCGAACAGACGCCCTCGCATCGTGCTCGGCGCCCATTCATACGGCTAGGTGCACAACGCCATGCGGACCTGTAGCGCCTTGACTAGTTCACGTGCGATGTATCGCTTGACGCTGCGCCTGATCTCGCGGACAGTTCGGCCCTCTGACGTTCGTCGATCGACGTACGCGCGCGTGCGCGCCTCGGACACCATCCGTACGCGAGCGATCACGTCGAGCGCGCGATTGAGCTGACGGTCACCGCCACGGTTGAGCCGGTGACGTGTCGTGTTCCCCGATGACGCCGGAATCGGGTTCACTCCGGCGAGAGCTGCGAAAGCAGCCTCGCTCCGCACCCTGCCCGGGTGGGAGTATGCCGCGACTGCCACTACGGCGGTGACCGGGCCGACGCCGTAGATCTGCTGCAGCCCGGGCGCGAGAAGCTCGACCAGCTCAGCTAACGCTTCGCGGTTGTGTCGCATCTGCCGTCCAAGATCGATCACGGTCGAGGCCAGCCGGACAGCTTCAGCGCGGATGATGCGCTCAGCCACGTCGGAACGATTAGCGTCCAGATTGGCGAGCTGCTGCACACCACGATCGGTGAGTGCCCGCCTCGTGTCGAGCCCGAAGTCCGCGGTACGAATCAACGCGTTGAGCTGGTTCCGGGCGCTCGTGCGACGAACTTCCATATCTCGGCGGGCGTCAAGCGTCACTCGGAGTGCATTGCGCAGCCCGTCGGCCTTCGGCCGAGTCAGCGCCTCGAGCTCGATCCCCATAGCCGAGGTCGCGGCAGCGATCGCGTCGATTTCATCAGTCTTGCCGCGGACGCGGCTCGACTTCTTCGGCGGCCGGACCTCGCAGAACACAATCTCGTCACGCAGCAGCGCTCGACCCAACGACGCACCGTAGGAGCCAGTGCCCTCCATCGCGAACAGAACCGACCCGCCCGCGATGCCTCGCACCCAGGCGATCGCTCTGTCGATCGCCGCCGCCGTGACCGGGAAAGCTTTCGTTCCAAGGATCTCGCCCGTCTTGGTGGCGACGATCGCGTAAGTGTGGGTGCGGGCGTGGGTGTCGACTCCGACGACGTAGTCGTAGTGGTGGGCGACGATCATGCGGCCTCTTCTCCTCAGGGGTCATCCAGGTGGGATGCGCCGCGGAGGCATCTCTCTAACGAGTCACGCGGCCGAAGTCGCGGACAACCTTCTATCAAGCCATCGCAGCGTCACGCCGGTACTGGCTCGCTCGGCCGGACAGGTCCCCAGCAAGACACAGCGGTCAAGAGTGTGATGAGTCACGCCCGAGCGAGCCAGAACCAGCCTGACAGCCGGCACCAGGCCAGCCGAGATCATTAGAGAGTGTGAGGGGATCGCCCCTCGCGGGCCGGCTGGAAGGCCGGCCCTCCCCCACCTGCGACCCCTGCATGTGAGACCGAGATCCGACTGCTGGACGCGGCGGATCTGGGGCACACCGAGATCTGATCGTCGCTGAAGGCCGGGGTCCCGCTCCCGGCCTTCGTCATTTCTGGTCCCCACCCGGAAAGGGGCCGCCGCGGAGGGACATCTGCCCGTTCCTGCACGGATGTTCACGGTAACGTCAGCCGACTCCTCAGCGGCGAGGAGGTCGGCGGGAGCTCGTGCCCCCGCCTGCTGCCGCTCGGGGCACTCAGCGAGGACCGACCCAGAGGACGACCATGCGACGACGACACGCCCTGCTCCCTGGAGCGCTCACCGGACTGCTGCTGGCCTCCGGGCTCGTCGCCGGAGGGCCCGCCGCGGCTCCAGCGGCGGCCGCTCCGGTGGCCCCCGCTCCCGCCGCTCCCGCTCCCGCTCCCGCTCCGGACCGCCCCGTCGCGGCTCCGGACGCCGAGCCCACCGTGATCGAGCCGGAGGCGGACGCGACGACGCAGCAGGCCGCCCTCGCCCTCGACGCCGACTTCGTCGACGTCGAGATCCCGGCGCGCGCCCAGGTGCAGACGCACCGCGTGACGATCGCGCTCGTCGCTCCGCAGGGCACCGTCCCGGGCGGGTACACGACCGCCGACGCCGTCCGCGCCCTCGACCTCGTCGACCGGTTCTACTCCCGCGAGACCAGCGGGGCGATCCGCTTCGAGCTCGACCAGGTCGTCGACTGGCAGGTCGTCGACCAGCCGATCGGCTGCACGAACACGGGCGAACTGCAGGACTGGATCGCGCAGAGGACCGGCTGGCAGCGCGGACCGGGCAAGCACCTGGTCGCCATGGTGCCTGAGGGTGACCCGTGCCCGAACTGGGCCAACGGCGAGCAGTCCGGCGATCCCGATGACGGCGGACGCGCGTTCCAGCCCGGACCGGACGCGTACTTCCTCGCGCACGAGCTCGGCCACAACCTCTCGCTGCCGCACGCCTACAGCGTGAACTGCGCCACGACCCGCGACTACGCCTCCACCCCGCTGCCCGCGGACTGCCGCCGCGAGGAGTACGGCAACCGGACCGACGTGATGGGCGGCGCCTGGTCGTTCCTGCCGCTGTCGTCCCCGTCGCTGGCGCGCCTGGGCACGCTGCCGAACACCCGCCAGCCGGTCTGCGGCGCACCCCGCACCACGACGCTCGACACCCTCGGAGCCGGACCCGCCGGCCGGCGTGCGCTCACCTGGAACGACCCGCAGGACACGGGCATCCGCTACTGGGCGCAGTACAACGACCGCGCCGACACGACGTCCGACGGCGGCGCGTACACGAGTCCCTTCCAGGTGCGCCGCGACGTCTCGGGCGTGCAGATCCTGCGCTCGAACCCGGGCCAGCCGTACGCCGGCGACCTGCTCGAGCGTCCGGGCGACGCGAGCGAGGCGAACGAGTTCGTGCTCGCCGGAGAGAGCGCAGTGCTCAACTCCGGCATGTCCGTGCGGGTCGACCGGATCGACGAGCTCACCCGGACCGCGACGGTCACCGTGACCGTGCCGTGCACCGACTACGTCGGCGACATCGCTCCGCTCGCCTCGTCGACGAGCGCTTCGTACACCTCGCCGTGGACCTCGGTCGGAGCGGTCGCCGACGGCGCCGCCTCGACGATCTGGGGCTCCTGGCCCCGGGTCGGAGAGCAGCACGTCGAGCTGCGCTGGCCGAGCGCCGTGACCGTCGACAGCGCCTCGGTGCTGTTCGCGAGCGACGCGGCCGACGCCGACGGACGCGGGCTGATCCCCGCGCGGTCGTGGCGGGTCGAGCACCTGGTCGGCGACGTCTGGACTCCCGTGAGCGGAGCGGCTCCCGGCCGCGAGCGCGACGTGCTGAACCGCGCGACGTTCGCTCCGGTGACCACGACGGCGCTGCGGCTCGTGTTCACGGCGTGGGGAGCCGGCGAGTACGGCGGGTCCACGGGCGTGGCCGAGATCGAGGTGAACGGCATCGCCCTCGCGGCCTCGGCGGAGGCGCGCGGGACGCTGCAGAGCGTGCCGACCGCGACGACGCGCGACCTCGCGCAGTCCGTGCTGGTGCGCGACTCCTCCGGTCGCGCCCTCGCGGGCCGCTCGGTGGGCTTCGCGACCACCGGGCCGGCGGCCTTCGAGAGCGGAGCGACGACCGCCGCGGTGCTGTCGGGCGCCGACGGCGTCGCCGCGCTCCCCCGGATCCGCACCGGCTCCACCGCCGGCACCGTCTCGATCACCGCGCGCGTCGACGGCGTGACGACGGCGCTGGCCGGAGCGAGCGTTGCGCCCGGCGCCTCCGTCACCGCGAAGGCGACCTCGCGGCTGATCCTCGGGAAGGTCGTCGTCACGGTGACGGCGACGAACACCGGCCGCGCGGCCGCCGATCTGACCGTCGTGACGCCCTACGGCACGGCGTCCTCGGCCGCGGTCGCCCCGGGCGCCACGGTGACCAAGGTGTTCCGCACGGGCAAGAGCTCGATCGCCGCCGGCACCGGCACGGTCACGGCCGTCTCGGGCGCCTCGCGCGCGAGCGTCTCGGTGGTCATCCCGCGCGCGTGACCGGGACGGGGGCTGCCCGCCCGCCAGGACGACTCCGTCCGGGCGGGCGGCTGCTGTTGGCGTCGAGGTGACGCGCCCGGCGACGTGCCGCGGCGGAGTGATCGGGGGACACGATGAGGCGGACGACCGCAGGGATCGCACTGGCAGGAGCACTGCTGCTCGCCCTGACGGGATGCGCGGGCGGAGGCGGGACGGTGGGCGAGGTCCGACTTGTAAGCATGACAACAAGTCAGCGCGGCCCGCTCGTCAGAACAGAGGAGGGAGCTGCCCTGAGGTGAGGATCAGCCGCAGCCCGACCGCGAGAAGAGCGCCCGTCGCGATGACGACTCCGACGATGAGCCGCCGCTCAGCGGCGCTGTCCGCCGCGGCGATCCGGTTCGCTCGGATCGCCTCCTCCTGCTCGATCAGGCGGCGGCTCGTCTTCCGACTCAGCCCCGTCAGCCGCTCGCCGTGCAGGCGCACACGGTCGGCCTCCTGCTGGAGTCGGCCGCTGGACAGGCGCGAGAGCTGATGAGCCGCGCGCGCGGCCCCGGGCCGCTCATCGACACGGCTGCGCTCGATCACGTAGTCACCGCCGGGATGAGGAACGCGATCAGCGCGGCGGCGTGGTCGGTGCCGTCCTCCCGGACGGGGAACCCTCCGAGCACCCACACCCCGGGGAGGGTGAGCGTGTTGCGGACGCCCGCGAGCAGCCGTTCGGTGCTGTAACTCTCGTGCTCCTCGTAGTAGTTGCGCTCGAACGCGACGATGAGGCCGATCTGCTCGGGCGTCGCGCATCCGGTGTCGGCGTCGATGACCGGTGCGGTGCGGGCGGGGTCCGGGGTGAGGAACGCAATCAGTGCGGCGGCGAGGGCGGAGCTGTCGTCCTCGACGGGCTCGGCGCCCGGCAGGGCGTGGGCGTTGCGGACGGCGGCGAGCATCACGTCGTCGCTGTCGTCGGCGTTCTGGTCCTGGTGAGCGCGCTGGTCGGTGATGATGAGGGCGACCTGATCGGGGGTCGCGAGGCCGGTGTCGGTGTCGGTGCGGTACATGGTCTGTTCCTCTCAGCGGGTTGCGGCCAGCGCGGTGTTGATGTCGACGGTGATCCCGCGCTCCGCGAGGCGGTCGAGGGTGGCGGGCTCCTTCGCGATCTGCTGCCAGCCCTCGGGCGAGATGACGACCGCGGGATCCCCGTCCGCGTCGTTGAAGACGACACAGGTGCGCGAGTCGAGAACGGCCCCGGTGCGCGGGCAGAGGATGTTCTTGCTGACGAGGTAGGTGACCATCTGGTCACGGAGGATCGCTTCGAGGGTGTCCATGTGTGTTGCTCCTGCTCCTGGCTGATCGTTTTTCTTTGCCTCTCCGGCGGGGAAAACCGTTTGAGTGGAGCCGGCGGAGTGACACCGATCACGGGCGAAATAAGCCCGTAGGGCGCGTCCGGGATCGGTGGCACGCAGCCGGTGGAGCGAAATGGGTTGGAACCGCGGAGAGGTGAAGATTCTCAATCAGGTTTGTCAAGCCAGCGGGGGTGGTCTGGCTCGGTCGTTCTTCGTTCTCTCCCAGCGTTTTTTTGCCTGGAAGGCACGTAGTGCCGAGCAGGGTCGGAGGTGGGAGCGCAACCCGGAGGGCGGAGGAGGAGAGGTTGTCGGCGCGATGTGAGGGAGCGCAGCGACCGCGTGCCGAGAACGTCGGAGGAGCCGGCCGCGCAGCGGCTTGCGTGGACGCCGCAGGCCCGTACGTTGCCGAAGGCTTCCAGGCAAAAATGCGCACAGCGCACAGCACCGCGTCGACCGGAGGTCGGCGTCCATGTCGGTGCCCGCGTCCGAGATCGTCTGCGCACCAGGGGCGTGCTGCTCCATCGGGCCGCACGTGCTGCCTTTGTATGCAGTGCGTACCGCTGAGAAGCCGCATATCTCCGCGGAGTAGGCCGGTTCCGCCGCGCCACCGGTGCGAGCATGACCGTAGGAGGCCTGGATGCGTGACGCGGTGATGGTCGTCGAAGACGACGTCGAGATGGGCGAGCTCATCAAGCGGGGCCTCACCGGCGACGGCTACGACGTCGACCTGTTCTCGAACGGGGTCGACGCGCTCAATTCGGCGCGCGAAGCGGACTACTCCGCGGCGATCCTCGACGTGATGCTCCCGGGGATGAGTGGCTTCGAGATCTGCCGGCACCTGCGCGCGAGCGGTGCCACGCTCCCGGTGATCATGCTCACCGCCCGCGACGCCCTGCAGGACCGCGTGTTCGGCCTCGACGCGGGCGCCGACGACTACCTCGCGAAACCGTTCCACTTCGAGGAGCTCTCCGCCCGCCTCCGAGCGATGATCCGCAGAGAGCACCTCACGAACCGGGCACCGGTCGTGCTGGGAAATCTGCGCGTCGACCCCTACGCGCACGCCGCGACGGTCGACGGCGCCGTCCTGCCTCTGAGCCCCAAGGAGTTCGGCGTCCTCCGCGCGCTCGCGGCGCGCGCCGGGGACTTCGTGCCGCGGGAGGAGATCCTGCTCGAGGTGTGGGGGTCGGCGGAGTTCGTGGACCACAACATCGCGGAGCAGTACATCAGCTACCTCCGCCGCAAGCTGGCCGCGGGCGGGGCGTCGGTCGAGATCCTCACCCGACGGGGTGCGGGCTATCGCCTCGGGGTGACGCCGTGAGCTGGCGGTCCCTGTCGATCCGGGTGCGGATCACGGTGTCGAGCCTGCTGGTCGCGATGCTGTTCTTCGGGATCGTCGCGGTCGTCGTGCGCGAGCAGCTCGATCACATCCTCGATGCCTCCACGATCGAGCTGGTCCGCTCGGGAGCGTCGCAGGCGCTGATCGAGGAGAGCCGCGACACCGCCGAGGCCGTCGTCGGCGGCGTCAGCACGACGCTCCTGATCGCCCTCGCGATCCTGTTCGTCGCGTTCGCTGTGACGTCCTGGGTCCTGGTCGGCCTCGCGCTGCGCCCCGTCGGCAGGATGCGCGCGATCGCCGACCGGCTGCGCCAGGGACGCTCCACCGAGCTGCTCCCGGTCGGGCCCGCCCGCGACGAGCTTTCCGACCTCGCCTCGACCCTGAACGCGCTGATCGCGGACCTGCGGGAGTCGGCGGACCGGGAGCGGCGGCTCGTCGCCGACGCGAGCCACGAGCTGCGCACCCCGCTCGCCGCGCTGCGCATCCGGCTCGAGCTCGCTGAGCGGGTCCGCGACGATCCGGCGGCTCTCTACGCCGATGTCGTCGACGCGCGCCGCTCGATCGACCGCCTGCAGTCCCTGACGGACGGGCTGCTGATCCTGTCGAGGATCGACGCGGGCATCGCTACCGGCGACGCCTCCTCGGCGGCTCTGCGGGAGGAGGTAGCCGACAGCGTCGACCGCGCCCGGATGCTCGCCCGCGAGCGGGACCTCGCGATCGACTTCGTCGCCCCCGCCTCGATCGTCGCCGCCCGGTACCCGATCTCCCCGACCGATTTCGGCCGGATCCTGGACAACCTGCTCGCGAACGCCGTCACTGCGACGCCCGACGGCGGCAGCGTCAGCGCGACCCTCGTCGAGCGCGCCGAAGAGATCGTCCTCTCCGTCGACGACGACGGCCCGGGCGTTCCTGACGCGTTCCTCGCGGTCGCGACTGACCGTTTCACCCGCCCGGATGCCGCCCGCTCCCGCGACGGCGGCGCCGGCCTCGGGCTCGCGATCGTCGCCGGTCTCAGCCGCGCCGCCGGCGGCGAGCTCCGACTCCGCAACCTCGCCCCCCACGGCCTCGGTGTCGACGTCCGCATCCCCGCGACGCAGCCCCACCCGACCTCTCGCAAGGAGAACCGATGATCGACCCCCAATCCCTCCTCGACGGCGCCGGCCCCTGGGCGATCGCCCTGGTCTGCCTGATCGCCTTCGTCGAGACGGGCCTGCTGATCGGGTTCTTCCTCCCCGGTGACACCCTCCTCTTCTTCACCGGTGTCTTCGTCGCGACCGGCGTGATCTCCCTGCCGGTGCCGCTGGTGATCCTGATGGTCGCCGCCGCCGCGTTCCTGGGCGACCAGCTCGGGTTCGTCATCGGCCGCGCGAGCGGGCCGCGGATCTTCGAGCGCAAGGACAGCGGGCTCTTCAGCCGCTCGAGCGTCGCCCGCACCCAGTCGTTCTTCGACCGGTTCGGCGGCTGGGCGGTCACCATCGCCCGCTTCGTGCCGGTCGTGCGCACCTTCGCCCCCGTCGCCGCGGGCGTCGGGAAGATGCACTACGGCCACTTCGTCGGCTTCAACGCACTCGGCGCCGCCGTCTGGTCCACCGGCGTGATCCTCCTCGGCTTCTTCCTCGGGCAGATCCCCGGCGTCGCGGACTTCGTGGGGAAGTACATCGACATCGTCCTCGTCGGCATCGTCGTTCTCAGCCTCGCCGGCATCGCCCTCACCTACTGGCGGCAGAAGAACCGCGCCGGACGCGACGCCTGAGCCCAGCGCTCAGGGGGTCGCCGTGACGGCCGCGCGCGGTCGGCGGAGCGCGATCACCGCGACCAGCAGCAGGAACACCGCGAGGGCCGCGAGCGTGACCGGGCCGGTGCCCAGGCCCAGGCCCTTCTGGGCGACGGGATCCGCGAGCCAGTCGCAGACCGAGGCGCCGAGCGGTCGCGTGACGACGTAGGCGGCCCAGAACGCGAGGACCGCGTTCCGCCCCGTGAACCGGTGTGCGAGAGCGGGGATCGCGATGATCGCCGCGAACAGGACGGCGGAGGGCAGGTAGCCGAAGCCGAGGGTCGACGCGGTCAGGTCGCCCGCTGCGGTGCCGAGTGCGAACGTCCCCGAGACGGCGAGCCAGTAGAACGCGGCCCGGCGCGGCGTCGTGATCGAGTGGATCGACAGCGTCCGCTCCGCCCGCCACCACAGGGCGAAGACCGCGGCGAGCGCCACCGCGAACCCGAGAGTCGAGACGAGGTACGGGACTCCGGCGACCACGTGCAGCACGTCGGCGGCCATCGTGCCGAAGACGCTCACCATCAGCACCGCCGTCCAGTACACCCACGGGATGTACCGGCGGGCCGCGAACTGCAGCGCGAGGGCCGCGAGGAACGCGAGCCCTGTCGCGCCGACCACGATCACCGGGTCGAACGCGGTCGCGAGGAAGTCCGACGCCGTCTCGCCCATCCCCGTCGTCAGCACCTTGAGGACCCAGAACAGCGCCGTCGCCTCGGGCACCGTCGAGGCGGCGTAGCGGCCGGCGAGGAGGCGGGAGCGGATCCGAGGGAGCGGAGGGCGGCGCTGATCGGTGAGATGCGTCATGCCGCCATGGTCGGGCAGTCTGCGGCACCCGGGGCTGGGGGCTTCGCCGGGTCCGTTGAACAAGCGCACAGCGACCCGCTCACCGGCAGCGCTGCCCGCTGCCTTCCGCCGTCATCTGGTCGGACGGTGCCCGGAGAAGCGCCGCCAACGGAACGACGGTGATGCAGCACGTTCGGTGTGCAGCCTGACCGCGAGCGGCGCCCAGACGATCAACGCCACCCCGGCGCCCAGGAGCAGCCCGCCGACGGTGTCGGAGATCCAGTGCGCACCGAGGTAGGTGCGGCTGAGCATCATCGCCACCGTGTAAAGGGCTCCGGCGATGCGGACCCACCACAGCGGGAAGACGATCGCGAGGACCATCGCGGTCGTGGCGGCGTTCGCGCTGTGGCCGGAGGGGAACGAGCCGAAGTCGGCGTTCACGAGGATCTCCAGCGGCCGCGGACGACCGACAGCGTTCTTGAGGATCTGCACCAGCAGCCCGCTCAGCGGCGCGGCGATCGCGAAGTACGTCGCCGCCCACCGACCCCGCCAGACCAGCAGCCCCACGAACACGACGAGCGGAATCACGATCGTGCCGACGATCCCGCCGCCGAGGCTGTTCATCACCAGCGACGGCACCAACCAGAACGTCGACCGGTGCTCGATGATCTCGTTCATCCACGCGGTGTCGAACCCGAACGGCGTGTCGTGCTCCCGGTAGAAGATCAGCGCGGCCAGAAGTCCCGTGAGCAGCACCGCGAGGCCCGCCGAGATCAGCGGCCAGCGTCGCGCCGCCCGATAGGCGATCGCACCATCGGCCGGGGGTCCGCTGTTCGGCATCAGTGCCGTCCTCCTCGCTCGGCGCGCAGCACGCCGGAGGAGTCCACGCTACGAATGCGCGGGCTCCGGGTGCAGAGGATTCCCCCGCATCCGTTGTGAAAGCACAGAACCTGAGCCCATCGGCTCGGTACCGACCTGGTCGAACCGCGGAGCTTCGGGTCGTTGTGAGCAAACACAACGCAGCACGGCGCATCCCGAGCCGCCGCCCACGTCCCGGCTGGGACTCTGCGGGCATGGACATCTCAACGACGGCAGCACCGTCCCGCGGCCGGCGGCTGCTCAGCAAGGTCCCCGAGGTCACGATCTGGTTCTGGATAATCAAGATCCTCTGCACCACGGTCGGTGAGAGCTTCGCCGACTGGATCAACATGGTCCTCGGCGTCGGCCTCATCGCGACGGCTGTGATCTTCATCATCGTCACCGCGGTCGTGCTCGCCGTGCAGATGCGGCTGCGACGCTACGTGCCCGCCGCGTACTGGCTGACTGTCGTGGTGATGAGCGTCACCGGCACCCTGCTCACCGACATCCTCACCGACCAGCTCGGAGTGCCTCTCTGGGCCAGCTCCCTCGTCTTCTCGCTGCTGCTCGTGATCGTGTTCGGCGTCTGGTATTCGAAGGAGCGCACCCTCTCGATCCACAGCATCGACACCACCCCGCGGGAGGCGTTCTATTGGGTCACCGTCCTGGTCACCTTCGCGCTCGGCACCGCCCTCGGCGACTGGACTCTCGAGCTCACCGGCTGGGGCCCTGGCGTCTCGATCCTCCTGCCCCTCACGCTGCTCGCGATCGTCACCGGCCTCTGGCGCTACGGCGCGAACCCGGTCCTCGCGTTCTGGATCGCCTACATCCTCACCCGCCCCCTCGGCGCCAATATCGGCGACTGGCTCGGCCTGTCCCCCGACGAGCAGGGCCTCGGGCTCGGCACCTTCGTCACCAGCATCATCTTCCTGCTCGCGATCCTCGCCACCGTCGTCTACCTCTCCCTCAGCAAGGCCGATGTCGACAAGGGCGCATCCGAGCACTACACCACGCCAGTCGCCCGCGAACGCCGTTCACTCGTCGCCTTCGCGGTCCTCGCCGTCGCCGTCGTCGGGCTGCTCGCCTTCACCAACAGCCAGCCGCACACCAGTCCGGCACCGGAAGGCGCAGCCCCGGCCTGCGATGCGTCGGGAACGCTGTCCGCAGCTGACGCGAAGGCATCCGTTCAGACCGACTTCCCCTCCGCCGACGTGCAGAACTTCCAGACGATCACCGCCGACACCCTCGCCCTCGTCACCAGCGGCGATCAGGCCGGCGCGAAAGCCCGCGCCACCGACCTTGAGACCGCCTGGGACGACGCGGAGCCCGCACTGAGCGCCGCGAACTGCCAGACGTGGACCTACGTCGACCAGCAGATCGACCCCGTTCTCTCCTCCGTCCGCGCCGGCAGCCCCGACCCGGTTGTCGAGAAGACGAGCATCCAGGACCTGCTGACCACTCTCGCCGGACGCTGACATGAGGCGTCACGGTCTTCTTTTGCGACCCGAATCCGGCCTCCTCCGACCAATTGATCACTGCGGCCCTGCCCTGCCGCCGCCGCAGCGGCATCAGCGCGACTCAACACATCGATCGGAACCGGTCGGTGACAAATCGGTCCGCTACTGAACCCATGCTCGAGCTCGTAGACGCACTCCGAGCACACGGGGCTGCCGACCAGGCCGGCGTCCGCGAGGTGCTCCACCCAGGGGTGCGAGCACTCACCACAGACCTCAGCGAGCAGAACCCGGAACCGGGCGCGGCGCGAACGGCGAGCGTCAGCTCGCCGGCGCCACTGCGAGAGGCCGACCATCACGTGAGCGTAGCGAGCGCGCCACCAAGCAATCGCGCGCTTCGCCTCATCCGCATCGCCTCTGGCGTCCCGTTTGGGGATTCCCATACGGACGGTAACTAAGGATCTATCCGGCGGTGATCAGCTCGCCGGGCGCACCGAGAGAAGCGAGGTCGACATCGCCCTGTGACGTCAGGAGCTCTCCGCTGATCCCGTCGTAGACAGCGGTGAAGACGTCCACCCGATGGAGGTCGAAGCCATAGGGCACGTCTGTTCTCTCCGCGGGCGCGTGCACGGTCAGCGCCCAGACCGGCTCGTCCTGCGCGACCCAGTAGTGGTCCGCGAGAGCGGGGTCATACGCGGCGAGCTCCTCGTACGTGGTTCCGACCGCGTAGATCGGGTACTGCTTCTTCTCCTCCGCACTGAGCGTCGAGAGGAGTCTTCCGGTGCCGTTGGCCAGGTCGAGCGCCGGATTTGTCAGCTGCTGGACGTCGATGATCGGCCCCTCAGAGGCGGCGGCGGCGATGGGGGTGCCCGGCGGGCCCTCTAACGGGACGGTGCGTGTCAGGGCCTCCGTCGTCTCTGTTGGTTGGGCAGGCGTCTCGGTGGAGATGGGGGTCGTGCTGGCGGTGGCGTCGATGGTGACGGGGCCGGAGCGGATGCGCATCGTCGTGGAGGTCTGGGTGAGGCTGACGTCCTCGGCGCCCAGGACGTCCATCAGCCACTGCTCTCGTTCGCCAGCGGCGGCGAGGCAGCCGACGTAGGTCGTCGCGGGGCCCCCGCTGACGACCCACACGGACGTCTGCAGACCCGCGGACTGGAGGTCGTAGGTCAGCGTGTTGCACGGCCCGTCGACGCTGAGCTTCGACCGGCCGTCGATGCCGATGATGCGAAGGCTGACGGGGTGATCGAGCAGCCATCCGCCTGATCCTTGATCGCCGATGACAGCGGTGGTCTCGTAGACGGGCTTGGTCGCGTCTTCGGCGCTGAGCAGTTCACCCGGCAGCTGCGCCGTCGACGGCGACCCGGGGCTGCTGGCGCTCGTCGCGCATCCACTAACGAGGAGCGCCGCGGAGAGGCAGAGGATGGTGAGGGCGAGTGTTTTCGTGCGTCGGAAGGTCACTGGTCGACTCCGGTCCGCGTCGCGGGCGGGTTGGTGCAGTCGACCGCGGTGGTCAGTCCCGTGAATATCTCGATCCGGCCGCCCTTTTGGCACACCTGCGTTCCTGCGAGGGAGAACAAGGCGGCGTCCGTCCCGTCTGCGTCGGTCCCAGCGAGCGCAGCACACGCCGCTGCGAGCGACGCAGTGGACTGCTTCGCGGGCGTCTGAATCTCGCCCGACAGGGCGACGCCCTGCCCGTCCTGTTCCCAGCAGGTGACGGGCGCTGCGACCGGAGTGCCGCGCTCCGTCGTCACCGCCGTGAGGACAGCGACGCTGAGAATCGCGCCCGCGATGCCGGCGAGGGTCACCGCCGCGGCCTGGCCGAGACGTCGGCGGCGGCGGATGCGGTGCGCGAGGCGTGCGCTGATGCGCTCGAGCTGCTCGTCGCTCAGGTCAGGATCGTCCATGGTCTTCTGTCCGTTCCGTCAGGGTTCTCGCCAGTGATGTCCGCACCCGCGAGAGGCGGTTGCGGACAGTCCCGTGGGACAGGCCGAGGGAGCGAGCGGCATCGCTGTAGCTGAGGTCGTCCTCGATGCACGCCGTCCAGATCGCCCGGTCCGTCGCGCTCATCTGCTCGACCAGACGCCGCACGTCGAGCAGCCGGTCGCTCGTCTCCGCGTCGACGCCGCGAGAGGCGGTGTCGTCGGAGAGGGGCAGGTGGCGTCGGCGCTGCTCGCGGCGGTTGGTCGAGAAGCTGAGGTTGCGTACCGTGACCAGCAGCCAGGGCAGCACCGACTCCCCCACGATGCGCACGCCCGAGCGGCGCTGCCAGAGCAGGAAGAAGCTCTCCTGCACGACGTCCTCGGCATGACCGGCGTCCGCGAGGAAGCTTCCCGCGGCCCGGTAGACCGCGCGGCCGTGCATCCGGAAGAGAGCATCCAGCGCCGAAGGGTCACCGCCGCGAAGACGATTTACCAGCGTCACCTCAGCAGCACCGACCATCCGACATCACCCCCTCAGTAGTGAATGCCCTCAGAGCACGGTTTCGTCTCAAACTTCACGAACGAACATCGCCGGTCCCGCAATGCGTCTGTGAACGATCGCCTTTCGGACGCTCTCGGTCGCGAGCCGGTTGCTCCTCGTGGTGAGAGCCGCATCACGCCTACTCTTCTCCCGTGGGCGGACTCGAGCTGGGCAGCGGTCGAGGCCGTTTCTCGCCCATTTAGGGGGGAGACGCCGTGGTTGAAGGTCTGGACAGTTGGGATCCGAGCGGGCTCTCGCCGGACCGGCAGACGCCACCCCGCCAACGACGGTCGGTGAGACTGTCGATCGCGCTGGGCGCTCTAGCCGTAGTGGCGGCCGCGGTTCTGTGGGTAGGTGATCTGCTGTTCGGAGTGCATGGCCCTTCCCACTACGTCAGCATCACCAACGACACCGGAGCCTCACTCACCTGGTCCTGCTCCTGGTCCGATCTTCACCTCGCCGCCGGGGAGACGGGTCAGCTGCGCATCCTCGACCAGCCCGACCAGGACTACGGCTGCGTCCCACAAGCAGCGACCCCCTTCGTAGCGGCGGCGCACAACAACGACATCTGCCCGTCACTGAACTCCATGACCGAGGGAAGGCAGTTCACGGCAACCGACTTCGCGAAGACATACCGCTGCCCGTAGCTGATGCGCGCTTGCGGCGTCGTTCCGAGCTGGCTCGACAGCTGTCCGGGATCATCGCGTCGGGCGGGCGCACCGAGAGCAGCTGTCGGCACGTCCCCCCTCGGTCCGGAGGACGGCTAGACCGGCGTCGTGTACGGGAGCGCAGAGAACGGCTGCAGCCGCGATCGTCGCTCCCGCGACGACGAAAGGGCGTCCGCGCTCTCTGGGCTCATCCACGAGCCCGGCCACGAGCAATGCGCTGTGGCCCCTGAGGGAACTGCGGCCACTCCATCCGGTCGCCCCAACCTCACGAGAAAGGGAGGAGCGGGGATGACGGCGGATGACCTGCTCTCCCTCAACCCGTTCCGCTTCCCTTCGGACGAGATTCTGCGTGTCGGTGAAGTGCTGAAGTCCTCTGTCGCTGCGCGATGACCTCCCTGCGGGGCGCTCGCAGCCGCCTCTGTTGTTCCGGTTCTTGATCGATCCCGTGGAGTGCAGTGCATGATGTCCCGATGACCGTTGGAGAGCCCCCGCGACCGAGTGCAGCGACGCCCGTCGTTCTCGCCTTGGTCTTCGGCGGTCTCGCAGCCGTCATGGGAGCGGTTGCCTCCATCTACATGTGGGACCCGAGCGAGACGTGCCGGACCCGCGGCGGAGGCAGCCTGACCGGAGAGGGGTTCCTCTGGAACCCGCTGTGCTCGGACGGTTCGACCGTTCAGCCGACATGGATGACGTTGACGACTGCTGCGGCGTTGATCGTGGCTGTGACCTGCGTCGTCCTCGCGGCCATCCGACGAGCTGAACGCGACGGACAGGAAACGGCGTCGTCCGACGTTCTGCACGACTTCTCGCGCCAGACCCTGCCGGAGGACAACCGGCTCCGCAAGCTGGGCGACGAATGGTGAGAGACGACGGCTCCCAGGGGTTCTATCGTCCCGCCGTCGCGATGCGGCGTGCGTCGGTCCACGAATCGGCGTTTAGGTGATCGCTCGACGATCCCCATACGGGACGCGCACAAGGCGCTCGGGTTCGCGAGACTGAACTGATGTCGGGGTTGCCGGTCATCGATCTCGTGTCGCGCGTGATCAGAGCCCGCTGCGGCCGAGCCGCGGCGCACGAGAGGTGACGCGCCCGACGTCGGGAATCAGCACGCCTCATGATTCACGGCGACGGAGAACAGGACATCAACCGGCCGATCTGCGGCGTCGGCTCAGTGCCCAGACGAGCGCGCGCGCGAGGAGCACCGCGCAGGTCAGCCCGGCGACGTGCAGGACGAGCGACGGCATTCCGTTCTCGGGGAGCAGGAAGCCGTACGGCACCCACCCGTCGGTCGCTCCGCGGACGAGCACGACGACGACCCAGACGATCGGGTAGGGCAGGACCACCCACAGCCGGCGCCAGGAGAGCGGTCCGCGGTCGGCGACGACGATCCAGTCGAGGAGGACGAGCGCGGGGAGCACCACGTGCAGGACGGCGCTGACCCAGAGCGGGGCCGTCCCGGTACCGGGAACGAGGGTGTTGTAGATCACGGCGACGACGATCGAATAGGACGTCGCCGCGCCGCGGACGTACCTCAGCCACACCGGAGTCGGACGGCGGGCGAGCGCGACCGATCCGACGACGATCAGCACCGCGCTCGCGAGGAGGCTGGTCTGGTTCGTGAAGTAGCCGAAGTAGTCGAACGGATTCGACTCGCCGGCCACGATGCTCAGCGCGTAGGTGTGGAGGATCACCGCGACCGCGGCTGCACCGACGGCGATGCGCGCTACACCCACGAATGGGCGGGTCGGTGCCGGGGAACTCATCGGGTCAGCCTAGGAGCCGTTGGGCTTCCTGCTGGCCCGCGACAGACGCTCCCCCTTCGGAACGGTGCTGAGCATTTCAGGCCGAGACGCGACCACGAGGAAAGCGGTGACGTCGCTTGGCCTGAGCCGGTGGGGACGTTCTCGAAAGTGCGCAGCACGGTCGCGGTCGCGGCATGCCTGGCGGTCGTGACGGGATGCACGGCGCAGCCTGCACCACCGACTCCGCCACCGGCGACGAACACGGACGACGGCTTCACCTCCCCGCTGACCGGCGATCTAGGCGTGGCGACGTTCACCGGGAGCGACGGGACCACCGGCGCCGTCCAGTTGAGCGCGGCGGACGGCCGGCTGGCCCTGACATCCGACGAGCTCGTCATCCCCGCCGCGTCCTCCGGTCCCGACGATTCGGCATGACGGCCGACGACCTGTTCTACCTCAACCCGTTCCGGTTCCCCTCGGACGAGATCCTCCGCGTCGGTGAGGACCTGAATCTCACCGTTGCCGCCCGATGACCGCGAGCCACTCGGTCGCCCTCGACGGAGGAGCGTGATGGTCGCCGTATCGGCCGCGGCGCTCTTCCTGCCCCAGCTGCGGATGCTGCCGCGGCCCGTCATCGACCAGGAGCACCTGTGTTTCTAGTGTTCCTCGCTGGCGCCCCGGCCGTCATCGGAATCCTGTGGCTCGTCAACCTCTCAGGCGATGGGTCCCAAGAGAAGGTGCGGCGGGACATCTGCATCGGCGCTCTCGTCGTCAGCCTGCTGTTCATCGTCGGAGCCGTCGTCTACTGGTTCGTGCCGGTGGAGACGAGCAACGATGCTCAGGGATCGTTCGGCGGTTCCGCCTTCGCCGTCGCTGCGCTGGTCGTCAGCGGCATCCTCGGCCTCCTCCTCACCTTCATCCTCTGGCTCACGATGCCAAGAGGGACAGGGGTGGAGCGCGACTGACGCCCGGTCGTTGCTCGAACGACGATCCGATCGGGAGGCGTTCACACCACTGGCCCCGCAGAGACCCTTCGACAGGGCGATGAGAATCGCGCCCTGCGTAGGCTGAGCGACAGTTCGGCGGACGGAGCAGCACACACCATGACAGACACGAACGCGATCAGCCGGCTATCCGTCATGGCCGCTGCGACCGCGCTCGTTCTCGCCCTGGCCGGGTGCACGGCACCCCTCGATGGAACCGCCGTCACCAGCCCCTGGACCACCTCCACCGCTCCCAGCCTTCCTACGAACAGCCCCACGGATGACTCTGATGCAACGGACGCTCCCGCCGCCCAGTCGCTTCTGGAGCAGCTGCCCATCCGCACGTCACTCGAGAGCGTGTCCAACGATGCGAGCGGCGATCTCCTGATCGAGGAGCGAGAGGACGGGACGGTGTGGCTGTCCTTCAGCGGGCTGAGCCTGACCGGAGCAGTGGAACCGCGAGTCCTTCTCACGAGCGCACCACTCGAGGACAACGACGGCGAGTTGAGGTTCCCTGCGGACGTCGGAAGCGAGGTCGGCTCGCTGACAGCGGATGCTGATCAGGAATTGCAGATCATCGATCCCGACACGATCGGCAGCATCGAGAGCGTCCTCATCCTGGGTGTCGGTGATCCCGGCACCCGTCAGCTCGCAGCCGCTCGAGTGCCGCCCTCCACCACGGAACAGTGACGCCGCTGCGCCGCGAACGGGCATCGCCAGGCATCGCTGCCAGCACCCGCGTCGCCCCAGGAGCATCACGAGCGCCCCGACTCGTCGTGGAACGCGCACGAGCTCTCATGGTGTTCTTCGCGTGAATCACCGGTCATCGATTCGGAAGGAACGCGATCCGCGCACTCCGGTTGCGATGCTCGCTGTGGCCGCCGTCGGCGTGCATCTAGTTCCCGGCTTCCTACTCGTCCACGCGTTCCACATCGGGCTCTTCGGAATCGACATCGGAGCAGGAGCCGCCTACCCGAGCAGTCACGACGTTCCCCGCGCCCGCGTCGAAGCAGACCTGGACCACGTTCTTCGCTGGCCGAGTGAACGCACGCGAAGCGTGGGCCGGCTCGTCGGCGCACTCCGGCAGCCTTTTCGAGAGGAACGCCTGACACGCTGAACGTCCGCACCCGGTAGACCATCCCCTACTGGGACGGCGACTCGCCGCGCGTTGGCGTCCCGACGTCATCGCGGCCGGCGCCGAAGTGGGGACAGTCAGCGGGTGGGAGGCGAGTTCGATGGCTTGCTCGCGGGTGAGGTGCTGCGGGAAGTTCACATGAGCGAACCGGCCCGTGGGATCGTCCGAAGAGGACGGCATCGAGACACTGCTTCCCTGGAGGAACGTCACGATCGCGTCCTTTGTGGGGTCGGTGGTGGCTCGGCCCAGCCCTGTCGCGGAGTTCGAGGAGCACCTTCTGGCCCGGCGCCGACACCTCGAGGACGACCTGTTTCGACCGACCGGTCTCGATCCTCCGTGCCGTGGTGAACGACGCGAACGGCGTGACCCGTGAGCGCACGCGCACCGTCTCGGCTGACAGGTCGGCGTACGGTGCAGGTTGGCGAATGGCGTGCACGACGAGCGGCAGAACGTTCAACACCACGAGCGCACCGACGAGTACCGCCAGGCGAGCAGCAAGGGGAACGGCGTCCGGATCCAGTGCGTCGAAGATGACGTTGCCGCCGATGATCGCGACGACAGTGACTCCGATGAGAACACGCTCCGTCGGCGCTCCTGCGCGACTGAACCAGTTCCATTGAGTGAGTCGCACCTCGTACGCCGAGCGTCCACCTCTGAACCCTGCCGCCATCGCTCACCCCCTTCCGTTTCGTTCAGCCTGTCCTACGGCCTGCGGTACTGGCCACTGGACGCTCAACCCCGACCGACGATCCTCAATCGAGACGGCGTTCTCTTGCCATGAAGCTCGAAGGGCCTCGTGACTCGCACCGACGAGCAGGTGCGAGAAGATCACTCATGAGCACTGACGAGGAGCGGTGGAACCACGCGGGGCTGATTCGAGTGTTCACCATCACCGCGTGCGCCTCTCTCGCCGCCGCCATCGCGTTCATGATCCTCGAGCTCACGCGCACTGCTCCGTATGAGGATCCTTCAGCGGAACGATCAGGCGTTCGGTGCGGGTGCGAGTGTTGCGCTTCCGGAGACGACCATCCAGCGCCCGGCGATTCGTTGCCATGCGCGGACGTACTGAAGCCGAGCCTCAACCCGTTTGCTGTGGTCGATCACAACGACGTCTACGACGGACGTGGTCTGGGCGCCGCCGGCAGAGGCCAGCGTGCTGCGACTGATTTCATCGATCGACTCGAACTTCGTTGTGCCCGACGAATGTGCTCCGAGATCTTCGTCCCGGCTGATGATCGAGCCTTCGGGTGTCGTGAAGATCAGCTCGGGTGCGAGCAGTCGACCAAGCGCATCGACGTCACTTGCGCGCATCGCGTCCAGCAATCGATCCTCGGCAGCATCGACGGTTTCGTGGAGCATGGATGGGAACGACATCCGGAAAGAGTATCTCTGCTCGTTGCGCGGCCTGCGTCCGTAGGGGGATCGGGTGCCGGGACCCTCTTCTCTCAGGCAGGCGTGCCGGAGCTCGATACTGAGGTCATGGCATCACCGCTCGTCTCCGACGTCGCTCACTCCGGTCTCACCGTGGCCGACCTCGACGACGCGCTGGTGCTGTGGTGCTCCGGTCTCGGGTTCGTGCTCGAGCGCACCTTCACGCTCGACGTCGACGTCACGGCGGCGACCACGGGCGTCCGTGGAGCCGTGATCCGCGCAGCGACGGTGACCCTCGGCCCCCACCGGGTGGAGCTGCTGCAGTACGACCCGCCCCGACAGCTCGAGTCCGCCGGCTCGCCCGCACAGGTCGGCACGGTGCACATCGCGCTCACGGTCTCGGACCTCGATCGTGTCCTCGAGCTCTGCGCTGGACACGGTTGGAGACCGGTCGGGACACCTCACCGGATGACCGCTGGCGCCCGAGCCGGCACGCGCATCATCTACCTCGAAGGTGCCCTCGGCGGATTCCTCGAACTGATCGCGCCCCCGCAGCTCCCGTAGGCCGCGTCGGCCGATCGCGTCGAGGGCCCGACCTCCCAGCCCGCCAGCCTCGCCATCCACTCCTCCACCGCGTCGGGCGTGCGCGGCATCGCCGCCGAGAGCAGGATCGACGACGTCTCCGTGACCACGAGGTCGTCCTCGATCCGGATGCCCAGGCCCCGCAGCTCAGCGGGGACCGTCAGGTCGCCGGGCTGGAAGTAGAGTCCCGGTTCCACGGTGAGCGTGTGGCCGGCCGCGAGCACTCCGCCGAGGTACGTCTCGTGCGGAGCGTGGTTGCAGTCGTGCACGTCCATCCCGAGCATGTGCCCGGCGCGGGAGATGCTCCACCGGCGGTGGTACGACGCGGACGGGGCCATGGCCTCGTCGACCGAGCAGCGGATCAGGCCGAGGTCGATCAGCCCCTCGGTGAGGGATCGCCCGCACGCGTCCTGGTAGTCCTGGAAGCGCACTCCCGCGCGCAGGGAGTCGATGCCGGCCTGCTGCGCGCGCAGCACGATCGAGTACACGTCCCGCTGCAGCGGGGTGAACTCCCCGCTGACCGGGAAGGTGCGGGTGATGTCGGCGGCGTAGAGCGAGGGCAGCTCGACCCCCATGTCCATCAGGACGAGATCGCCGTCGGCGAGGGGCCCGGTGTTCCGCGTGTAGTGCAGGGTCGTGGCGTGCGCTCCCGAGGCGACGACCGATCCGTAGGCCAGCCCCTGTCCCTCGACCAGGGCGCGGCGGGCGAAGGTGCCCTCGAGGTAGCGCTCGCCGCGGGGCATCGCGCGGGCGACCTGCCACGCCTCGAGGCAGTCGTCGAAGCCCCGCACCGTGCCGTCGACGGCGAGCTGCAGCCGTCCGATCTCCCAGTCGTTCTTGATCAGGCGCAGCTCGTCGAGCGTCGCCTTGAGCACGAGGTGCGGTCCGAGCTCCGGCCCGCAGATGCTCCGCACCAGCTCGTCGACGCTCTCGTCGAGGGTGGGCAGGACCCGGATGCGCCGGGCCCGCCGCGCGGCCCGCTCCACGTCGCGGGTGAAGTCGGCCAGCGGCCGGGTCTCGATGCCCAGTGCTGCCTGCGTCTCGGCGAGCGACGGCCGCGGCCCGACCCAGAGGTCGCCGAGCGCGTCGTTCTGCCAGAACTCGTCGCCGTCGCGGCCGGAGGGAGCACGCAGGTACAGGATCGAGCCGGCCTCCCCTCCCGTCGTGTCGACGACGAGCACGCTCTCGGCGACTCCGTTGCCCGTCAGCCACACGTGGTCGGTGCCCGGGCGGAAGCGGTGGTCGCTGTCGTTCGAGCGCACCCGCGGCAGGCCGGCAGGGATGATCAGCAGCTCGGCGGGCAGCGCCTGCGCCAGTCGCGACCGGCGCTCCGCGGTGTAGGCGAGCACCGGGTCGTCGGGGTCGATCACCGGCTCCGGATCGGCCCAGCCGGCGGTCATGAACGCGCCGTCCCCGGGGAGCGGGCTGCGGTTCACGGCCCTCGGCATGCTCCAGAGTGCGGACTCCTCGGCCCGGGCCTCCTCCACCGCGCTCACGCGCCCGTCCGCTCCAGCGCCTCGGGCAGCTCCTCGAGCCAGGCCGCCCGGTCGGCGTCGAGCGGGGCCAGCGGCAGCCGCCCCAGCCCGTCTGGCAGCGGGATCGCCGCGAGCAGCGCCCGCGTGTACGGGTGCAGCGGGCTCTGCCACACCGTCTCGGTGTCCCCCGACTCCACGACGCGGCCGCGGTACATCACGAGCACCCGGTCGGCGATGCGCCGGACCACCGAGAGGTCGTGCGAGATGAACAGCATGCCCGCGCCGGCCTCGACGCTGAGCGAGCGCATCAGCGCGGCGACGCTCGTCTGGGTCGAGGCGTCGAGGGCCGAGATCGGCTCGTCGGCCACGAGCATCCGCGGCCGCGCCGCGAGGGCCCGCGCGATGGCGATGCGCTGCTTCTGGCCGCCGGAGAACTCGTGCGGGAACCGGCTCGCCATCGCCGGGTCGAGCCCGACGCGGCGCAGCCAGTCGGCCGGGTCCGAGCCCTCGGCGCCCCGGGCGAGCGCCGCCCGGACGCCGTCGCCGATCTGCTCGCCGATGCGGCGACGGGGGTTGAGCGAGGAGTTCGGGTCCTGGAAGACCATCTGCACGCCGGTCATCGCCGGACTGCGCCGACGGAGTCCGAGCGCGGGCACGTCGACGCCGTTCAGGCGCACGTCGCCACCGCGGCGCTTCTCGATGCCGACCACGGCGCGCGCGAGGCTCGACTTGCCGCAGCCGCTCTCTCCGACGAGCGCCACGACCTCGCCGGCCGCCACCCGGAAGCCGACCCCGTCGACGGCACGCAGCGGCGGTCGCCGCCCGTACTCGACCACGATGCCATCGGCCTCGAGAACCACTCCCGCGCTCATCGCGCACCCCTCTCGACGTCGCCTTCCGCGGCCGCGCCCGGATCGTCCGCGGCGGCGGCCCTCTCGTGCCCCTCGACGAGCTCGGCGACCAGCTCCTCCGGGCTCTCCTCGAAGCTCGAGCCGGGCAGAGCCGCGAGCAGCGCCCGCGTGTACTCGTCCTCGGGCGCGGTGAACAGCCGCTCGCGCGGAGCCGACTCCACGACGAGCCCCTGGCGCATCACCGTCACCTCGTCGGCCACGGCGCTCATCACGCCGAGATCGTGGGTGACGAGCAGGATGCTCAGCCCGCCGTCGTCGACCAGCTCCCGCAGCAGCTGCAGCACTCCGGCCTGCACGGTCACGTCGAGCGCGGTCGTCGGCTCGTCTGCGAGCAGCACCGAGGGCTCGCACGCGAGAGCCACCGCGATCGCGATGCGCTGCCGCTGACCCCCGGAGAACTGGTGGGGATAGCGCCCGAGGGAGGCCCGGGCGTCCGGCACCCGCACCCGCTCGAGCAGGGCCTCGGCCCTGGACCGCGCGGCCTCCTTGCCGAGACCGAGGTGGTGGCGCAGGTGGTCGGTGAGCTGGCGGCCCACGGTGAGCTGCGGGTGCAGGCTCGTCGACGGGTCCTGGAAGACCATGGCGACCCGGCGTCCGCGCACCGCGCCGAGCACCTGCCGGGACGCGCCGACGAGCTCCGTCGTGCCGTCGCCGGTGTCGTCGGCGAGGCGGATGCTCCCGCTGGCCGTCATCGATCCGGGCAGCAGTCCGAGCACCGCCAGGGCGGTCATCGTCTTGCCCGAGCCCGACTCGCCGGCGAGGCCGTGGATGCCGCCGCGGCGCAACGCCAGATCGATGCCGTCCACGACGGCGTGGCTGCGGGTGCGGATGCGCAGCCCGCTGATCGTCAGTGCGTCGCTCACAGCGTGGCGCCTCCTCCGCGGACCGTCTGCGACCGCGGGTCCAGGGCGTCGCGCAGGGCGTCGCCGACGAAGTTGAACGCGATGACGACGGTGAGGATGGCCAGGCCCGGGAAGACCCCGATCCACCACGCGTCGAAGTTCTGGATGGCGTCCGACACCATCGAGCCCCACTCGGCGGTCGGCGGCTTCGCGCCGAGCCCGAGGAACGACAGGCCCGACAGCAGGAGGATGGCCGTGCCGATGTCGAGGCTCGCCAGGACGAGCACCGGGCCGACGATGTTGGGCGCGATGTCGCGGACGAGCGAGCGCAGCGGCGAGAAGCCGAGCAGCTGGCCGGACACGACGTAGTTCGACGAGCGGAGGCCGAGCACGAGGCCTCGGGTCAGCCGGGCGTAGGACGGCCACGACACGATCAGCGCCGCGAGCACCGCGTTCAGGAGCGACGCTCCGAGCGCGGCCGCGATCACCATCGCCAGGATGACCGTGGGGAACGCCATCACGAGATCGGTGATGCGCATCGCGACCTCGTCGACCGCACGGCCGAGGAATCCGGCGACGGATCCGACGATCGCGCCGATCAGCACCGACATCACGACGAGCAGCAGGGCGAGCGGGATCGTGACCCGGGCACCCCAGATCACCCGCGAGAACACGTCCCGGCCGAGCGCGTCGGTCCCCATCAGCGTGCCCTCGCCGGGCGCCTGGAGGAGGGGCAGGTCCTGCGCGAGCGGATCGTGCGGGGCGATGACGGGGGCGAGCACGGCGATGAGGATCCAGAGCACGCCGACGGCGGCGCCGAGGAGTCCGAGCGGCGCCGACCAGCGACCCAGGCGCAGGCGGGGGCGGCGCAGGCGGAGGCCGGGGGCGGCGACCGGGTCGAGCACTCCGGCACCGACGCCGTCGCGCGGACCGGCCGGAGCGCCGTCGCGCGGGTCGGACCGGGTGGTTCGCGGATCCGTCACGAGGCCAGCCTCACTCTCGGGTCGAGCACGCCGTACAGCAGGTCGACGATCAGGTTCACGAGCAGGTACATCACGCCGATGAGCAGGCCGACGCCCATGATGCCGCGCAGGTCGAGGTGCGACGCGGCCTGGTAGGCGTAGGAGCCGATCCCGGGCCAGCCGAAGACCGCCTCGACGAGCACGGTGCCGCTGAGCAGGCTGCCGAAGGCGAGGCCCACGACGGTGAGGATCGGGATGCTCGCCCCGCGCAGCACGTAGGAGAAGGTGACCGCGCGGTTCGGCAGCCCCTTCGCGCGTGCGGCCCGCACGTAGTCCTGGTCGAGGATCTCGAGCACTGCGGTGCGCACGAACCGGGTCAGCAGGCCCACCGTGTAGAGGGTCAGGACGAGCACGGGGAGGAAGAGGTGCGACGCCGCGTCGAGGAAGGTGTCGAGCTGGCCGGCGAGCAGGGCGTCGACCGTGTAGAGGCCCGTCACCGTCGGCGGCGTGGTGAAGTCGCTGCTCAGCCGGCCGGAACCCGGCGCGATCCGCAGCTGGAAGTAGAGGACGTAGTAGAGGACCAGCGCGAGCCAGAAGGTCGGCACGCTGAGGCCGGCCAGCGACACGACGCGCAGAACGTGGTCGGAGGCCCTGCCGCGCCGGTAGGCGGCGACGGTGCCGAACAGCACGCCGACGATCACGCTGAGCACGATGGCGCCGAAGGCGATCTCGAGGGTGGCCGGCAGCGCCTTCGCCAGGTCGGCGACCACCGGGTTGTGCGTGGTGGTGGAGACGCCGAGGTCGCCGTGCAGCAGGTTGCCGAGATAGGTGAAGTACTGCACGACGAGCGGCTGGTCGAGACCGTACTGGGCGCGGAACTGCGCGACGATCTCCGGATCCTCCGCAGCGCGCTGTCCGAGGGCGGCCGCCACGGGGTCGCCCGGCACGAGGTTGGTCAGGATGAAGGTGACGAGGGTCACGCCCACCACCAGCAGCAGCGAGGTGAGCACGCGGCGGAGCGCGTAGCGGAGGAACGGGTGGGCCGCCCGGCCCCCGCGCTGACGCGGGGTCCGGACGGCCGTCGTGGTGGTGGACACGGGCTACTGCGCGGTGAGGGCCGCGATGTCGATGGTCCACACCGCGTTGTAGACGACACCCGAGACGTCCTTCGCCGCGGCCATGTTGTTGCCGGGCTGGAGCAGCGGGATGAAGGGGCCGTCGGCGTTCAGCGCGGTCTGCAGCTCCTCGAAGCGCGACTGGCGCTCGTCGTCGCTGCCGCCGGTGGCCGCGGCGTCGGCCAGCGCCGAGATCGCGGGGGCCGCACCGTCGGTCCAGCCGGAGCGGAGGCCCACGACGTCGCCCGGGGTGAAGACGAGGTAGTCGCTCGGATCCGGGTAGTCCGGGCCCCAGTACCAGAGGCCCATGGTCTCGGTGCCGTTGCGGTAGGCGTCGAGCTCGGTGGCGACGGGGGCCGGGGCGAGCTCGACGGTGATGCCGGCGTCCTTCAGCTGCGACTGGATGCGCTGCGCGATGGTCGGGAAGTCGATGCCGTTCAGGCTGATGTCGCTCGGGAAGTTGAGCGTCACGGACTCGCCGGCGTAGCCGCTCTTCGCGAGGTCAGCCTTCGCGGCGTCGAGGTCCTGGGTGAGCGCGCCGCTCTCGGGCAGGGCGCCGAGCAGCATGCTCGGGATGACGCCGGACGCCTGGGCGGTGCCGTTGCCGGCGATCGAGACGAGGTCGTCGTAGTCGACGGCCTCCTTCACGGCCTTCACGAAGTCGGGGTTCGACGTGATCGCCGAGACGCTCGGGTTCTGGTTGAGCAGCAGGAAGATCACGTTCGCCGACGGGTCGCTGGTGACCGCGACCGAGTCGCCGAGCGCCTCCGCCTGGGTGCCCGAGAGGTCCAGCGCCACATCGGCGCTGCCGCCCTCGACGTTGATCTTCTGGGTCGCGCCCTCGACGTTCTGGATGACGACGCGTCCGTAGCCCGGGGCATCGCCGTCGTAGTTCTCGTTCGCGGTCAGCACGACCTGCGAGGCGAGGTCGAGCGTGTCGAGCACGTACGGGCCGGAGCCGGCGGAGGTGGTGTTGAGGAACGTCTCGGCGGTGTCGGTCTCGTCGGTGGTGCCGCCGTTCTCCTTCACGACCTTCGAGTTCAGGATGCCGAGCGCCGGGTTCGCCAGGATCGCCGGCAGGGCGGGCGTGGGGTTCTCGGTGGTCAGCACCACCGTCGTGTCGTCCTTCTTCGTGACGGTGACGCCGTCGAGGAGGAACGAGGGGTTGCCCTTGAGGCCGATCACGCGCTGCAGCGAGAACACCACGTCGTCGGCGGTCATCGCGGTGCCGTCCGAGAAGGTGTGCTCGCCGTTCAGGGTGAGGGTGAAGGTCTTCGCGTCGTCGGACTGCTCGAGGCTCGCGAGGCCGTCGACGACCTGCGAGACGTCGCCGCCCTCGAAGGTGAGGAGGGTCTCGTAGAGCGCCTTGTCGACCATCTGGCCGGTCGGCTCGTACATGCGGCCCGGGTCGGCGGTCTTCAGGTCGAACGCCTTGTTGATGGTGAGCGTCGCGCTGCTGCCGTCGGCGGTGTCGACGCGGCCCGAGGAGCAGCCCGCCACCAGAAGGGCGAGGGAGACCGCCGCAGCGGCGATCACCACTCGCGTCGGGGCGGAGCGCGGGGTGCGGGTGGAGCGGACAACCATGGAGGCCTCCTGGCGAGGGTTCGGCTGGACGTGTTGCGAAACGATGGCACATCGCGACGCACTCCGTTTCCAGAGGGCCGCTATCGTGGACGAACTGCCGCCCGCAGCGACGAAGGAGTGGATTATGTCGATCACCGATCCGGCCGCCGGTGCGGTCGCTGGACAAAGCGCGGGCCGGCTCGACGACCTCAATCTGCGCATCCTCGCCGTCCTGCGCGAGAACGGGCGCATCTCGATGTCAGCCTTGGCCGAGCGGGTGAACGTCTCGCGGGCGAGCGTCTACAACCGGGTCGAGCAGCTGACCGCATCCGGCGTCATCACCGGGTTCTCGGCCCTGGTCGATCCGGGGAAGGTGGGGCTCGACGTCTGCGCCCTGGTGTTCGTGACTGTGCACCCGCAGTCGTGGCACCGGTTCCGCGAGGGCATCCTCCAGATGCCCGACGTCGAGTATTGCTGCATCACGACCGGCGAGCACGACGCGATGCTCCTGGTCCGCTCGCTCGACATCGGCGGCGTGCACGACTTCGTCACCGGCGTGGTCGCGGCCCGGCCCGAGGTGAAGTCGGTGGTCTCGGTCGTCGTGCTCGACGAGGTGGTGCGGAAGGCCTATCTGCTGCCCTCCGACATCCCCGACCGCTCCGGATCGACGAACCGGCTCGGCATGACGCGGTTCACCACCGCGGGGAACGGCCGCGACGCGGCGCGCTGAGCGTCAGACCTCGACGCAGATGCTGACGTGGTCGTCGCCGTCGATCTCGAACTCCTCGACGAGCCGCAGCAGGCCCTCGCCGTCGAGCTCGACGCGGCTGCCGCCGGTGCCGCTGACCACGGTCCCGCCGTCGATCAGCTGGTGCACGAACGAGACCTGCAGGGCGTCACCCGTGCGCGTGCCCACGAACCGGCCGAAGGTCACGGTGTCGCCGACGTAGTCGCCCCAGACCACTCCGTCGCGCTCGGAGTAGTGGAACCGCGACGGCGACTCCGGGTCGACCGCGCTGTTGGTCGAGGAGGTCATCACGAACTCGCGGCCGTCGAGACTGGGGGCGGTGGTGGCGTCGTTCACGTCATGGAGTATGACGGAGAGGTCGAGGTGTCCTGGCCGCACGCCGGTTTCGTCTCGTTCTTCGGGTCCGCGACCCCCGGGGCTGGACGAAAGCGCCGTCACGGCGTCCCTCCACGGTTCATTCGTCTGCGGTCGCGGACCGACCGACGTCGCTCGGATCGCGCCGAAGGCCCTCCGGCGTGGAGCGGGCGACTCCACGGACAGGACGTCGTCCGGTGTCTGCGAGGCGTCCGGACCTCCCCGGCCGCCTCGATGCTCCAGCGATTCGTCCGCGATCGGATTCTTTCCCGTACTCTCAAAACCCGTACGGGGAATGAATCGGGGCTCATTCGCATCCGATTCGAATTCAGCATCTTGGGGGCGCAATGGATCCGCAGCAATCGGTGAACAGTGATCGCGCCGTGTGCGCCAACGCGAGGAGCGACGGATGACGGGATCGAGCACGGCAGGGGCCGTCGTGAAGCGCCCCGAGTCGCGAGAGTGGATCGACTTCGCCAAGGGCGTCGCGATCAGTCTCGTCGTGCTCTACCACTCGTCGTTGTTCCTGGGATTCTTCGGCCTCGAGGGGTACGTCCCGAAGCTCCGCACTGTGCTGCTCTACTTCCCCATGCCCGTGTTCTTCTTCATCGCGGGCCTCACGGCCGCCCGGATGCTGACGTGGACGTTCGCCGAGCTGTGGCGCCGCCGGGTCCTCGCGCTGGTGTACCTCTATCTGCTGTGGTCGTTCATCCGGGTCGTCTTCTACCTCATCGTCCCGTTCTCACGGTCGGAGGCCACCTCACCGACGGACCCGCTCAACGTGCTGGTGCTCCCCATCCTGCCGTCGAGCAGCTACTGGTTCATCTGGGCTCTCGCGATCTTCAGCATCCTCGCCTGGGCGATCCGCAAGGTGCCCCGGTGGATCCAGCTCTCTGTGGCCGGGCTGCTGTCCGTCGCGTCCACGACCACGGGCCTGCTGGACACCGACAACATCGGCTGGGACCGGGTGCTCCAGAACTTCATCTTCTTCCTCGTGGCGATGTTCATCCCCCGCACGTTCTACCGCTTCGCCGCCCGCGTGAAGGTCTGGCAGGCGCTCGCGCTCGCAGTGTCCTACATCGGCATCATCGCGGTGATCGTCGCCTTCGACGCCAACCGCATTCCGGGCGTCATCCTGATCGCCAGTTCGGTCGCGATCGTCCTGGGCATCGCCGGCTCCCAGTACCTCGTCAAGGTCCGCGCACTGAAGATCTTCGTCACCATGGGGCAGCAGAGCTTCCAGATCTATCTCCTGCACCTCTTCGTGATCGCTGTCGTCGTCGCGTTCGTCCCCCTGCTCGGCGAGACGAATGTCCCGACCGGCCCGGCGACGGTCTTCCCGTTCGCCCTGACGGTGTTCTCCCTCTGGGCGTCGCTGTTCCTCTTCCAGTCGCTGCGGCGCTTCTCCTGGTTGTGGGTGAGCCCGTTCAGCACCGGCAAGTCCCAGAAGAAGCGCCTCGCCGCCAAGGAGGCGAGATCGGCCGCGGTCCAGCCCACCGCGGTCGAGTCCGCAGCTCCTGTCGCCCCGGCCGATGAGCCCGCTGACGCGGGGACTGCGGGCAGACCGGAGAAGGACTGACCGGCGAGCACCTCCCGGGCGACTCCCCGGGCGACCCTTCTGCAGGCCCGAGTCGTCTCGGGCGCTGGTGAGTCCGCCTCAGACCGGGCCGGCCCGCGCTGCTCGGTCTCGGGTGAGCCGAGGGAGCAGTCGGACGAGGACGACCATGCCGACGAGTTCCACGAGGGTCTGCGTGACGACGACGACGGGCGCGAGCGACAGCGGTGCCGGGAGCGCGAGTGCGAGGGGCAGCACGACGAGCGAGTTGCGGGTCGCGCCGCTGAACACGAGGGCGCGCGTCGCGGGCACGTCGAGTCGGAAGACGCGTCCAGCACCCAGCCCCAGAGCGGTCATGACCACGAGGAATCCCGCGTAGAGCGGGACGAGAACGAGAAGCCGGCCGGCCGAGGCGCCCACGGCGCCGGACTGGGAGGCGACGACGGTGAAGAGCGTGGCCGTCATGAGCGGCACCATGAGCCCGAGCATCGTGGACTCGACGATCCGGCCGGACACGTGTCGGCGCGCCAGGGCCTGCACCAGCCCGGCCGCGGACAGCGGCACCACGATCAGCAGCAGGAACGCCCGCGCGAACGGACCGGCGTCGACCACCGCCACCCCCGCAGGACCGATGAAGAGCACCAGATACACGGAGAGGAGGAGGATCTGCGCGAGCATCAGCAGCGGTGCGGCGGCGAGCAGCCGGTCGGACGCCCCTCCGGCGAGCCCGGCGAACACGATCACGTAGTCGATGCACGGCGTCAGGAGCACCAGGAGGACCCCGAACAGCAGCACCGGAGTGTCGGCGACGAATCGGGACAGCCCGTAGGCGACGAGCGGCACGACGACGAAGTTCAGCACCCCGACCGCGGCGAGGAAGCGGCCGTCGCGCAGAGACCGTCCGATCGCGGCGAACGGGACCCCGAGGAACGTGGCGAACAGCAGCAGCGCGAGCACCGGTTCGATCGCGACCTCGAGGTGGTGCGCGGCGGGCAGCAGCAGTCCGAGAGCGGCGCCGGCGGCGATCGCGGCGAGGTAGAGCGGGATCTGGCGGCGCTCGAGCCAGGCGACGAGCGCTCTCACGACAGCAGGTCGGCGAGAAGGAGGGGCACGGGTGCAACGGTAGAGGTCCGAACCGCTTGAGGGTCGCTGCTCTGCCGCTCGTCGCGGCGGAGGGGCTTCTCCCTCGACCCCGCCCCGGTGAACGGTCCGGGCCGAGACCTTGGACGATGCGGCCCAGCCAGGATCCGCTCCCGCACGGTCCTCCCCGTGAGACGCGCCCAGGACGAGACGCCGTCGACAGCTCTTTCCTGCATCACTCGACGGTCCTCATAAGCTTTCGCAACTTCTGGTGTCGGAAAGATACGAACGCATCATGTCCATCAGGCGCGAAAGGCTCGAAGAACTCAGAGGTATTGAGGCCTCGGCCAGTTAATGCTTTAATCCACATCGAACCGGTTCGATGATCTATGCAGCACTGTGCGGATAGGTTCGACCAATCGCTCGATCAATGGAGATACAGCAGATGAACAGATCCATCGCTCTACGTGAGACGCCTCCCACGGATGCCGACCGGCGACAGCGCCGTCGGATCCGCGGGCGTCGTGTCCTCGCAGCAGTCGTCTCAGCCGCGGTCGTCGCAGCGGGGAGCGTCCTCGCCGTGGGCGCTCCCGCGGAAGCGGCACCCGGAGCCGCAGCCACGCTCGTCGTGGAGGCCGACCAGCCCTTCCGTCCCGTCACTCACATGGCCAGCGGGTCCCTGTACGGACTGGCGAGCGCCGGCGTCCCGTCCCTCGACAAGATCCTCCCCATCAAGCCGCACACCTTCGTGCAGAAGCCCGAGGGGGGCACACAGCAGCCGACCGGTGACGCCCTGTCGGTCGCCGACACCGCGAAGTCGGCCGGTGCGGGCGTCGTCGTCCGCCTGGTGGACTACCTGCCCGGCTGGCCCTATCGATACGACAAGGCCTCCTGGCTCCCGGCCGTCGAGAAGATGGTCCAGGACACCCAGGCGTCCGGCAAGACGAACATCGTCGCCTATGCCATCTGGAACGAGCCCGATATCACCTGGCAGGCGTCGAACGGCTCCTTCTTCGATCTCTGGACCGAGACCTACCGTCTGATCCGCACCCTCGACCCCGAGATGCCGATCCAGGGCCCCGCCTACTCCGACAACATCACGAACATGCGCGCGTTCTACGAGCACGCGAAGGCGACCGACACCCTCCCGGACGTCCTCGAGTGGCACGAGCTGATCCGCTCCTCGAAGATCAAGGGCGACGTCGAGAAGGTCCGGGCCATCCTCGACGACCTCGACCTCCCCGAGCCGCCCATCGACATCACCGAGTACGCGGCACCCGCCGAGGTCGGCCTGTCCGGCCCGCTGGTCGGGTACATCGCGAAGCTCGAGCGCTACGGGATCACCCGCGCCGAGCTCCCGTTCTGGAACCAGTCGGGCGCCCTGGGCGACCTCCTCACCGGACGGAACGGCGACCCCAACGGCGCGTACTGGCTCTACACCTGGTACGCCCAGATGACCGGCCAGATGGTGACCACCACGCCGCCGTCGAACGAGAGCCCGCTCGACGGCGCCGCCTCCGTCAGCGACGAGGGCGACGAAGTGCGCGTCATCGCCGGCGGCAACACCGGAGCCACGTCCATCAAGGTCAACGGGCTCGACGAGCTGTCGCTCGGCTCGAAGGTCGACGTCCAGGTGGACTTCACCGCCTCCTACGGCCGCACGGTGAAGACCGACGGCCCGGTCACCATCTCGAACACGACCTACGAGGTCGCCGCCGACGGATCGATCACGGTGCCCATCGTGATGAACCCGACCTACGGCTACCAGGTGATCGTCACCCCGGAGAAGAGCCCGACCAGCCTGGCGGGCGACTACACCGTGGGCAACGCGAACTCCGGTCTGCAGCTCGCCACGCAGGGCGGCGCGACCGCGAACGGGACGCCGGTCGTCCAGGCCGACTCCGCGACCGCGACCGGACAGGCGTGGAGGATCACGGCAGCGGGCCAGGGCCTCTACCGCGTCGTCCACACCCCCAGCGGGCGCGCCCTGACCATCGCCGGCGCCGCAGCGTCCAACGGAGCAGCCGCGGTGATCGCCGACGCGAACGGCGGAGACGAGCAGCTGTGGCAGCTCATCCCCGACGGGAAGGGGAAGGTCCGCCTCGCGAACTACGCGACGGGCAAGACGCTCGGGGTCCTCAACCTGAGCAAGGACGCGGGCGCTGCGGTCATCCAGTGGTCCGACGGCGCACCGACCTCCAACTGCCAGGTCAGCGGAGCCCGCCAGCCGGGCAGGTTCGGCACGGCACTGGACTTCTGCAAGACGGCGTCGTACGGGTCGCTCCCCAGCGGAATCGTCAGCGGACTCACCGGCGACTGGTCCGTCTCCACCTGGATCAAGCCGGCGTCGCTGACGAACTACTCCCGCGTCTTCGACTTCGGCACGGGCCAGAACGTCAACATGTTCCTCACTCTCAACGCCGGGGGTGCCGGACCGCGGTTCGCCATCACGAACACCGGCGCCGGAGGCGAGCAGCGACTGACCTACGGCGGTCAGAACTTCCCGCTCAACCAGTGGTCGAACGTGGTCGTCACCGTCTCGGGCACGCAGGGCACGATGTACCTCAACGGCACGGTCGTCGCCACGAACCCGAACATGACGGTGAAGCCGTCGGCTCTCGGGAACACCAACCGGAACTACCTGGGCAAGTCGCAGTACGGGGACCCGGCCTACGACGGCGCGATCGACGACTTCGCCGTCTACGACCGGGCGCTGTCCGCGGCCGACGTGGCCGCTCTGGCCGGCGGCCGGGCGGCGGCGGGCACCGTCGCGCAGTACGCGTTCGACGAGGCGTCCGGAGCCGCGCTCCAGGACTCCTCGGGGAACAACCGGAACGGGACCATCGTGCTCGGAACCGACGGGGCCACCACCAGCACCGCGACCGACGCCCAGACCGCCGACCGGTTCTGGACGCTCACGCCGGTCGCCGTCGCCGACACGACCAAGCCGGCGGTCACGCTGGTGTCACCCACCACGGCCGGACCCTTCTCCGCACTGGCCGTTCAGGTCGATGCGACGGACGACCGCGGACTGAAGCGCATCGTGGCCAACATCTACAAGGACGGCAAGCTCGTCAAAAGCACGCAGTCCCCGGTCGCCGGTGGAGCGAGGACCGGATCGCACTCGGCCACGGTGCAGCTGCCCGACGGGAACTACACCGTCAAGTACAACGCGGAGGATCTCGCGGGCAACATCGCTCCCACGAAGACCTTCGCGGTGACGCTGGACAGCACGGCGCCGACGGCCACGGTCAAGACCGAGCCCTCCTTCACCACCGGTGAGAAGGGCGTCTACGACCAGGTGAGCTTCAAGCTGTACGACGCGGGCAGGATCGACAGGGCGGTCATCAACGGTCGCGTGAAGGATCTCACCGACAACGCGTGGTCCGACGTGAACTTCATCAAGCCGGGCGTCTTCGGCGCGGTCAAGGGTGCCAACACCATGGTCGTCCACGACGTCGCCGGGAACACCACCACCGTCCAGTTCACCCTGAACTGACCCGGACCTCGAGGCGCCCCGTATCCGTACGGGGCGCCTCGAGCGTGTGCGGGGCATGCCACGGCAGGGTGGGCACAGGGAAGGCGTCCCCCGCTCGGACCGGCAGCGGCCCCTGGATGCAGGAGCATGAGGTGCGACCGCCGCGTGCTCTCCTGCACCTGAGCGGAGAGCCGGCAGCAGTCCGACCGGTCCTCGCCGTCCGACAGCCTCCGAGGAGAACGACAGTGGCCACCATCGCAGACGTCGCCCGCGAAGCGGGCGTCTCCCGCAGCACCGCGTCCTACGCGTTCTCGGGCAACCGCCCGATCTCGGCCGAGGTGCGCCGGCGAGTGCTCGCTGCGGCTCGTCGCCTGGAGTTCACGCCCAACGCGGGCGCGCGATCGCTGGCGACCTCGCAGACCCGGGTCATCGGCCTGCTGGCGCAGTTCCTCGAGGACGAGTTCGCCCCCGCGATGCTGCAGTACACCCTCGGCGTCTCGAACATGGCCCGCGAGCTCGGATACGACATCCTGCTGGTCACCGACGCGGACGGCACGAGCGCACTGCGACGCATCAGCGACTCCCGCATGGTCGACGGGATCGTCCTGCTCAATGTCGCCGTGGACGATCCGCGGCTGGACATCCTGCGCAACGCCCGGCAGCCCGGCGCCCTCGTCGGCCTGCCGAGGGACTGCTCCGGCGTCGACGTCTTCGACCTCGACTTCGAGGAGACCGGTCGCGCGATGATCGACCACTTCCACGCCCTCGGGCATCGGGAGCTCGTGCTCGTGTCCCCGCCCCAGCACGTCGTCGATCGCGGCGGCGCCTACGTCTGGCGCCTGCAGGACGCCGCTCTCCAGGCCGCCGATGCCCACGGCATCCGACTGCACACGTCGTTCGCGCCCTCCACCCAGCCGGACGTCGGCCGGGCGCTCGGAGATCTGCTCGACGCGCACCCGCGGGCGACGGGCCTGCTCGTCAACAACGAGGCGGCCGCAGCGGCACTTCCGAGCGTTCTGGGAGCGCGGAGCACGAGGAGCCCGGAGGACGTCTCGGTGCTCGGCCGGTTCTCGGAGGAGTTCGCGCGCACCTTCTCGCTCCCCTACTCCTTCGTGGAGAGCGCACCCGACCGGCTCGGGAGCATGGCGGTGCGTCAGCTCGTCCGCCGGATCGAAGGCGCGACGGACACCGAGGAGGCGTACGTCGTGCGCCTCCTCGGCCCTGAGATCGTCGAACGTGGCAGCACGGCGCCTCCGCGTCCGGCTCCCGCGGCCTGAGCGGACGACCTCGCCCGGGGGCCCTCCGTCCACCCGGGACCACGACCACGAGGCGTCGGCAGCGGACCGCAGGAGGGCGTCGGGACCCCGGAGTCCGGCAGCAGTCGCGACCAGCGAGAGCATCAGCCGCGGATTCAGAGGTCGTCGAGAACCTCCCGAAGGATGCGGGTCAGCGCTGTCGTCCTCTCGTGGTTGGTGGCCGATCCGAACGTGTAGTGGGGCATCCTCCTCACGAACGACCGGGCGTCGGGTCCGAGGGCCTTCTCCAGTGCTTCGGCGATCCGGGTGTCCGGTCCTGTGCCCGACAGCCATTCGAACGCGGCGTCGCCCATGCCGACCACCACCGGCGTCCGGCCGTCGGCTCCTTCGCGACAGGTGGTCAGCTCCCAGGTCAGCAGCTCGGCGCAGCGTTCGACGTGGTCCCTGCCCGCCTGCTGCTCGTCGCGCAGAGTCGTCCGAAGAGCCCCCGCGTCACGGGTCGGAACCAGTTTGAAGACGTCCGACATGTAGGCGACAGGCGCACTCGAGTCGAGGACCTCGTCGTAGGCGGCGCGCACACTGTTCCGGAGTGCGCCGTCGCCCCGATGACCGGGCGAATGGAAGGTCTGCCAGAACGTCGGGTCGGAGGGAGGGTTCTTCCCGCCCCAGTTGATCGCGAACAGCACGACGGATGTCGTCATGGGCTGCAGCTCGACGAACTCCTCGGGACTGCTCGCCGTGACGGGGCCGGCCAGGTCACCGCGCTCGCCCCACCTCGCCCAGGACGTCGCGTGCCCGAGCTTCCAGCCCCCTCCCTCGACATCGGGATGGCTGATGTCCTCGTCACGCAGGGCCTGGTACGTGGCGTAATCGACAGGCGGGAAGCTCATAGCGGTCCTCTCGGGGCTGCAGGGCCCTGCCTCGGTGGCAGGAGGAGGGCGTGAGACCGGGCGTCTCGATCCAGAGGCTATCGAGACAGTGGTCTTATCCGTCCCTCGTTCTCGAGTCCCTCCGGAGCGTCGTGCCGACCTCCGATCGGCGGAACGGTCGACGGCCTTCCGGCACCACGAGCACGGGCCGGGCGGACGACAGGTCTCGCTTGACGCAGCGGCTCGCGCCCCGCCGTCGCGATCGCCACCGCCCGCTGGACCAGTACCCTGTCGCCTCGCACCGCGTGGACCATCACCACCGCGACCGCCGCCGCGGGAACTCTGGGCCTGGCGCTCGCCGCCGACACTCCGTCCGCCCTCGCGGCCTGCCTGCTCTTCGGATGGGGATACACCGCCGCCACCGGGTCGCTCATCGCCTGGACCGCCGCTCTCGACTCGGACCGCGCGGCGACCGGCACGGCCCTGCTCTTCGTAGTGCTGATCGCCGGACAGGCCGTGGGCGCAGTGGGGCTCGGAGCGCTGCTCGACGGGCCGGGCACGATGGTCGCCTTCGCCGCCGCTGCTGTCGTGACGGCAGCCGCCGGAATCACCCGCCGCCAGAAGTCGCCGAATGATCGGCTGTCGGCACGGTCGTCCGGTTCGTAGTGTCGGACGTATGGATCCGCGACCGCTTCCCGCCGTCGGCGCCCCGGCCACCCGTGCGCTCGAGGACGCGGGCGTGCACGATGTGGACGACGTGAGGCGGGTGGGCCTCGACCGTCTCGCAACCCTCCACGGAGTCGGGCCGAAGGCGCTCCGGCTCCTCCAGCAGGCCCTCGACGCAGACGATCCCGCTCCGTAGCGATCCCTTCCCCGCACGGTCGCCTCGACCCAGAATGGTCGGAGACTCGGCGCGCCGGTTCCCGGGGGCGATCCGACCGCGGAGGCGGCCGCCGAGGGAACGGTGGTCGGATGAACCAGGAGGCGCGATGAAGGTCATGCTCGTGATGCGGTCCGACGGCAGCTACGCCGGGGGCGATACCCCCGAGGACTACGCGGCCTGGGCGGACTACGACGCGTCGCTGAAGGCGGACGGCGTCCTCGTCGACTCCGGACGCTTCGCCGACGCCTCCGGGGACGTCTCCGTCGAGACGGATCTGACCGCGGCGCGAAGAGAAGGCGGCACTCCGGCCCCGTCCCGAGCGGAGGAGCGGTCCGCCCTCGTCGGCTACTACCTGCTCGACTGCCCGACCCGGGACGACGCCGTGCGGTACGCCCGACGCGCCCCCCTCTACGGCTCGGTCGAGGTGCACGAGCAGGCGCAGTACTGAGCCGCGGTCGCCGGTCGGGCGGCTGTCCCCGTCACCGCCGAGCGGGACCGACCGCTTCACCCGAGGGATGCGAATCGGGCGTCCGGGATCGGGACGGCGGGAGGGAAGTGGTGTACCGTCATCGCCTGACCGATTCTCATCGGAGTGGTCGACCCGTCTCACCGGCGGTGTCGATCCGGGGCTGAAAACCTCCGGCGTCCTCGAAGCCCGGAGGTCCTCCCATGTCAGTGTCCCCACGAAGCACCACCGTCGACGGTGACGCGTCCCCCTTCGTCGTCGTGGTCAGCGCAGAAGCGCACCCGAGCGGCGCGGGGTCGGAACGTTCCGATCCGGCCGCCTCGCCGGCAGCGCTCGCACGTCCGAGGACGGGGTACGGCGGAGCGATCCGGCTGGCGCAGGGCCGCGTGCTCGGCCCGCCCTCCTCCCCCGGCACCGAGCTCCTCTTAGGGCTGCTCTTCTGGCGCAGCCGCCGCGAGGCCGAGGATTTCGCGGCGGAACTGAGCCGCACTGAATCGTCGTGGGTCGTGGACGAGGGGATCTACCGGTTCACCACCTCGGCGACGGCGAGCCCGGACGACGCGACTCCCGTCGATCCGGTGCGCGCTGCCCCGACGGCGGCCCACGAGATCATCCGACTGGCGCCCGTCGCGGGCAAGCAGGCATGGATGGCCGAGTACAACGAGAGCGAGACGCGCGGTCACATCAGAACGCTCGAGGGCTTCGTCTCGACGAGCTTCTTCCGCGACCTCCGGAGCGATCGGATCATCGAGTACGTGCAGTGGCGCTCGGCCGACGACCTGACAGCGGCGTTCGGGGACGAGCGCTTCGCCGAGCACTTGAGCGTGAACAGCCATTACTCCGACGGCGAGGCCTTCCTCTTCGGAGAACGGTCGACCGATGCGGCACCCGCCGATGAACCGCCCGACGGCTCGTCCACCCCCTCCGGGACCGACGGTCCTGCCGCCGCTCAGAGCCCCGAGGCCCGACCGTGACTCGACTCGAGACCGTTCACGAGATCCTCGGGCCCTGGTCGTTGGCCACCACCCAGCGGTTCTGGGAGGGCTTCACCCCGAACCGGCTCGCGTCGCAGCCGCAGGCCGCGGGCATCCGCTCCGCCCTCCTCTGCGATGCCGACTGGCAGCGAGTGGACGTCGCGGTCACCCAGGACGGGCCGTCCGCCCGCATCGTGGTCGAGGGCCCGGGCGACCTGGACGCCGCGACCGAGCAGGTCCGTCGGCTGCTGTCCATCGACATCGACGGGCGCAGCTGGCCCGACGTCGCGGCGCGCGACGAGGTCATCGCGGACGCGCAGGCTCGGCTCCCCGGGTTCCGGCCGTGCGGCTTCTTCTCGCCCTACGAGGCGGCGGTCTGGACGGTCCTGTCGCGTCGGCTGCAGATCCGGCAGGCGGCGGCGGTCAGGACGCGTCTCGCGCAGCAGCTCGGTGATGACGGAGCCTTCCCGTCCCCGGCCGTCCTGCGTGCGGCGTCCCTCGACCTGCCCGACCGCAAGGCGGAGTACCTGCAGGCGATCGCCGAGGCCGCCCTCGACGGACAGCTCTCCGGCTCCCACCTGCGCTCGCTCCAGCCGGCCGAGGCCTTCGTCCAGGTGCAGAGCATCCTGGGGATGGGGCCGTTCTCGGCCGAGCTCGTCGTGATCCGCGGCGCGAACTTCCCCGACGTCCTGCCGCGCAACGAGGGCAGGCTGAGCGACGAAGTCGCGAAGCGCTACGGCGACGACCGGTCGATCGACGAGATCTCCGAGACGTGGACGCCGTTCCGCTCCTGGGCGGCGGTGCACCTGCGCGCGCTCGCGGAGTAGACGGGCGACTCCCAGGGGCGGCCCACCATCAGGACGGCTCCTCCCGCAGGCGCCCCGCGGCGGCCGCTGCCGCGGAGATCTCTCCGCAGTGAGTCCGGCGACGGACGCCACCCCGAAGGCCCGGGCGGATGATGGTCGGGTGAACCGCACCGATCGTCTCTACGGGCTCGTCGAGGAGCTGCGGGCGGTCTCGCCCCGGCCGCGGAGCGCGCGCCGTCTCGCCGAGCGGTTCGAGGTGTCGGTGCGGACCATCGAGCGGGACCTGTCCGCGCTGCAGCAGGCGGGTCTGCCGATCTGGGCGGAGCCCGGCCGCACGGGCGGCTACGTCATCGACGCGTCGGCGACCCTCGGTCCGGCCGGGTTCACGCTGGAGGAGGCCGTCGCCGTGCTGATCGGCCTCAGCGCGCTGCGGCGCAGTCCGTTCCGGCAGGCGGCCCGGACCGCCGCCCGGAAGACGCTCGCGGTCCTGCCCGACGACGTGGCCGCCCGCGCCGGCGCGGTCGCCTCCCGGGTGCACTTCCTCGAGAGCGAGGAGGAGGCGCCCGTCCCGGCGGAGTTCGCGACGGCCCTCCGAGCGGATCGTGTCGTCCGGCTCCGCTACCGCGACAGCAGCGGTGCGGAGGCGGTCCGCGACGTCGAACCGCTGGGCTCGATCGGGAAGGAGGAGCACTGGTACCTGATCGCGTGGTGCCGGCTGCGCGAGGGGGTCCGGGCGTTCCGCGGCGACCGGATGCTGTCGGTCGAGGTGACCGACGAGCGGCCTCCGCAGCGCACCCTCCGAGCCGAGGACCTCGCGCTCCAGTACGGACGACTGCGGTCCGTCGTCGACGACTGACCTTCTCCGGGACGTCGACGGCCGCCGCGGACCTCGCGGAGACGAGGACGATCTGCGGAAACACCGACAGGACGGTGTCGCGACGACAGGCGAGCCTGGTGCCTCCACCTCGTCCCCGCCCCTGAAGGAGCCCCATGTCGTTCACCTCCCTCCGCCTCGTCACCGACGACCTCGACGGCCTCGTCGCCTTCTACGAGCAGGTCATCGGCCGTGCGGCCGAGCGCCCGGCGCCGGTCTTCGCGCAGTTCACCGGAGCGGGCGCGACCCTCGCGATCGCCTACACCACGACCGTCGGGATGCTCGATGGCGCCGTCGTCCCCGCGTCGAACCGCTCCATGCTGCTCGAGTTCGAGGTGCCCGACGTCGACCGCGCCTTCGCCGAGCTCGCACCCCGGAGCGAGGACGTGGTGCTCCCGCCGAGCACCATGCCGTGGGGCAACCGCTCCGCCCTCGTCCGCGACCCGGACGGGAACGTCGTCAACCTGTTCAGCAGGCCCGCGGGCTGACCGGTCGCGTTCCGTCGGCCGCGCCCGCTGGGCCCTGCCCGAGTGGCGGCCCGACGACCGGAGTGGGTCGCGACGCGTTTCAGAGAGCCGTTCCCCGCCGGGACGGCGTCATGACGCGCTGCCGGGCGCTGCGAGCTCGCCCGTGAGGTACTGCGCTCGACCGAAGCCGAAGGACCAGTCCGCCGCGGTGTTCTCGACGAAGCCGACGACGAGGTCGGCGCCGTCGACGCCGATCTCCTCCAGCGCGGCGGCGAGTGCGGCGAAGAACGTCTGCTTCTCGTCCGTGGTGCGTCCGGTCTGAGTGAAGATCTGGATGACCACGACCTGCTCGGACCTCTCGATGCCGAGACCGACGTCGAGGGCGGTGAGCCGGCCGGGCTTGTGCTCGGTGACGATCTGGAAGCGGTCGCGCTCCGGGAGGCCGTAGACCTCGACGAGGGTGCGCATCAGCGCGTCGCCGAGTGCGGTGATCTGCTGGTCGGAGCGGCCCTCGATCAGGTCGATGCGGATGAGCGGCATGGTGATTCCTTCGGGTCCGGGGAGGTCGTCGCACCGTAACGTGCGGCCTGCGCCGACCTCTGCCCCTCCCCTGCGTCTCCTCTCAGCCGGGCGGCGTCGGAAGGATCGGGCAGCCTCTCCTTGCTGGCGCGTCAGCGGGGCTGGTGCTTGCATGGCCCTCATGTCGACCCCGTCCGCGCCTCCGCCCTCCTCGCCCCGCGCGGAACCTCACGACGGTGCGATCTCGGGGCGGCTGAACTGGTTGCGGGCGGGCGTGCTCGGCGCGAACGACGGAATCGTCTCGGTCGCCGCTCTCGTCGTGGGCGTCGCCGGCGCCACGACCGCCACGGCACCGATCCTGACGGCGGGCGTCGCAGGGGTCGTCGGCGGTGCGATCTCGATGGCGCTGGGCGAGTACGTGTCGGTGAGCAGCCAGAGCGACAGTCAGCGTGCACTGATCGAGAAGGAGCGCGTCGAGCTGGCAGAGGATCCCGCCGGGGAGCTCGAGGAGCTCGCCTCTCTCTACCAGGCGCGGGGCCTGACCCCGGAGACCGCGCATCGGGTCGCCCGCGAGCTGAGCGAGAACGACGCTCTGACCGCGCATCTGGAAGTGGAACTGGGCCTGAGCGAGGAGGCGGTCGCCAGTCCGCTCGCCGCCGCCGGCGCCTCGGCACTGTCGTTCCTCCTCGGCGCCGCGCTGCCGCTGCTGGCGATCCTGCTCCCTTCGCCGGAACAGAGGGTTCCGGTGACCTTCGCTGTGGTGCTGATCGCCCTCGTCGCGACGGGGTTCATCAGCGCCCGGGTCGGCGGCAGCCGGGCTCTGCGGCCGATGATCCGCATCGTCGTCGGCGGCGCTCTGGCGCTCGCTGCCACGTTCCTGATCGGGTCGCTGCTCGGCACGTCCGGCGCGATCTGATGCCCCGGATCCTCGTCGTCGAGGACGACCCGCAGATGGGTGCCCTCGTCGAGCGGGGGCTGCAGGAGGACGGCTACGACGTGCATCTGGTCGACAACGGTGTCGATGCGCTGATCGCCTTCACGGCGGGAGACGTCGACGTCGCCGTCGTCGACGTCATGCTGCCGGGGATGACCGGGTTCGAGGTCTGCCGTCGGCTGCGCGAATCGGGGAGCACCGTCCCGGTGGTGCTGATCACGGCGCGGGACGCCGTCGAGGACCGGATCTTCGGGCTGGACTCGGGCGCCGACGACTACGTCACGAAGCCGTTCCACTTCGGCGAATTGAGCGCGCGGATCCGCGCGCAGATCCGCCGCCGGACCAGCGGCCCACAGCCTGTGGTGCAGATCGGAGCGCTGCGCCTGGACGCCCTGGCGGTGCGGGCGACCGTCCGCGACCGCCCTTTCGCGCTGAGCGTGAAGGAGTTCACCCTGCTGCGCTTCTTCGCCCTGCGGCCGGACGAGGTGCTGACCCGGACGGGGATCCTCACCGAGGTGTGGGGGTCGTCGGAGACGTTCGAGCCGACTCTCGTGGACCAGTACGTCAGCTACCTCCGCAAGAAGCTCGCGCTCGCCGATACGGGCCTTCGGATCACGACGGTCCGCGGCGCGGGGTACCGGCTGGAGCGCGCCGAGTGAGGCTGCTGCGCTCCCTCTCGATCCGCTCCCGGATCACTCTCGGCAGCCTCCTCGTCGCGCTGATCGGGGTCGGTGCGACCACCCTCGTACTGCACGCGCAGTTCCGCAGCATCGTGGTCGCCTCCGAGGTGACCCTCGCCGAGGGCGACCTCGCCCCGTACCTCGCCGATCTGCGTTCGGAGCCGACCGAGACCCCTGACCCGCCGGCCGAGGGGATCCTGATCTTCGCGCGCGCTCCCGGCGGTGCGGTCCCCGTCGACACGATGCCGCACGACGTCCACGAGGTCCTGGACCGCAGCAGCGGCAACGACGGCGCCTCGACGGTCGTCACCGACGAGGACGTGCGGTTCACCGTCGTCTCGCGGACCCTCGACACCGGCGCGGGCACGTGGGAGCTCTGGGCGGCGCGCAGCGGCGCCGGCAGCGACCTCACCGTCGCGGCCCTCGACCGGACGCTGCTCGTCAGCGCCGCAGCCCTCGTGATCCTGTCCGCTCTCGCCGCATGGCTGCTCACCGGCGTCGCCCTGCGTCCGGTCGAGCGGATGCGCCGCACCGCCGCCTCGCTCGGCGATCGTGACGGAGGCGAGCTCCCCGTCGGCTCGGCGACTGATGAGCTGTCGGACCTAGCGGAGACGCTGAACGCCTTCCTCGCCCGGACGCGGGACACGGCGGATCGGGAACGGCAGATGGTGTCCGCGGCCAGCCACGAGATCCGCACGCCACTGGCCGTCGTCATCACCCAGCTCGAACTCGCGCACCGGCACTTCGGCGACGCGGACGCCCTCGAGACGGAGATCCGCGCCGCCGAGGGGTCCCTCGCTCGCCTGTCCCGGCTGGCGACGAACCTCCTGGAGCTCTCCCGCCTGGACGCCGCCCCGCCGGTCGCGGCGCGCGCGACGGCGCGCGAGCTGGAGACCGAGCTGATGGACTCCGTCGACCGGCTGAGGACGATCGCCGGAGGCGCCGGCCCCGAGATCGAGCTCGACACCGCGATCGAGCGGGCCGATGCGCCCTACCCGCTCTCGGCGAGCGCGTTCTCGCGGATCCTCGACAATCTCGGCGCGAACGCGATCGCTGCGACGCCGCCGGGAGGACTCATCACCCTCCGTCTGCGCCAGCACGACTCCGGCCTCGAGCTGCACGTCGAGGACACCGGGCACGGCGTGCCGGAGGAGTTCGTGCCGCACGCCTTCGAGCGCTTCTCCCGGCCCGACGAGGCGCGCACCAGCCGCGACGGCGGCAGCGGGCTCGGGCTCGCCCTCGTGGCGGCGCTCGTCGACATCGCGGACGGCTCGGTCGCCCTCGAGAACCGCAGCTCCGGCGGAGTCGCGGTGACGATGGTGCTGCCCGAGCGGTGACAGCCGGGCCCTCGACGACCGATCGCAGGAGGCCACCGGCTCCGACGACTGATCGCTCCGGCGAGCGAGCGCACGCACTGACTCCGCCCGGTCGGCGCCTCGCAGCTCGGCGGTGAAGCGGGGAGTGGGCTCCGAGGACGGGCGAGCGATCGTTCGAGGGCTCACACGAACGCGTCGATCCGGCGGAGCGCGCGGGACAGGCGCGTAGCGTCACGAGGACAGCACCCCTCGACCGAAGGCGCCCCCGATGAACGACTGGCAGATCAACGGCCTCCCTCTCCACCCGCTCCTCGTGCACGCCGTCGTGGTCCTGCTCCCCCTCGCCGCACTGATGCTCGTCCTCGGCAGCGTCTGGCCCGCCGCCCGCCGCAGGTTCGGGATCTTCACCCCGATCATCGCCCTGGCCGCGCTGATCGCCGTCCCGCTCACCACGCAGGCCGGCGAAGCCCTCGAACGCCGGACGGAGCCGTCCGCGATCCTCGAGCTGCACACGGAGCTCGGCGATCACCTGCTCCCCTGGGCCGCCGGCTTGTTCGTCATCGCCCTGGTGCAGTGGCTCTGGTTCCGCCGCACGCGACGGAGCGATGACCACGCCACCACCCGCCGCCCTGTCGTCGGGATCGTGCTTGCCGTCGCAGCGATCGCCGTCTCCGTCGGAGCCACCATCGACGTCGTCCGCATCGGCGACTCCGGGGCGCAGGCCGTCTGGTCCGACTCCACCACCGGCACCGACCAGGCACCCGCGCCCAGCGGCGACAGCGACGACTGAGTCCCCGACGGATCAGCGCTCATGCCCCTGCGACGGAGGACGCGCCTCCTCCAGCCCGCCCCGCCCGCTGGATGCGCGCCCGCACCAGCCGCTGCAGCAGCGCGGGGTAGAGCTGAACGGCGATCGTCGACCCGAGCAGCCAGGCCGCGCCGCCCGTCGCACCCGTGACTGTCGCGGCGAGGGCGAGCGCGACTCCGACGGCCGTGCACGCGACGTGCACCGCCTCGGAGCGGCGGGTGTGCTGATCGAGAGCGGCCAGCCCCGCGCGCGTGCCGTCGAAGCCGCGCTCGCGGGTGACGAGGCGGTTCCACCCGACGACGTCGAGCAGCCGACCGAAGACGCCGACCCCGAGCGCCCGCAGCACCGTCGGCTCGCGGCGGCCCACGTCGAACCAGGACTGCTCGAGCGGACGGGTGCGCGCACCGAAGGTCAGTGCCGCCCAGCCGGTGAGGACCATCTGCGCGACCGCGGCGAAGACCGGGCGCGAGGGTCCGATCGCGTGCCAGGCGGCGGCGAGGAGTGCGGCCGCGACGGCGGTGAGGACGAGGGTCCGGACCACTCCCGCTCCCTCCTGCCCGTGCTGCGGTGTCGGACCCGACCACCGGCGCACGCCTCCCATGATGACCGCTGCCGGGCAGTCGCCGTCAGGCCGGTACCGAGAGGGTCGCCGTGAAGACCGGCCCCCGGCGGGCCGGGTGAACGACGTCGAGACGGTGACGGTCCCGCCTGCCCGGGCGAGGATCGCCCGGGTGATCGCGAGGCCCAGACCGGCACCGCCGTCGTCAGGGGCTCACGCCGGGCTGGGTCGACCCGCGCCTCACCAGGTCCGTAGGCAGGGTGATGGCAGCCGGGCGCTCCCCCTCGATCGCCTGCAGGAGGAGGCGGACCATCTCCGCGCTGATCCGCTCGAAGGGCTGCCGCATGGTCGTCAGCGGCGGGTCCGTCGTGAGGGCGACGGCCGAATCGTCGAATCCGCCGACGGCGACGTCCTCCGGCACACGCTTGCCGAGCCGGGCGAGTGCGTCGATAGCGCCTGCTGCCATGCGGTCGTTGGCGGCGAAGACGGCGTCGATGTCGGGATGCGCGGCGAGAAGCGCCTCCATCGCAGTGGCCCCACCGGCCCGTCCGTAGTCGCCGAACTCCACCGCCTCCGCACCGCCCACCTCCGCGCGGTAGCCCGCGAGCCGCGCGATCCCTCCCGTAGTGTCGGGCGGTCCGGCGATCGTGGCGATGCGCGAGCGTCCGAGGCTCCGCAGATGAGCGACCATCTCCCGCGCTCCCTCCTCGTCGTCGGCGGCGACGTAGCCCATGCGCTTCTCGTAGCCGACCGGCACGCCGCAGGCGATGGCCGGCACTGAGGATCTCTGGATGTCCGTGAGCAGCCGTGCGCCGACGTGGGCGGAGATGAGCAGGACCCCGTCGACGTGGCCCGCGTCGATGTAGGCGAGGGCTCGCCTCTGCTCGTGCTCCGTCCCCGCGAGGATGAGGACGAGGGCGACGTCGTGCTCCGCGAGTGCGGCTGAGGCGCCTCGGAGCAGAGTGGCGAAGTTCGGATCCTCGAAGAGCGAGCGCGCGTCCTCCGTGAGGAGGAAGGCCACCGTGTCGGTGCGGCTGCGGGACAGGCTCCGGGCGTGGGGATTGGCGCGGTAGCCGGTCCTCGTGATCGCCGCCTCCACTCGCGCGTGCGCTTCGGGGCTGACCCATCTTCCGCCGTTCAGCACGCGCGAGACCGTCCCGCGCGAGACACCGGCCTCGACAGCGACGTCCTGAATCGTGGGGCGTGAGGGCGTCCCGCCTCTTCCGCGCGAAGGCATCCGCGTCACTTCACCGCCCCGGCCGCCAGGTCGACCCGCCAGAACCGCTGCAGGACGAGGAACATCGCGATCAGCGGCAGGATCGAGAGGAGTGCCCCGGTGATGACCAGCGTGTAGAGCGCCGGCGCGGAGGCGCCCTGGTTGAGCAGCCCGTTCAGGCCGACCGTGAGCGGGAAGAGCGAGTCGTCGCCGAGCATGATGTACGGCAGCATGAAGTTGTTCCAGATCGCGACGAACTGGAAGAGGAAGATCGTCACCAGCCCCGGCAGGAGCATCGGAACGGCGATCCGGGTGAAGATCCCCATCTCCCGGGCGCCGTCGGTCCGGGCGGCCTCGATGACCTCCGTCGGCACGGCGGCCGCGGCGTAGATCCGCGCGAGGTAGATGCCGTAGGGGCTGATGATCTGCGGCAGCAGCACTCCCCAGAACGAGTTGGTCAGCCCCACCTCGGCCAGCAGGAAGTACTGAGGGATCGCGAGGATCACGCCGGGGACGAGGACGCCCATCAGCAGGACGGCAAAGACGCCCTTCCTGCCGGGGAAGTCGAACTTCGCGAGCACGTATCCCGACAGTGCCGATACCCAGGTAGAGGCCACTGCACCGACGCCCGCGTAGAGCGCGGTGTTCAGCATCCAGCGCCAGAACAGACCTCCCCGGTACTGCGCGAGAGCGACCACGTTGTCGATCAGATGCGAGCCGGGCGCGAGCGTGAAGGTGGAGAAGAGCTCGCCGCCGCTCTTCGTGGACGCCGTCACCACCCACAGCACGGGGAAGAGGCAGTAGACGGCGCCGATCAGCAGGATCGTCGTCGCGATCCAGCCCGGACGTCCGCGATCGGGGTCGCGGCGTGCGGTCCTGGACCGTGTCCGCCCGACGGTGCGGGCGGGGGGCCGCTGAAGGATGACGGGCACGGATCAGTCCTCCTGTCCGAAGGCTCGCTTCTGCACGACCCGGAGGAAGAGGAAGGAGACGGCGAAACTGGCGAGCGCGATCACGACGGAGGTCGCGGCGGCGGAGTGGATGTCGTCGCGGGTGAACGCGTCCCGGTAGACGAGCATCAGCGGGGACCAGGAGGTCGAGAGGCTGTTGGTCAGCGGTCGCAGCGTCGTCGGCTCGGCGAACACCTGCAGAGTTGCGACCATCGAGAAGAGCGCCGTCATCACCAGAGCGGGGGTGACGATCGGGATCTTGATGCGCAGCGCGATCTGCAGATCGCTCGCCCCGTCGATCCGTGCCGCCTCGTAGACGTCGGAGGGAATGGCCTGGAGGGCGGTGTGGATGACGATCATGTTGAATCCGACGCCGCCCCAGAGCGCGATGTTCGCGATCCCGAAGACGACGGCGCCGGAGGACAGGATGTCGGGGGCTTCCCCGCCCAGCCGCTCAATCACGTACGCGAAAGGCGAGACGGCCGGCAGGTAGAGGAATCCCCAGAGCAGCGAGGAGATGACGGCCGGTACGGCGTAAGGCAGGAAGATCGAGACCCTCGAGAACGAGACCGCACGGGCCCGCCTCGCGTCGAGGAGGAGAGCGAAGAGGAGCGCGAGACCGAGCATGCACGGGATGAGGACGAGCCCGTAGAGGAGCACCCGTCCGACGCTGGCCCCGAACTCCGGATCGCTGAGCGACCCGAGGTAGTTCTCGATGCCGGCGAAGACCTGCTTCCGGCCGCCGGAACCCAGGCCGAGCCCAACGGCCTGCTTCTTCTGGAAGCTGAGCATGACGGTGTAGAGGATCGGCGCGGCCATGAAGGCGGCGAAGAGCACGATCGCCGGTGCGAGCATCGCATAGGGAGCGAGTACTCGGGCGCGGAAGCCGGTGCCGAGTCGACCTCTCCTCGGCGGCGCGGTCGGGAGAGTCAGGGGTGGGGGAGCCATGCCGAGTCCTTCGGAACGAGAGCGGTCGGGAAGCGGCGCCGGATCCTCGCCGCCGGGAGGCGCGCGGCCCGATGGTGGACGCGGGCCGCGCACCGGTCACTCCACGGAGAAGCCGCTCTTCACGAGGTCGTCGGAGGTGATCCGTTGCATCTCGGCCACGGCGTCGACGAAGGCGGACCGCGTCCTCGCGGCGGCGGCCTTCGCGAACTCGTCGTTGTACGCGCTGAAGGCGACGTTCACGTTCGGCCCGTAGGTGAACGGAGCGACCGACTCGGAGGCGGCGGCGGCGATGTCGGAGAAGTCCCCCTGGGTGCTGAAGAAGTCGGGCGGGCTGCTGAGCGCTGCTCTCGCCGCCTCGGTCGCCGCCGGGTAGACGCCCGCGACCTCGGCGAGTGCCGCGACCGCCACCGGATCCGTGTTCAGCCAGGTCGCGAACTCGGCAGCGGCCGCGGTCTTCTTCGTCTGACTGGTGACTGCCGTGGTGCTTCCTCCCCAGTTCCCGCTGGAGGGGTTCGCGGCGTCCCACTGCGGCAGAGCTGCGGCGATCCACGCGCCTTTCGTGTCGGGGGCGTTGCCGCTGAGCACGCCGGGTGCCCAGACGGCGCTGATCCAGCCGACCTGCGAACCGTCGTTCAACCCTGCGTTCCACTCCGGCGTGTACATCGGCGTGTTGCCGATCGCCCCGGATTCGACGAGCTCTCCCCAGTAGGCCGCGACCTTCTCGGTCGGTCCGGCGTCGATGTCGACGCCCCAGCTCCGGTCGTCCGTCGACCACCAGGAGGCTCCGGCCTGCTGCGCGAGGCCGGCGAACCAGCCCGCGTCGTTGGAGGAGAAGGTGCCCAGGTGTCGGGCCGGGTCGGAGGCGTGGACGGCCTCCGCGGCCGCGGCGTACTCCTCCCACGTCGTCGGGACGCCGAGGCCGAGGCTCTCGAGGATGTCCGCGCGATAGTAGGCCATCATCGGCCCCGAGTCCTGGGGGATCGCGTAGACGGCATCACCTCCGAGCGTGACGGCCGACCAGGTGCCGTCGGAGAAGCTGCCCTCCAGATCGCCGGCGCCTTCGTCGGAGATGTCGGCCAGAGCATCCGCCGCGACGAGGGTGGGGATCTTCTGGTACTCGGCCTGAACCAGATCGGGGGCTCCGCTGCCCGCCTTGACGGCGGTGAGCAGCTTGGTGATGGCGGGGTCGCCGCCGTCCTGCTTGCTGACGGTGACCTGGATCTCCGGGTGGTCCTCGTTCCAGATGTCGACGACCTGATCGAGGTTCGGCGCCCAGGCCCAATACGTCAGCTCGACAGGGCCCGAGGCTCCGTCGTCGAAGCCGGTGGAGCAACCGGTGAGCAGGAGCGCTCCGGTGACAGCGGCGGCGGCGCCGAGGGAGCGGATCCTGCGGAACGGGATGTGCATTCGTCCTCCTTGAAGAAGCTGGTTCGTCGATCCCCGGCGCCTCCGCTCGGGAGGAGGACGGCGGCGTGCCCTGTGAGCGGTTACAGTTAGCCATACGTGTATGGTCCTGTCAACAGTGGCGCAGCCACCCGCACCAGGGCACGACACTGGGACCGCGCACAGCCGAAGGAGACAGCTCGCATGACCACCGCTACCGGCGACACCCCCTCCGCCTTCCGCTACCGGCTCCCCGGAGCCGACGGGCGTCCGCTCCCCCGGGCTCCGTGGATCCCGGGGCGGCCGGGGCTGCGTTACGGAGGCGACTACAACCCCGAGCAGTGGCCGCGGGAGGTCTGGGCGGAGGACGTCGCCCTGATGCGCGAGGCGGGCGTCGACCTCGTCAGCGTCGGGATCTTCTCCTGGGCACTGCTCGAGCCGCAGGAGGGCCGGTACGACTTCGGGTTCCTCGACGAGCTGCTCGATCTGCTGCACGGCGCCGGGATCGATGTCGACCTCGCGACCCCGACGACCGTCCCGCCCGCCTGGTTCTGGAAGGCGTACCCGGACTCCCACCCTGTCACCCGGGAGGGCGTCACCCTGGGCCGGGGCTCGCGCGGCATGGTCAGCCCGAGCTCGCCCGAGTACCGGGCGGCGGCCGTCGCCGTCACGGAGCAGCTCGCGCAGCGCTACGCCGCGCATCCCGCGGTGGTCCTCTGGCACGTGCACAACGAGTACGGCGCTCCGGTCAGCGAGGACTACTCCGACTACTCTGTCGCGGCCTTCCGCGCCTGGCTGCAGGCGAAGTACGCGACGCTCGGCGCTCTGAACGCGGCGTGGGGCACGCTCTTCTGGGGCCAGGTGTACGGGGAGTGGGACGAGATCGACGCGCCACGGGTCGCGGCCACCGTCGTGAACCAGACGCAGCGGCTCGATTTCGCCCGCTTCACCTCGGACGCGCTCCTCGCCTGCTTCACGGCGGAGCGCGACGCGATCAAGCGCTACTCGGACAAGCCGGTCACCACGAACTTCATGGCCACCAACTGCCCCTCGATCGACTACTGGAGATGGAGCAGCGAGGTCGACCTGGTCTCGAACGACCACTACCTGGCCGCAGAGCGCCACGACAACCACGTGCTGCTGGCGATGGACGCCGACCTCACGCGATCTTTCGCCGGAGGGCGTCCGTGGATCCTCATGGAGCACTCGACGTCGGCGGTGAACTGGCAGCCGCGCAACATCGCGAAACGCCCCGGTGAGCTCGCACGCAACGCCGCGAGCCATCTCGCGCGCGGGGCCGACGCGGTCCTCTTCTTCCAGTTCCGGGCCTCCCGGTACGGAGCCGAGAAGTTCCACTCCGCGATGCTCCCCCACGCCGGGGCGCGGACGCGGGTCTGGAAGGAGGTCGTCGAGTTCGGCGCCGACCTCGACCGCCTCTCAGCGGTCCTCGGCTCCGTCGTCCGGACTCGCGTCGCGATCCTGTGGGACATCGAGTCCTTCTGGGCGCACGATCTGGAGTGGCGGCCCTCGGTCGAGCTCGATCACCGCGAGCGGATCGAGGCCTTCTACTCCGCGCTCTGGAAGCGCGGTGTCACGGTCGACTTCGCCCACCCCCACTCCGATCTCAGCGGCTACGGCCTCGTCCTCGCCCCCTCGCTCTACCTGATGGACCGGACGTCGTCCTCGAACGTGACCGAGTACGTCCGCGCCGGCGGCACGTTCGCCGCCTCCTACTTCTCAGGGATCGTCGACGAGAACGACGCCGTGCACGAGGGCGGCTTCCCCGGCGCCCTCCGCGAGGTCCTCGGCCTCTCGATCCCCGAGTTCCTGCCGCTCCGCGACGGCGAGGTCGTCGAGCTCGACTCCGGAGCGCGAGGAAGCGGCTGGACCGACGACATCGCCCTCGAGGGCGCGGTCGAGAGAGCGCGGTACGCCACCGGACCAGCTGCCGGAGGACCGGCGATCACCCGCAACGTGCTCGGCGACGGATCGGCCTGGTACCTCTCCACGCGGCTCCGGGGCGACGACCTCGCGGACTTCGTCGACACCCTGCTCACGGACGCCGGCATCACTCCACCCGCCGAGACAGTGGAAGGGCTCGAAGTCGTCGTCCGCCACGGTGACGTCGCGGACTTCACCTTCCTCATCAACCATGCCGATACGGACGCGGCGGTCGCGAGCCCCGGCACGCTCGAGCTCATCACCGGCAGCACCGTGGACGGGACCGTGGTCGTTCCGGGGAAGGGCGTCCGGGTCGTGCGGCGGGACCACTGAGGATCGACCACCTGCTTCACTCCGAGGTCGAGACCTCGCGGGAACCGCGGGTGCCGCGAAGGTACTCGAAGGTGCGCAGGGATTCAAGGGGACGGCCGTCCGCAGCGAACAGGGCCTGGTTGTCCCAGGCCGATCCGCCGTGACTCCCGCCGACGTGGACCGGGTCGTAGCCCGCGGCGCGGCTCGTCGCCCATCCCGCGCCGAAGCGCTCCCAGAGCGACCGGTTCGCGGCGAGAGCCGATGGAGGACCGACGGGCAGCCAGGCCGGCTCCCAGTAGAAGACGCCGATGCCCGTCGATCCGACATCGCGCACTGCTGCGACGACATCCCGGAGAGCCGTCGCCTGGCCCTGCACACTGATCGGGTACCGGCTCGAAGAGGGAGCAGTGGCGATGACGTTCGGATGCCCGTCGCCGTCCGTCAGGGTGTACGGCCACGAGGTCTCGGCGACCATCACCTTCTTGCCGTAGGTCCGTGAGACCTGGGCCAGCACCTCGGTGAGGTTCGCGGTCGAGCCGTGCCAGTACGGATAGTAGGAGCTCGCGAAGACGTCGTAGTCGACTCCGAAGCGGTGGAGCCCCGCGGCGATCGCCGAGTACCGCCCGACGGATTCCGGGTTCGTGAAGTGCAGAGCGACAAGAGCATGCGGCAGCACTTCCCGCACGGCGGAAGCACCCGCTGCGAAGAGCGCTGCGAGGGAGGCGTCCATCGATGTGGCGTCGCGGGAGTAGCCGGCCATCCCGGTGTTCGTCTCGTTTCCGACCTGAACGACGCGCACGTCGACGCCGGCGTCCTCGAACCTCCGCAGCGCGCTGACCGTGAAGCCTCGCACGGCTGCTGCCGTCGCCTCCGGCGTCGAGCCGGCCCACGACTTCGGAGCCAGCTGACGACCGGGGTCCGCCCAGAAGTCGGAGTAGTGGAAGTCGACCAGCACTCCCAGTCCAGCAGCCGTGGCGCGTCTGCCGACCTCGACGGCTCGCCCGACGTCGACGTTCCCGCCGCCGTAGCCTCGGCCGCGGTCATCGAACGGATCGTTCCACACCCTGACCCGGACCGCCGTGACGCCCGCATCAGCGAGGACGGCGAAGAGATCCGCCGGAGAGCCGCTCCTCTCGCGGAAGACGACCCCGCTCTCCTCGAGGGAGAGGACGGAGGAGACGTCGACACCGCTGAGGAATCCCGTGGACATGCCGTCGACGCGGCTCACGACGACCGGGACACTCGTCGAGGCGGCAGGAGCGACTGGGGCCGGTGCGACCGTCCCGACGGTCAGGCAGGCGATCACAGCGGTGATCGAGAGGTGGAACGTTCTGCTTCGTCGCATGGTCAACCCTTCCGAGCGGTCCGTCACGGAGGAGGAGCCCCGCCGCCGCGGTCACGATCGCCGACCATAGGTTCGAGCGGCCGAGGGAACAACAGCCTTCTCCGTACAGGCGCGGCTTCCACCAGAACTGACGCGGACGCGGAGCCGTGACGACCCTTCCCAAAGGGCTTCACGACGATGAGCCGCTCCCCGCTCGCGCGCCGCAGTCTCACCCGGGCGCCCCGCACCGGGCATCCGCCGCCTTCTCGACGGCGCTTCCTTGACACCGCCGCCGGCCGGTCATCATCATGCAGTCACGACCGGCGGCGGCGCGCCACCGGCGTCCCGACAGGAACGGTGCACCGATGCCCACCATGCTCTTCGTCAACCTGGCCGTCGCCGATCTCGCCCGGGCGAGGGCCTTCTATGAGTCGCTCGGCTACTCGATCAACGAGGGCTTCAGCGACGAGAACGCCGTCAGCGTGGTGATCAGCGACACGATCACCACGATGCTGCTCACGAGGGAGTTCTTCGCCGAGTTCACCAGCAAGCCGATCATCGACGCCACCACCTCGACCGAGGTGCAGCTCGCCCTCAGCGCCGACAGCAGGGAGGAGGTCGACACCCTCCACGGGAAGGCCCTCGCCGCGGGCGCGACCCCGGCCGGCGAGCAGGACCACGGGTTCATGTACTCGAAGAGCTTCGACGACCTCGACGGCCACCACTGGGACTTCGTCTGGATGGACCCGGCGGCCGCGGCAGGCGGTGCGCCGGAGCTGTCCGTCGAGGAGATCCGGGCGAACACGACGCACAGCTGAGTCACGACCCGCGGACTCCGAGCGGTCGACGTCCACGACCCGCGACGGCGCCCTGGCAGTCACACTCCGTCACGATCCGGCGCGCACTCCCCTCGGCCTGACAGGCTCCCGGCATCCGCCTTCCGGGCGTCTGGACAGGAGCACACCGTGACGATCACTGCACCGGCGACCACCGCGACCACTGCTGCGGCGACCACCGCGACCATGACCTCCGCGCCCGCACCCCGTGCCTCCGCGGCGGCCGGCTTCTCCACGCGCCAGGTGCACGCCGGTGCCGCGCCCGACGGCGCCCACGGGGCGCGCGTCACTCCCGTGCACCTCAGCGCCGGCTTCGTGTTCGACAGCTTCGAGCACGCCCGCGAGCGGTTCGCCGGCGAGGACGAGGGCTATCTCTACACCCGCAACGGGAACCCGACCACCGAGGAGGTCGAGCGCCGGCTCGCCGATCTCGAGGGCGGCGCCGAGGCGATCCTGGTGGCGAGCGGCCAGGCGGCGACCGCCTCCGCTCTCCTGGGGATCCTGCAGGCCGGCGACCGGGTGCTCTCGTCGCGCCGCCTCTACGAGGGCAACCGCGGGCTGCTGGTGCAGAACTTCGGGCGGCTCGGGATCGGCGTGGACTTCGTCGACGACGCGTCGGACCTCGGCGAGTGGGAACGGCGGATCGGGCCCGACACCCGGGTCCTCTTCGGCGAGCCGATCCCCAACCCGAAGAACGATCTGCTGGACCTCCCGGCGCTGGCCGCGATCGCGCACCGGCACGGGCTCCCGTTCGTGGTCGACAACACGCTCGCGACCCCGTACCTCCTCCGCCCGATCGAGCACGGGGCCGACGTGGTCGTGCACTCGACCAGCAAGTTCCTCGCCGGGCACGGCTCCGCCCTCGGCGGCGTGATCGTCGACGCCGGCACGTTCGACTGGTCGGCGCGCCCCGCGCTCTTCCCGCACCTCAACCAGGAGGAGCGGTCGTTCGGCGGCCGCAGCTGGACCGAGCAGCACGGCCGGCGCGCCTTCGTCTCGTACACGCGGGACATCGTGGTCTCCCGCCTCGGACCGACGCCGTCACCGCTGAACTCCTTCCTGCTGCGGCAGGGCGTCGAGACGCTGTCGCTGCGGGTCGAGCGGCACTCCGCGAACGCCCTCGCCGTCGCCCGCTTCCTCGAGGGGCGGCCCGAGGTCGTGGCGGTCGACTACTCCGGCCTGGAGTCGAGCCCGTCGTTCGCCCTCGCGCAGCGGCTGCTCCCCCGCGGGCAGGGCTCCGTCTTCTCCTTCACCGTAGCCGGAGGCGAGGCGGGCGCGGCCGCCTTCATCGACGCCGTCGAGCTGTTCAGCCACATGACCCACCTCGGCGACGTGCGCTCGCTGGTGCTGCACCCCGCGTCGACCACCCACGCCGGACGCACCCCCGCCGAGCGCGCTGCCGCCGGGATCCACCCCGGGCTCCTCCGGCTGTCGATCGGGATCGAGGACGTCGACGACCTCCTCCGCGACCTCGAGCGCGGGCTCGCCGCGGTGCGCGCACACGCCCTCCCCGCGCTCGCGGAGGTGTGAGCGTGGCGCGCCGTCAGCACTTCGGCTGGTTCTTCTCCCGGGGCTTCGGCCCGCAGGGGTGGGGGCACCCCTACCGGGAGTGGAACCACGACTGGACGAAGCCCGGCCTCTACCAGCAGTCGGCCCGCGAGCTGGAGCAGGCCGGCTTCGAGCTGATCGTGATGGAGGACGCCGTCTCGCTCGGCTCCCCGGAGACGCTCGACCTGCGGGTGCGGGGAGCGTACGGCGGGCCGAAGCACGATCCGCTCCTCCTGGCGCCGTACCTGTTCGCGGCGACCGAGCGGATCGGGCTGGCGCCGACGATCAACGCCGGCATCACGCCCCCGTACCTCGCCGCCCGGCAGGCGGCGACGCTGCAGCACCTCAGCTCCGACCGCTTCGGGATCAACCTGGTCACCGACGTCGGCAGCGCCCGCCACGTGGGCCTGGAGCCGCTGTCGCACGACGCGGCCTACGACCGGGCCGACGAGTGGATGGCGGTCGTCCGCCGGCTCTGGCACAGCTGGGGCGAGGGCGCGCTGGTCGCCGACCCCGGGTCGGGCCGCTACGCCGACGGCACCCGGATCGACGCGTTCCGGCACCGCGGGGAGCACTTCCGCGTGGACGGCCCCCTCAACGCCGTCCCCTTCGAGAACGGCGACCCGATCGTGGTCTCCCCCGGCGGCTCGCCCCGCGGGCTGGCTTTCGCCGGCACGCAGTCGGACGTGCAGCTCGCTCTCGCACCGCTGGAGGCCCGGGCGGTGCGCGACTACCGGGCGCGCGTGCTCGCCGCGGCCGAGCAGCACGGGCGGACGGCGGACGACCTGCGCGTGCTCTTCGTCGTGAAGCCCGAGATCGTGTCGAGCCCGGAGGAGGCGGCGCGCGTCGTCGAGGCGTCGCGCCGCCCCGACGAGAACGCGCTGCGGCGGATCGCGCTCGGCTGGTCGAGCGACCTGGAGACCGACCTCACCGGGCTGGACCTGGACCTCCCCGTCCCGCGGTCGGTGTTCGGCGAGCACGTCTCGCACGGCACCATCGCCGGCCTGTACGGCGGCACGGAGGACGCTCCGCTGCGGGAGCTGCTCACCAGGAAGGCGCGCAAGGGCCGCGTCGCCGAGCGCGCCGGCTTCGTCGGCACCGCGGAGGAGTTCGCCGACTTCGTCGAGGAGCTCGGCGACGACGGCGGCAGCGACGGGCTCCTCCTCTCCGGGGACCTGCACCCGGTCACCCTGCACCGGATGCTCGACGACCTCGTCCCCGTCCTGCGCCGCCGCGGGATCCTCCGCGACGAGCTCGCTCCCGGCGGGACCCGCGCCAACCTCTTCGGGACGTAGGGGGGGTCCGCCCCGTCTCACTCCGGATCCTGCGACCGGCCGGGCACCGGGCGGAAGGATCCGTGCTCGATCTCGTGGGCGAGCTGCACAGCCTCGACACGCGAGGCCGCCCGGTCCACCGCCGGCGGCCCGGCCTCATCGGGGGTGCAGAGGGAGCGGAGGCGCTGAAGGACGGCTCCTCGCCACTGTCGTGCGATGCCGCCCGCCTCGGTGCTCCGCCGTCCCACCTCGTCGAGTCCCCGCGAAGGCGCTCCGCCGTTCACACAGCGGCCCGCACGGCTTCGAGCGCCTCGAGGAGGAGGGGACGCGGCATGGCGAAGACGAGACGCACGTGGTCGGCGTAGCCGGCGCCGCACAGGCGTCCGGAGGTGAGCGTCACTCCCGCCTCGCGCTGCAGGTGCTGCGCGGGATCGGCGAGGCCGAGAGCACCCAGGTCGAACCAGGCGAGATACGTCGCCTCCGGGGTGCGGTGCCCGATCCGGGGCAGCTCGGAGGCGAGGAAGTCGGCGATGAGGCGCCGGTTGCCGTCGAGGTAGTCGACGACCTCGTCGAGCCACGCTCCGCCCTCCCGGTAGGCGGCCGTCGAGGCGATCACGCCGAGATTCGAAGCGCCGTGCTGCACCGCGAACCCGAAGCGCGAGTAGACGTCCTCGTCTGCGTCGTTCGTGGTGATCAGCTGCGCGGCCTTCAGGCCGGGGATGTTCCACGCCTTCGAGGCGCTCGTTCCGGTGACGGAATGCCGGGCGGCCTCCTCCGAGACCGAGGCGTAAGGGATGTGGGGGACGCCGTCGAACCGCAGCGGCGCGTGGATCTCGTCGGCGAAGACCCGCCCGCCGTGGCGCTCGACGACAGCGGCGAGACCTTCGAGCTCGGACCGCGGCAGGACCGAGCCCGTCGGGTTGTGCGGATTGCAGAGCACCAGGGTGCCCGCTCCCTGCGCGAAGGCCGCATCGATCCCGTCGAGGTCGTGCTCCCAGCGGCCGTCGACGATCGTTCCCGGGACCTCGATCACCTCGCGTCCGATGGCCGACAGGTAGGTGAGGAACGGCATGTAAGCGGGGGTAGGCACGATCACCGGTGAGCCGGGGCGGGAGAACTCGGTGACGGCCACTCCGAGCGCGGCCATGACATCCGAGACGGAGTGCACGCGGGCGGGGTCGACCGTCCACGCGTACTGCTCAGCGAGGTACTCCGCGGCGGCCTCGCCCAGCTCGCCCGCAGTCGAGGGGGACAGATAGCCCAGCACGTCGCCGGCCACGGCGTCGTGGAGTGCCCTCCGAACGGCCGGCGCCGTACCGAAGTCCATCTCGGCGACCCAGGCTCCGATGGTGCCGGGGCGGAGGCTCCACTTGCGGCTCGTCGGGCGGTCGAGTCGTTCGCGCGTGAGCGAGTCGAACAGGTGCATGGGAGTCCTCGGGGAAGCGGGCGGAGGGCGCCCCGCTGGTCGATCGGGGCGCCCGAGGCGGGGGCGGCTCAGCTGTTGTCGAGCGGGAGCCCGGGCGGGTTCACCAGGGCCTCGTCCACGGCCTCGTCCTGCAGGCCGTAGGCCGACAGCCAGTCCTGGTACTGACCGTTCCCGATGAGGTAGCCGAGGGCCTGGGCGATCGGCTCGGCGAGTCCGGAGTCCTTCTTCACAGTCGCCGCGATCAGCCCGTCGAGCGATTCGCCCGCTCCGGAGAACGTGCCGGCGTTGCGGGTCGGGTCGGCGCCGTCCTCCGAGATCCGGTTCTGGTAGACCGTCGTCGGGTTGGGCCCGAAGTAGGCGTCGATCCGGCCGGAGCCGAGAGCGAGAGTGACGGAGTTGGCATCGGGCAGTCGCGTGATCTCCAGGGACCTGCCCTCGGACTGCAGACGGGCCTGCCACTCGAGCAGGATCTTCTCCTGGTTGGTGCCGCTGCTGACCGCGACGGTGAGTCCGTCGAGGTTCTCGTAGTCGCCGTCGAACTCCCAGTCGTTCGAGGCGAGGACCTGGAACGCGAGGGTGTCGGCGCGGTAGGAGGCGAAGTCGTACTTCTCCTTGCGCTTCTCCGTGACGGTGATGTTCGAGAAGCCGACGTCGCTGCCTCCGGTGTCGATGCCCACGAAGAGGTTGTCCCAGGTGGAGTTCTCCACCTCGGGCTGCAGCCCGAGGACGGCGGCGACGAGGCGGCCGAGATCGGGCTCCGAGCCGGTGAGGGTCTCGGTGTCGGTCCCGGTGAACGCGAGCGGAGGGAAGCCTGCGGGGAGAGCGCCGACGCCGATCGTCAGGGTCCCGCGGTCGAGGATCTCCTGCGGCAGCGTGCCGCGGATCTCGTCGACGACCGGCACGTCGATGTCCGTCTCGGTCGCCGCTCCGTTGGAGAGGGCACCCACGGTGACGGTGGTGGTGCCGGAGGCGGCTCCCGGGGAGGCCGGGTCGGAGGCGGCGGCACCGGAGCAGGCCGCGAGGCCCGTCGTCAGCGCGGCGGCAGCGAGAAGCGCCCCGACTCTGGTCCAACGAGTGATGTGCGGTCTGGTCATGATTCGATTCCTGTGTCTGTCGTGCGGATGGAGAGAAGGAGGAGTGCGGGGGCTCAGCCGAGGACTCGGCCGAGGAAGTCGCGGGTCCGCGGATTCTGCGGGCGGTCGAGGACCTCGCTCGGGCTGCCCTGCTCGACGACGAGGCCGTCGTCGACGAACACCACCCGGTCGGCGACCTCGCGGGCGAAGCCGATCTCGTGGGTCACGACGATGAGGGTGCGGCCGCTCTCGGCCAGCGACCGGATGACCTGCAGCACCTCCCCGACGAGCTCGGGATCGAGAGCCGAGGTCGGCTCGTCGAAGAGGATCACCTCGGGGTCGAGCGCGAGCGCACGCGCGATGGCCACGCGCTGCTGCTGGCCGCCGGAGAGCTGCCTCGGATAGGCCGCCGCCTTGTCGGCGAGACGGACGTGCTCGAGCAGGGCGCGTGCCCGCTCGCGGGCCTCCGCGGGCGGCTGCCCCTGCGAGATCGGCGCCTCGGTGACGTTCTCGAGGATCGTCAGGTGCGGGAAGAGGTTGAAGCTCTGGAAGACGAAGCCGATCCTCGCCCTCTGGCGCAGGATCTCCTTCTCGCGCAGCTCCTTGAGCCGACCGCCGCGCAGCCGCACCCCGATCAGCTCGCCGTTCACGGAGACGAACCCCTCGTCGAGCTTCTCGAGATGGTTGATCGCCCGCAGCAGGGTCGACTTGCCCGAGCCGCTCGGACCGAGGATAACCGTGACGGTGCCCGCCTCGACGCGCAGGTCGACTCCCCGGAGCACGGTCCGGTCGCCGTAGGACTTGGTCGCGTTGTGGATCTCGATGGCGGCGGTCATCGCGCACTCCTCAGGCCGGCGAGCGAGCGCCGCACCCGCTGGAGGGGCGTGGGCGCGAGCTCCCGGTGCGCGCCGCGGGCGTAGAAGCGCTCGATGTAGAACTGCACGACCGAGATCGCCGAGGTCAGCACCAGGTACCAGATCGTCGCGACGACGAGCAGGGGGATGATGTCCGTCGGGTACGTGCTGCCGAGGTTCTGAGCGACCCCGAACAGGTCGAGCAGCGAGACGTAGAACAGCAGCGAGCTCGCCTTCAGCAGGCCGATGATCTGGTTCACGTAGGCGGGCACGATCGAGCGGAGCGCCTGCGGGAGGACGATGCGGGTGAACTGGCGGCGCTGCGGGATCCCGAGCGCCTTCGCCGCTTCGTGCTGCCCCTGATCGACCGCGAGCACCCCGGAACGGACGACCTCGGCGCTGTAGGCGATCTCGGACAGGCTCAGGCCGATCACGCCGAGGGCGAGCGGAGGCAGCAGCGACACCGTCGGCACCGACCACTGCGGACCGAAAGGGATGCCGATGCCGACGGTCGGATACAGGTTGCCGAGATTGAACAGGAAGATGAGGACGAGGATCAGCGGCACCGAGCGGAACAGCCAGATGTAGACCCAGCTGAGCGTCGACAGCACCGGATTGCCCGAGAGCCGGGCTACTGCGACGACGATGCCTCCGACGAAGCTGATCACGGCGCTGATGGCGGTGGCGAGGAGCGTCAGCTGCAGCCCCTTCAGGATCGCCGGACTGAAGAGCCAGGTCCCGACCTTCGGCCACTCCCACGACGGGTTCGTGAAGAGGGTCTGTCCGGCGTTCAGCAGGAGCACGAGGACCAGTGCGGCGACCACCCAGCGCACCGGGTGGCGCAGCGGCAGCACCGGCCGCTCGCCGAGTCGGGCGAGGTCGATGCCTCCGGGAAGGGGGCCGGACGTGTCCCGCGGTCGAGGCGGCGCGATCGTGCCGCTCATGAGGCACGCCCCGTGACGCGACCGCGCAGGCGTGCTCCGCCGTCGGGCAGGGACGCGGTGAGCTGCGCGAGGGAGTCGTCGTGCGCGGTCCGGATCCTCGCGACGTCGAGCGGCCGATCGGTGAGCGTCCGCGCATAGCCGTGCAGGACGACCACCTCCGGAGGCTGGGTCACGTCGTAGAGCGGTGTGTAGCCCGCGGTGAGGTAGAGCCGCTGCGCCTCCGGCTGGAGCGGCCCGGTCGTGAGGTAGACGGTCGAGTAGCCGAGCCGGCGGGCCTCCGCCTCGAGCTCTGCGACCACGCGCAGGGCGAGTCCCTGCCGACGGTGCGCCGAGGATGTCCAGATGCGCTTGAGCTCGGCGGTCGTGTCGTCGAATCTCTTCAGCGCGCCTCCGGCGATCGCGGTGCCGTCGCGCAGAAGCAAAACGAAGGATCCCTCCGGCGGGGCGAACACCTCGCTCGGGTAGCGCGCGAGCTCGGCCGATGCCGGCTCGCCCCAGGCGGTGCCGTAGCGGGTGTCGTACTCGCGCTCGAGCTCGTCGAGCAGGGGCCGGGCCCGCGGGTCATCGGCCCGCACATGGACGAACTCGTCGGCCGCGACGGTGTCAGACGAGGACACGAGCGGCCTCCTCGGCGGCCTGGGCGGCCGCGGCGTCGCGTCGAGCGACCTCCTCGCGCACCAGCGGTATCACGTGGCGACCGAAGTCGAGGGTGTCGTCGACGTAGTCGTAGCCGCGCGCCGAGATGATGTCGACCCCGAGATCGACGTAGTCGAGCAGCGCGGCGGCCACCGTCTCCGGTGTCCCGACGAGGGCGTTCGAGTTGCCGCGCGCTCCCGCGGCGACTCCCGCCCTGGTCCAGAGCGCGCGATCGAAACGGTCGCCTGCGGCGGCGATCGCGAGGAGGCGCTGCGAGCCGGTGTTCTCCGGCGCGGCGAGGCCTCCGGGGGCGGTCTCGCGGGTGCGCGCCTCGATGCGGCGGAGGATCCCCTCCGCCTTCTCCCAGGCCTGCTCCTCGGTGGCCCCGAGGATGGGTCGGAAGGCGACCTGGATGCGCGGCGCGACGTCGCGGCCGGCCGCCGCCGCCGCCTCCCGGATGCTGCGGATCTGCTCGGCGGTGTCCCGCAGCGGCTCGCCCCAGAGCGCGTAGACGTCGCTCTCGGCGGCACCGACGGACAGAGCGGCGGGAGAGGAGCCTCCGAACGAGATCTGCGGCCGAGGCTGCTGCACCGGCCAGACGTCGCTGACGAACCGGGAGAAGCGGTAGTGCTCCCCGACGTGATCGAACGGCTCACGGGTCGTCCAGACCTGCTTGACGATCCTGATGTACTCGGCGGTGCGCGCGTAGCGCTCGTCCTTGCTCAGGTAGTCGCCCTCCGCGGCCTGGTCCGCGTCCGACCCGCCCGTGATCACGTGGACGCTCAGGCGGCCTCCACTCAGCTGATCGAGGGTCGCGAAGGCTTTCGCCGCGACCGTGGGGTAGGAGACGTTGGGCCGGTGCGCCAGCAGCAGCTGGATGCGCTCGAGCCGCGACGCGACGAAAGCGGCGGCGACGGCGGGGTCGGGGGCTCCGGAGTGGTAGGCGAACAGGATGCGGTCCCACCCGCTGTCCTCATGAGCCGCGGCCAGACGCACCGTGTACTCCGGGTCGAAGCTCGCGCCGCTGCGTGCTCGTGTCTCGCTGCCGTCGTTGAGCGCGGCGATGCCGAGGAATTCGATGGGCACTCGAGGCTCCTGCCTGTCGGGGCGCACCGTTCTGCACGCCGTGGGGGCCGACGCTAGGGTCCGCGGCCACCCGGCTCCAACCCGCCGCTACACACTTCTTCACATCGTCACGAGTCGTCATAGAGCGGCGTCCTCACGGGGGAAGAGTCATCGTGGACGCATGTCAGCGCCATCGGACGGGACCCGCTCCCTCGTGATCGTCGGGGGAGGTCCCCGCGCGGTCGGGGTCCTCGAGCGCCTCGCCGCGAACGCCGCCGAGGACGCCCTCGGGCCGGCCGCGCTCGTCGTCCACGTCGTCGACCCGTACCCCGTCGGCCCCGGCCGGATCTGGCGCTACGAGCAGTCGCCGCTGCTGAAGCTCAACTCGCTCGCAGCCGACGTGACGATGTTCACCGACGCGAGCGCGACGATCGAGGGGCCGGTGCGCCCCGGACCCTCGCTGATCGAGTGGGCGGAGGCGGTGCGGGCCGGCCGGATCGCGCTCGCAGAGGGCGACGAAGCCGTGCGCCGCGAGCTCGACGGGCTCCGCGCCGACAGCTTCCCCACCCGCCGGCTGCAGAGCCTCTATCTGCGCTGGTTCCACCGGGAGGCGCTCGCCGCTCTCCGCCCTGACGTCGAGGTCCGCGAGCACGCGGCGCGTGTCGTCGAGGTGCTCGGCCGCGACGACGGTGCGCAGCGGGTCGTCCTCGACTCCGGCGACGTGATCGAGGCGGACCTGGTCCTGTTCTCGCTCGGGCACAGCGGCGCTCTGCCGACGGTCGACGAGACCCGGCTGGCCGGGTTCGCCGAGCGCCACGGCCTCGCCTACCTGCCGCCGTCGTTCACGGCCGACGCCGACCTCGGATCCCTCCGCGCCGGACGCGACGTGATCGTGCGCGGCTTCGGCCTCGTCGCGGTCGATCTCCTGGTGCTGCTCACCGAGGGCCGGGGCGGCCGCTTCGAACGGGACGACGCCGGCGGACTGCGCTACCACCCGTCGGGACGTGAGCCGCGCATCCTGATCGGCAGCCGCCGCGGGGTCCCCTACCACTCGAAGATCGGCTCGACGCTCCAGGGAGCCGCGCCCGAGCCCCGCTGGTTCTCGGCGTCCGTCGTGGAGGAGCTGCGCTCGCGACACCGCCCGCTCGACTTCAGCGAGGACGTCTGGCCCCTGATCGCCCAGGAGATGCTCTGGGGCTACTACCGTGAGCTCTTCACCGGGCACCCCGACCGGGTGAGCACCGACTGGACGCACTTCTCGGAGGTGTTCTCGCGGCTCGACCCGCGCGCCTCGGTCCTCGCCGGCTCCCGCGGCCCGCGACCCGAAGCGGGACAGGGGTACGCTCTCCCCGCACTCGGGGCCGACGCCGAGCGGGTCCTCGGAGATGCGCGGACCCTGACCGCGCTCGTCGCGGACACTGTGCCGGACAGCCTCGACAGGCTGCTCCTCCCCGATCTCGACCGCCCGTTCGCCGATGTGCGGTTCGCCGACGGCTCGGCGCTGCAGGAGGCGGTGCGCGCCTACATCCGGGACGACCTGGCTCTGCGCAGCCGGCAGGAGCACAGCGCCACGATGGCGCTCTTCCTCGCGCTTCTGCGCAGCCACTTCCTCGTCGCCGATCTCACCGCGTCCGCGAGGTGGACGCCCCGCTCGCGGATCGAGGATCTGCACGGATGGTGGCTCGGCTGGTTCAGCTTCCTCGCGAGCGGGCCGCCCGCGCACCGTCTCGAGGAGCTGCTCGCACTCTCGGACGCGGGCGTCGTCGACTTCCTCGGCCCGGGCATCCGTGTGGAGACCTCCGAAGAGGAGGGCCGCTTCGTCGCGAGCGGCGGGGCGACCGATCAGGTCGTCCTCGCTGACGCTCTCGTCGACGCGCGCCTCCCCCGGACGTCCGTTGCGAGGAGCGACGACGCGCTGATGCGAGCGCTCGTCGCGTCAGGGTCGGCGGTCGAGGACCTCGTCGACGTCGGCGACACTCTCCTGTCGACCGGGAGGCTGCGCGTGCACCAGGACGACACCCTGCTGCGCTCGACGGCGGGAGGCCGCGTCGGCCGCCGGTACGCGATCGGCCCGTACACCGACTCGCCGTTCGTCGGCGCCTTCTCCCGGCCGGGCACGAACGCGGTGTCGTTCCGCGAGAACGACAAGGTCGCGCGCGCGCTGCTGCGCCGCCTCCGCGCACTCGACGACGAGGAGCTCGTCCGAGCCGGCACCCTGATCCGAGGAGCACGATGACCGCCGCCCCACCCCTCAGCCTCGCCGTCGCCCTCGAGGGCGCCGGCTGGCACCCCGCGTCCTGGCGCGAGCCTGGCGCCCGTCCCGACGCGCTCTTCACCGGCGCGTACTGGGCGGACATCGTGCAGCGGGCGGAGCGCGGCGGGATCGACTTCGTGACGATCGAGGACTCCTTCGCCCTGCAATCGGCGGACCCCTTCCTGGCCGACGACCGCACCGACGAGGTCCGCGGCCGGCTCGACGCGCTGCTGATCGCCTCCTACGTCGCCCCCCTCACGAGCCGCATCGGTCTCGTGCCCACGGTCACCGTGACGCACACGGAGCCCTTCCACGTGTCGAAGGCCGTCGCGACGCTCGACCACCTGAGCCGGGGGCGGGGCGGTTGGCAGGTCAGGGTGTCGTCACGCGTCGACGAAGCCTCGCACGTCGGACGACGAATCGCGGCGATCGTGCCGCCGGAGCCGGGCACGCCCCTTCTCGAGGACCCCGCGATCCGCGCCGTCGTCGACGAGCTCTTCGAGGAGGCGGCCGACGCCGTCGAGGTCGCACGGAGACTCTGGGACAGCTGGGAGGACGACGCCGAGATCCGCGACGTCGCCACCGATCGCTTCCTCGACGCCGACAAGGTGCACCGCGTCGACTTCGCAGGACGCTGGTTCTCGGTGCGCGGCCCCGCGATCACTCCCCGGCCGCCGCAGGGGCAGCCCGTCGTCGCCGCGCTCGCACACGCCGACATCCCGTACCGTTTCGCCGCGCGCTCGGCCGACGTCGTGTTCGCGACGCCTCAGAACGCAGCGGACGCCGAGAGGATCCTCCAGGAGATCGCCGAGGCGGAGCGCGGGGCGGGGCGCACGGGCGAGCGCCTGCGGGTCCTCGCCGACCTCGTCGTCGTCCTCGACACCCCGGCGGAGTCCGCCGCGGCCAGACTCTCGCGCCTCGACGCTCTCGGCCGACCGCTCACCGGCGACGCCGCCGTCGCCGCCGGGTCGGCCGCGTCCGTCGCCGACCGCATCGCCGAGCTCTCACGGCTCGGCTACGACGGCGTCCGCCTCCGACCCGCGGTTCTCGCCACCGATCTGCCGCTGATCGCCGACGACCTCGTGCCCGAGCTGCGCCGACGCGGTCTGCTCGTCGGGACGGAGGAGGGCCGCACCCTCCGCTCAGCCCTGGGCCTGCCCACGTCGATCCCGAACCGCTACGCCTCCGAGGAGCAGTCATGACGCGGCGACCGAAGCAGATCGTCCTCGCCGCCTACGTGGGCGGGGTGAACGAGCACACCCTGTGGGAGCACCCCGACGCCGGCAGCCAGGTCGACTTCTCGACGTTCCGCCGCGTCGCAGAGACCGCGGAGCGCGGGCGGTTCGACTACTTCTTCCTCGCCGAGGGTCTGGCACTGCGGGAGCGCGCGGGGCGCCCGTTCGACCATGACATCGCCGGACGACCGGACGCTCTGCCGCTCCTCGCCGCGCTGGCCGCGGTCACGGAGCACATCGGCCTGGTCGGCACGCTCAACGCGACGTTCAACGAGCCCTTCGAGCTCGCCCGTCAGATCGCGACCCTCGACCACCTCTCAGGCGGACGAGCGGGGTGGAACGTGGTCACGTCCTTCGACGCCTTCACGGGCGCGAACTTCCGCCGCGGCGGCTTCCTCGACCGCGCCGACCGCTACGCCCGTGCCGAGGAGGCCGTCCGCGCGGTGACGACGCTCTGGGACACCTGGACCTCCGACGCCGTGCGAGCCGATGCCCCCTCCGGCGAGTTCCTCGCCGACTCGTCGACGGGGTCGTTCGCCGTCTCGAGCAGCCAGTTCGACGTCTCCGGCCGTTTCACCGTGCCGCGCAGCCCGCAGGGCCGCCCGGTGATCGTGCAGGCGGGCGTCTCTCCGCAGGGTCGCGACTTCGCGGCGTCGAGCGCCGACGTGATCTTCTCCCCCTACCACCGGGGACCTGAGGCGCACGAGTTCGCGCGCGACATCGCGGCCCGGGTCGCGGCGGCGGGTCGCCCGGCCGGCTCCGTGCGGATCCTCCCGTCAGCCGCCGTCGTCCTCGGCGGCACCGCTGCGGAGGCGGAGGAGAGAGCGCGGTGGATCCGCGATCAGCAACTCACACCGCGCACGATCCAGGTGCTCTTCGAGCAGGTCTGGAACCGGGACCTGTCGGGCTTCGACGTCGACGGGCCGGTACCCGATCTCGAGCCCGACCTCGAGGCGCCGCCGCTGATCGAGGGCCGCGCACTGATCCACGGTGATCGCGCGGGGACCGTGCGCGCCTGGCGTGCGCTCGCTCAGGAGCGCGACCTCACCCTCCGCGGTCTCGCCGAGACCGTCTTCGACCGCACGGAGTACGTGGGCACGGCTGAGCAGGTCGCCGACCGTCTCGACGAGTTCGTGCAGAGCGGAGGCGGCGACGGGGTCGTCCTCGGATCGCACCTGCACCCGGGTGGTCTGGACGAGTTCGTCGACCGCGTCGTGCCGCTGCTGCAGGAGCGCGGTTCGCTGCGCACCGAGTACGAGGGCACGACCCTGCGGGAGAACCTCGGCCTGGAGATCCCCGCCCGGCCGTGACCTCATCCCCTCCGCCCCCTCTCCGACCTCCGAAGGAAGACCATGACCGACGCCTACTACGACCGCGCAGCCGACCGCCGCTACACCGCCGCCTACAAGAAGGAGACCCCCGACGTCCTTGCGGCGTTCACCGCCTTCGACACCGCCGTCTTCGCTCCGCAGGGTCGCGAGATCCCGCTCAAGTACCGCGAGCTCATCGCCTACGCCGTGGGCATCAGCAAGCAGTGCGTCTACTGCATCGACGGCCACGGCCAGAACGCCGTGCGCGCCGGTGCGACCGAGACCGAGCTCGCCGAATCAGCCTGGGTCGCGGCCGCCATCGGAGCCGGAGCCGCCTTCGCGCACGGCCGACTCGGCTTCAAGCTGACCGAGGACCACCCGCACTGATCGTGCCCCCGCCCCAGTCCCTCCTACCGATCGGCCGATCATGACGAACGAACCCGCCTTCAGCATCACCCTCACCCCCTTCGACGAGGACTACTCGCCGGCCCAGAGCTCCCGGATCACCACCAACTTCGCGAATCTGGCCCGCGGCGAGCGCCGCCGGGAGAACCTCCGGACCGCGCTGCGGATGATCGACGACCGGTTGAACGATCTCGTGCCGGGCGACGATCCGAGCCGCGGCCGCTACACGGTCGGGCTCGACATCGTCTCCGTCGGGCTGCGGCTCACCACGGACGGCGAGGACCGGGAGTTCCCCCTGCTGGAGGTCCTGCGCACCCGGATCCTCGACCGCCGCACCGGCCGATGTCAGCCGGGGACACTGGGGAACAACTTCTCCTCCTACCTCCGCGACCACGACTTCAGCGTGCGGCTGCCGGCGGTCAACGCCGCGCAGGCCGGCTTCACCGTCCCCGACGACTTCGGCGTCCTGCACGGCGCGCTCTTCCAGCACTTCCGGTACTCCGCGCAGTACGCGGAGCTCTCGTCGACGCCGCCCGTCATCTGCATCAGCGTCTCGACGAGCAGGACGTACCGGCGCACCGGGACCCTCCATCCGATCCTCGGCGTCGAGTACCGGCAGGACGAGCTCTCGCTGACCGACCGGTACTTCGCGGAGATGGGCCTCGGGGTCCGCTTCTTCATGCCGCCCGGCAGCACGGCGCCGCTCGCGTTCTACTGCGGCGGCGACCTGCTGGAGGACTACTCGGACCTCCAGCTCATCGCCACGATCAGCACGATGGAGACGTTCCAGAGGATCTACCGGCCCGAGATCTACGGCGCGCGCTCGGCCGCCGCCGACGTCTACCGGCCGGACCTGGAGCAGCAGGACTACGTGCGGCCCGCGGTCTCCTACGACCGCGAGGAGCGCGGCCGGCTCGCGGTCGAGCAGGGGCGGTTCGCAGAGGAGCACCTCATGAAGCCGCACGGGGAGCGGCTGCGGCAGTGGGCCGCCGGGTACGCGGGAGCGGTCCGATGAGCGCCCGCGGATCCTCGACGTCCCTCCCGCTCCTGCCCACCTCGATCGCCGGCAGCCTGCCGAAGCCGTCGTGGCTCGCGCAGCCGGAGACCCTGTGGTCCCCGTGGCGCCTGACCGGCGACGCCCTGGCCGAGGGCAAGCAGGACGCCCTGCGCGCCGCTGTCCACGAGCAGCACCACCGGGGCCTGGACATCGTCAGTGACGGGGAGCAGACCCGGCAGCACTTCGTCACGACGTTCATCGAGCACCTCACGGGCGTCGACTTCGAGCGGCGCGAGACGGTGCGCATCCGCGACCGGTACGACGCGAGCGTGCCGACCGTCGTCGGCGCCGTAGGGCTCGAGAGGCCCGTGTTCGCCGACGACGCCCGGTTCCTGCGCGAGCAGACCGATCAGCCGATCAAGTGGGCGCTGCCCGGCCCGATGACGATGATCGACACCCTCTCCGACCGGCACTACGGGAGCCGCGAGAAGCTGGCGTGGGAGTTCGCGACCATCCTCAACGAGGAGGCGCGAGCCCTCCAGGACGCCGGAGTCGACATCGTCCAGTTCGACGAGCCCGCCTTCACCGTCTTCTTCGACGAGGTGCACGACTGGGGTGTGGCCGCGCTGGAGAGGGCGGCGGAGGGACTCCGCATCGAGACCGCGGTGCACATCTGCTACGGCTACGGGATCAAGGCGAACACCGACTGGAAGGCGACCCTCGGGTCGGAGTGGCGGCAGTACGAGGAGTCGTTGCCGCTCCTCCAGCAGTCCTCGCTCGACATCGTCTCGCTGGAGAGCCACCACTCCCACGTGCCGATGGAGCTGATCGAGCTCGTCCGCGGCAAGAAGGTCATGCTCGGAGCGATCGACGTCGCGAGCGGGACCGTCGAGACGCCCGAGGAGGTCGCCGACACCCTGCGCCGCGCCCTCCGGTTCGTCGACGCGGACCTGCTCCTCCCCAGCACGAACTGCGGCATGGCACCGCTGCCCCGCGACCTCGCCTGGGGGAAGCTCAGCGCGCTGAGCGCGGGAGCGGCGATCGTCCGCGAGGAGCTCGCGCCCTGACGGGCCTCCGGGGAGACGTGTCGCGGCCGGCCCGTCTCCCCGGAGGTCCCGCCCGCCTCACCCCTCCGCTCGCGCCTCCTGCGCCGCGATGTCCTTCATCGCCAGGTCCGCCCGGCGGAACTGGTCCGTCTCCGGAAGCGCGAGGTGCAGTCCGGCGACGGTAGTGAGCGAGACCGTCACCTCGGCCACGGTCACGTCGAGGACGTGCCCGCCCTTCTCGCGGGCGTCGTCGACGTAGTGCAGGTGGTACCCGGGGACCGACACGGCCTGCTCGAACTGCGGAGTGCGGAAGCCCGCGATCGTGCCGCGGGTGTCGGCGATGCCGGTGACGCTCTGGTGGGCGGTCGCCTCGATCAGGGGCGGGTACGGCTCGGTCTGCGCGCCCACGGTCCGGGTTCGGACCTCGGTGAACCGGCCGTCGATCCGCAGGGCGACGGGGATGTTCCCGCCGTCGACCGCGTCGTCGATCAGCCGGGTGAGGCCGGCGAGACCGGTCGGCTCCTCCACCGTGAACGTCGTGGTCGCGTGGAAGGGCAGCACGGCGGCGAAGGGCGTCCGGTCGTCGCCGTCCGCGACCTGGACGGAGCCGTCGCTGCGCAGGTGGTAGCAGACGCCGTCGACGATCACCATCTCGCCGTCCAGGTGGTTGAAGGTGCCCAGCCCGAGGTCGCCGTGGGTGAGCAGCTCGCGGATCGTCAGGTCCCCGTCGTAGACCCCGGCCAGCAGCGCGGCCATGGTCGAGCTCTGGTAGATCGCGTAGTCGTCGGTCGAGTCGACCGTGTGCGTGCTCATTCGAAGGCGTCCTCGACCAGGTGGGCGGCGATGTCGACGTTGCGGCTGTAGTCCACCGCGACGTCGATGATCGAGACGCCCGGCTCGGCGAGAGAGGCGCGGAACGCCTCCTCGAACTCGGCGAGGCCGCTCACCCGCCTGCCCGTGGCGCCGAACGCCGCCGCGAACTTCTCGATGTCGTAGTCGCCGAGCTGGACCCCGGATTTGCGGCCGTACTTCAGCAGCTGCTGGAAGCCGACCATGTCGTAGGTGTCGTCCCGCATGATCACGTGCGTGAACGAGAGGCCGAGCCGCGTCGCCGTCTCGATCTCCGTCGCGGAGAACAGGAAACCTCCGTCGCCCGAGACGGAGACCACCGGGGTCCCGGGGCGCAGGAGGCTCGCCGCCATGCCCCACGGGAAGGAGACGCCGAGGGTCTGCTGCCCGTTCGAGAAGAGCAGGTGCTTGGGCTCGTACACGCGGAAGTGCCGGGCCATGAAGATGTAGTTCGAGCCGATGTCGCAGGCCACGGTGGCGTCGTCCGAGAGCAGGTCGCGCATCAGGAGCACGAGGCGGGCGGGATCGACGGTCCCGGGAGCCGCCTCGGCCGTCCGCGCCGCGTCGTCGATCCGCTCCAGCTCGCTCCGGTGCCGGGCGACCCGGTCGGCCGCGTCCTCGTCGAGCTGCAGGCCGGAGACGAGGGGCGTGAGGGCCGCGACCGTCTGCGCGAGATCGCCCTTCAGCTCCAGCGCCGGCAGGTAGTGGTTGTCCAGCGGGGCGTCGACGGAGTCGATGTGGACGATCCGGCGGTCGACGTCGCTGTTCCAGATCACCGGGTCGTACTCGACGGCGTCGTAGCCGATCGCGACGACGAGATCGGACTCGGCGAGGGCGAGGTCGGCGGGCTGGTTCTTGAAGAGGCCGACGCGGCCCAGGTAGTGGTCCTCGAGCTCGCGGGAGACGAGGCCGGCCGCCTGGAACGTCTCGATCACCGGCAGCTCCGTCTCGCTGATCAGGGCCCGCAGGGCCGCGACGGTCTCCGGCTCCGACGCGCGGAGTCCCACGAGGAGGACGGGCCGCTCCGCCGTGTTGATCAGGTCGGCGGCGTGGGCGAGGTCCTCGGCGCGCGCCGGACCGCTCGTCGGCCCCGTGGCCGCCCGGGTGATGACCTGCGAGGTCGGCGCGGCCATCACGCTGGCCGACAGGACGACCGCCGCGGCGCCGCGGGGCTCGGTGACCGCGGCGCGGAAGGCGTTGCTGACCGCCTCCGAGACGTCGTCCGGATCCGTCGACTCGACCGTGTACTTCGTCACGGTGGTGAGGAAGGCGGCCGCGTCCATCGACTGATGCGTGCGCTTGAGACGGTCGGAGAGCTGCACGGCCCCGGCGAGCGCGACGACCGGGTCCTGCTCCGTGTTGGCCGTGAGCAGGCCGGTGGCGAGGTTGGTCGTGCCGGGGCCGGAGGTCACGAGGACGACACCCGGGCAGCCCGTGAGCCGTCCCACCGCGGCGGCCATGAAGGCGGCGTTCTGCTCGTGCCGGCAGACGATCAGCTCCGGCCCCTCGTCGGCGAGGACGTCGAAGACCGCATCGATCTTCGCTCCCGGGATCCCGAAGACGTACTTCACGCCGTTGGCGGTCAGGGTCTCGATCACCCGCCGTGCACTGCGCGTCTCGACGTTCGGCTGCTCCATGGTCCGCTCCGCTCTCTCCTCGGTTGTACCGACGAGCGTAGGAACGGGGGCACCCGGAGCGACCCGGTCAGATGACTCGTTCCCACCGGTGCATCTCCGGCGGCGTACCGATCGCAGTGACGGTGCGCTCGGGCGGGACACGCTCGGCTCCCCCGCCGACGGTCTGCTCGGAGAGTCGTCCGACGCTCGCCGCGACGTCCCCGGTCGTGATGGACTTGCCCGCATGATGATCTCTCCGCGCGAGTCCGCGCACGACACGAAGGCAGGCGTCTGATGGCCGAGGAGCGCGCGATCCTCGCGGGCGGATGCTTCTGGGGGCTCCAGGAGCTCATCCGCGACATGCCGGGCGTCTTCAGCACCCGCGCCGGGTACGCCGGCGGCAGCACGCCGAACGCGACCTACCGCCACCACGGCGACCACGCGGAGGCGGTCGAGATCGAGTTCGATCCCGAGCAGCTCTCCTACCGCGACCTGCTCGAGTTCTTCTTCCAGGTGCACGACCCGACGACGAAGAACCGTCAGGGCAACGACATCGGCACGGCCTACCGCTCCGTGATCCTCTTCCTCTCGCCTGAGCAGGAGAGGGTCGCGCGCCAGACGATCACCGAGATCGACGCGTCGGGCCGCTGGCCCGGACCGGTCGTCACCGAGGTCGAGCCCGCCGGCGAGTTCTGGGACGCCGAGGAGGAGCACCAGGACTACCTGCGCAAGCACCCCGGCGGCTACACCTGCCACTGGGTCCGGCCGAAGTGGGCGCTCGACGCCTGATCCCGGTCACGCGGGACGCGGGGCCCCGGGCTCCGCCCCCGCGGGCACGGCTCGCGCGCCGTGCGCGAAGAGCAGCACGACGGCGAGCGCCGAGAGCACGAGGGCCGGCGTCGGAGCCCAGGCCGGGGCGAGCGTCACGGTCGCCGCTCCGACGACGGCCCCGACCGCGAGGCTCGCGACGATGAGCGCCTGGAGGGTCCTCGACCCGGACGAGCGCTCGGCGAGCTCCTGCATCAGGCTCGTGAGCGTGCCCGTGACGAACGTGGTCGTCAGGCCTGCGGCGCCGGAGATCCGCTTCGCGAGCACGGTCTGCAGCCCCAGCGCCGCCGCGCTGGTCGCGATGAACGCGCAGTCCACGAGCAGCGACGTGCCGCCCTGCACCGTCGGCCAGGCGACCGCGACGGCGAGCTGCAGGACGACCCCCACGAGCGCGATCGCGCGGAGCGGACGTCTCCCGTCGCCGGTCGACGGCGTGCGCGCCCGGGTCGTGCGGAACCCGGCGTAGACCGCTCCGGCGAAGAAGACGATCGCTGTGACCGCTCCGGCCGCGGTCGTCAGCCAGGCGGAGCGGGGGTACAGCCCCAGCAGCACCAGGTTGCCCGTCATGTTCGCGGTGAAGATGCCGCCGAGCAGGAGGAACGCGAACGCGTCGGTCGCGCCCGAGGCGATGGCCAGCAGCACCAGGGCGAGCCTGAGGCGCGCGGGGCCGGTCACCGCCGTCACGCGCGGCCCTCACCCATGGAGCTGCCGCCAGGTGACGATCTGCTCTCCGCGGAGCTCGTAGCTCCCGAAGCAGCGGAGCCAGTGGCCCTCCCCCGTGTCCGAGCGGAGGTGCAGGGCGTGCTCGGTGAGGACGACGCTGCCGGCGACGGCGATCGTGACGAGGGCGATCCGGATCTCGGTGAACGCCCGGTGGACCTCGTCGCACATCTCGAGGACCCGCGCCCGCCCCGCGATCTCCTGCGAGCTCGACGCGCTGTAGACGACCTCCGGATGCAGGAACGGGACGAGCTGGCGGCTGTCGCGAGCGCTCCACACCTCGAGGAAGTCGCGCACGACCAGCTCGTTCTCGATCATCGCGACGCCCCGCACCGATGCGTCCTGCCAGCTCTCGGCCATGGGTCCTCCCGCCGTCCCCGCACCGACACTCGTCGATGGCGACGAGCCTGCCCGAGAGCGCCCCGGGCGCCTACGCGTCGGATGACCCGATCTCCCCGCCGGCGGGCTCACCGCGCGTGGGCCGTCGCCAGCTCGCCCCAGTGCGTCGTCGCCCGGAGCGAGAGGGCGTCGCGCTTCATCGTCCACACCGGACCCGTGCGGATGCCCGCCAGCCCGAGGCCGACCGCGGACCGGCCGTGGCGCTTCGTCACGGCGTCGATGGTGGCGCCGAGGCCCTTCGTGTCGAAGGCGGTGTGGAAGATCTCGAGCAGCGCGTGGGAGTGCCGCGGCGACAGGTTCGTGAGGATGACGCCGGCCCGCACGTAGCGCGCGCCCTCCCGCAGCCGCGGGCGCAGGGTGCCGATCGCGGCCCTCACCATCGCCACCGGGTCGTCCGTGGGGACGGGGAAGCCGGCCAGGCCGCCGGCGGACTCGTACGGCGCGTCCGCGAACGGCGACGTCGACGCGAACACGCTCATCGTCCTGGTGACCGACTCCTGAGCGCGGAGGCGGTGGGCGGCGCGCTGCGCGTAGACGGAGAGCACCTGCTCCATGTCGGAGATCGTCGTCACGGGAGTGGCGAACGACCGGGAGAAGATCAGCTGGTCACGGACGGTGCGAGCGGCCTCGAGGGGGATGCAGTCGACGCCGCGCAGCTCGTAGACGGAGCGCTGCAGGACGACCGAGAACTTCTTGCGGATCAGCGCGGGGTCCGCGTCGCGGAGATCGCGGACGGTGTGGATGGACAGCTCCGCGAGGCGCTTCCCTGTGCGGCCGGCGACTCCCCACAGCTCGGTGACGTGCTGCGAGGCCATGAGCGCGTCGAGCTGCTCGGGCGTGTACCAGTCCGTGTCGCAGACGCCCCCCAGGCGCGGGTGCTTCTTCGCTCCGCCCTTGTTGACGAACTTCGCGAGAGTCTTGCTCGGTCCGAAGCCGACGCAGACGGGCAGCCCGACGTTCTTCGCGACGGCCGCCCGCATCTCCCGGCCGATCTTCGCCCGCTCCGCCACGTCGCCGTCGACGCCGAGGAAGGACTCGTCGATCGAGTACACCTCCTGCCAGGCGGAGTAGCGGCCCAGCAGCTCCATGACGCGCGCGGACAGCTCGCCGTACAGCTCGTAGTTGCTCGATCGGGCGATCACCTCCGGGAGGCGACCGGAGCGGATGAGCGGCTCGATCTGGAACCAGGGCGTGCCGTTCTCGATCCCGAGCCTCTTCACCTCGTCGGAGCGCGCGACCACGCAGCCGTCGTTGTTCGAGAGGACGACGACCGGCCGGCCCGCGAGCCTCGGATCGAACAACCGCTCGCAGGAGACGTAGAACGAGTTCACGTCGACCAGGGCGATGCGCCGCTCAGAGCGCACGGTGCAGCCGGTGGAGGCAGACGGTGACGACGCCCCACACCTGGAGGTCGCTCAGCTCGGCGACGTGGATCGGCGGGTACTCCGGGTTCTCGGCCCGCAGCACCACTCCCCCGGGGTGCAGCTCGAGGCGCTTCACGGTCAGCTCGCCGTCGAGGATCGCGATGACCACGCTCCCGTGCGTCGGCGTGATCGACCGGTCGACCACGAGCTCGTCGCCGTCGCTGATGCCCGCGCCGACCATGCTCTCGCCCGAGACTCGGACGATGAACGTCGACGTCCTGTCGCGGATCAGGTGGTCGTTGAGGTCGAGGGACCCGTCGAAGTAGTCCTGCGCCGGCGACGGGAACCCCGCCGCCACCGCCTCGCTGGTGACGAGGAAGGTGACGGCGACGGCGTCCGAGGCCGGAGTCGCGATGCGTTCCACGACGGTCGCGCTCATGGTCGACTCCCTCCTCGTGGTATCGAACGTGTGTTCGAACGCGTCCGAGTGTAGGTCGGGGGCACCGACATTCGGGGGGCGCTCGGCGCCGTCCTCGACCGCCGGCGAGGAGGATCACCGGCGACGCCGCTGGGAGCCCGGAGGAGTGGCGCGTCGGCCGACGCGAGTCCAGCCTCCCTGGAGCCTTCGCCGGCACGATCCGACCTCATCCCCCCGGAAGGAGCTCCTCTCATGCGCGCATCCCGTCCCCTTCCCGGCGACCCCTGGCCGTCGGAGATGGTCATCACGGTCGAGGACAACCCCGCGGCGCTGCTCGAGCTCCTCTGGATCCGCGAAGCGTGGGGCTTCACTCCGGCGGGCGACGGGCCGCCGCCGCTCGAGCGGTCCCCGGAACGGGTCGGGTCGGCGGAGCCCGGCGCCGACGAGCAGCGCGCCTGGCCTCAGCTGTGGCAGGACTGCGTCGAGCATCTGGCGGTCGAGACCGGCCCGCTCCTCCGGCGGCTCTCCAGCACCGCCGACGGATCGCTCGAGCGCGCACGCCTCCTCGACCTCGCTCGCGGCCCCGGCTGGCGCGAGCGCTTCGGCGACGACTCCCTCGGAGCCCCATTCCGCGCCTGGCACGACGAGCTGCGGTCCGCCCGGATGGACGCGCGGGACGTCCCGCTGGACGCCGCCCCGGAGCGGCGCTGCCTCGGCTCCCTCGTCCCCGCCTGGGAGGCCGGACTGACGACGGTGGTCACCCTCCCCTGCCGCGGCGAGTACACGCGCGCCGTCTCCGGCTCGGTGCTGCTCCTGACCGACAGCGACCACCGGGACCCGGACCGCTACTCGGCCGCGCTCCGCCGGTTCGCCGACGGCTCTCTGGAGTGACGGGGCACGGATCTCCGGATCGGATGAACGCTCGCGCGCTCCGGACGGTATCCCCCTCCGAGCCGCCGATCTCCGGCGACCGCAAGTCTCGAGGAGTGCACGATGACCAGGAACATCAGAGTCGGTATCGCAGCTGTCGCCGTCGCGGGCGTGATGGCGGTGGCACCCGTGCTCGCCGGTGCGAGCAGCGTCGCTCCCGCCGCGGCGACCAGCGACTCCAGCAGCGCGTCGGACAGGAACCTGATCAACGCGGTCCGCTCCGTGGCGGCGAAGCTGCGGGTCGTCGGACTCTCCGACGGCGGCACGAAGCTCGTGCAGTTCAACCCGACCAAGCCCGGCAAGGTCACGAACCGCGTCGCCGTCAGCGGCCTGACCGGCGGCGACACCGCGCTCATCGGCATCGACTACCGCGTCCAGGACGGCGCCCTCTACGGCGTCGGCGACAACGCGGCGAGCGCCGGCGTCTACTCCATCAACCCGTCCACCGGCGCGGCCACCCAGGTGACCCGTCTCACCGTGGCGCTGAGCGGCACCTCCTTCGGCGTCGACTTCAACCCCGCCGCCAACGCGCTCCGCGTGGTCAGCGACACGGGCCAGAACCTCCGTCAGCCGTTCGCCACCGCGGGCGCCGCGACGGTCGCCGACGGCACGCTCAGCTACGCCGCGCCCGCCGTGGCCACCGGTGTCGCCGGGGCCGCGTACACGAACAACGACCTCGACGCGAACAGCGCGACCACCCTGTTCGTCCTCGACACGGCCCTCGACCAGATCGCCATCCAGTCCCCGGCCAACGCCGGCACCCTGGCGCCGACCGGGAAGCTCGGCCTCGACGCAGCGGGTGCGACCGGCTTCGACATCTACTCCGTCCTCCGCAACGGCAGCTCCATCGGCTCGGTCGGCCTCGCCGCCGTCAACGGGTCGCTCTACGAGATCGGACTGCTGAACGGCACGGCGACTCCGCTCGGCGCCATCGGCGCGGACGTCACGGACATCGCCGTCCCGCTCGTCCAGCGCTGACCCGAAAGGCTCCCGGCGACCGCGCCCCTGCCGACCGCCGCTCCCGGTGAGCGCCGGTCGGCAGGACGCCGGTCGGCAGGACGCTCCGGCGGGCCGCCGGGGCCGAGAGCCCTCGTCGGAAAGTTCACTCAGCTATGCATCACCGTTCACCCACCGATGCGGCGATGAGGAGTGAGATGAGCGTGCCCCTTTCCGGGGTCTCACCTCTCAAGGAGTCCACGACGTGACACGACTGTTCCGCTCCGCGAACCGCGGACGCTCCGCTCTGGCCCTCTCGGCCGCTGCTCTGGTCTGCGCCGCCGCCCTGGCCGCACCCGGCGCCGCCACTGCCGTCGGTGCCGCCGACCTCTCCGCCACCGGCGGAGCCGCCCGCATCTCCCCGGTCGACGCCGACCTCTCCGACTCGCTGCGCGCAGCGGTGAAGGAGCAGGACGCGAAGAACGTCATCCTCCTCATCGGGGACGGCATGGGCGATTCGGAGATCACCGTCGCCCGCAACTACCAGTACGGAGCGGCCGGCCGCTTCCCCGGGATCGACGCCCTGCCGATCACCGGCCAGTACACGACCTACTCGCTCTACCGCGCGGACGACCCGGCGACGGGCGCCGTCAAGGGCGCCCCGGACTACGTGCCCGACTCCGCCGCCACCGGCAGCGCCTGGGCCACCGGCACCAAGACCTACGACAACGCCATCTCGGTCGACATCGACCAGCAGCGCAAGGACACCCTCCTCGAGATCGCGAAGGCGAACGGCCTGAAGACCGGCAACGTCACCACCGCCGAGATCCAGGACGCCACCCCGGCCGTGCAGGCCGCCCACGTCGACGCCCGCAGCTGCTACGGACCCGACAGCGCGAGCTGCGGCGACGACGCGCTGGAGAACGGCGGACTCGGCTCGATCAGCGAGCAGATCCTCGACACCCGCGCCGACCTGACCCTCGGCGGAGGCTCGGCCAGCTTCGCGCAGGTCGCCCGCGCCGGCGACTGGAGCGGCGAGCCGCTGTTCCAGCAGGCCGCGGAGCGCGGCTTCCAGGTGCTCGGGGACGCCACGACTGCCGCCACCGCCGCGCAGCTCGACGCGCTGACCGTCGCCGACCAGGACGCGCCCGTGCTCGGACTGTTCAACTCCGGCAACCTGCCCGTCCGCTACGCGCCCACCCCGGCGACGGTCGGCGGAGCGGACGCCGCCCCGCAGACCTGCGTCGCGAACCCCGACCGTCCGGCCGAGCAGCCGACGCTCCGCTCCATGACCGAGAAGGCGATCGACCTCCTCGACACCGGCGACCAGGGCTTCTTCCTCCAGGTCGAGGGCGCGAGCATCGACAAGCAGGACCACGCCGCGAACGCGTGCGGCCAGATCGGCGAGACCGTCGACCTCGACGAGGCCGTCCAGGCCGCGCTCGCGTTCGCCGAGGCGGACGGGAACACCCTCGTCATCGTCACCGCCGACCACGCCCACTCCAGCCAGATCGTCGACTCCACCCCGCCGACCTCGCTCAGCACCGCGCTGAAGACCGCCGACGGCAGCACCATGAAGGTGTCGTACGGCACCGCCGCCGAGGGCGGATCGCAGCAGCACACCGGAACGCAGCTGCGCATCGCCGCCTACGGGCCGGGCGCGGCGAACGTCGCCGGGCTCACCGACCAGACCGACACGTTCTTCACCATCACGAACGCGCTCGGAGTGGACCGCGACATCCGCTCGATGAGCTTCGGAGCCACCGCCGAGCTCTCCGGCTCGTCGTTCGCCCCCGGAGCCGACGTCACCCTCACCGCGAAGGGCTTCAACGGGGACACGCAGCTGATCGGCTCCGCGCCCCTGTTCACGGACCGCACCGCGACCCGCGACCTCGCCGGCGGCGGCCTCACCGTCACGGCGAAGGCGCCCACCACGCCCGGCGACTACAGCGTCACGGTGACCGGCGACCAGACCGGCAAGGCGATCACCCTGCCGTTCACCGTCACCGAGCGGCCGAAGTCGAGCACCCCCATCACCGACAAGGTCAAGGACCTCGGCGGGAAGCTGATCGACAAGATCCGCCAGCACTGAGCACTCGTCGGCCCGGCTCCTCTGGAGGAGCGAGGGCCGACGGAGTCGCAGGAAGGGCCGTCCCTCGGGGCGGCCCTTCCTCGCGTCCGGGGGGATGTCGGCACGACCGGACCGGTGAGCCCGCCTCCGATCAGGACGCGCCGACTCCCGGCGACCGGTCGCGATGCGGCACGGCCCCCGCGCGCTGCACGATCGAGCGGATCGGCGCTTCGAGCAGCAGCGCCGCCCGGCTCGCTGTCAGCGGAGTGGGCCGCCGATCCGACGAACCACTGCGACTCCCCTCGGAGGAACAGCCCGCTGCTCGAAAAGGTCCGGCTCATCGGAGGGAAGCGCGACTCGGCGGTCGGTGCGGTTGATGTAGAAATCGAACCCGCTGCCGTCGATCGTCCGCCGCGAGTGGAAGACGGCGCCGACCATCTCCGACGGGAGCTCGGAGGCCACTCCGGCGGCCTCGAGAAGTTCGGCGACGACATCGAGGAGGTCACCCCCTCGGAGACGGGTCGAGACGTAGGAGGCGCTGCCCGCTCCGGCCGCGCGCCGCGTCACCGCCGGCTCGCCCGCGTGCGGTCCTGTCGCGTAGCGGCGGACCACCCGCGTCTCAGGACTGCGGAGCTGGATCCCCTCGGTCCACAGGGATCCGCGCAGGTCACCCTCCAGCAGGACGTGCTCCTCCTCGAGGAGCGGGTGGAACTCCTCCACTCGGATGCCGAGGAGGTCGCGCAGAGCACCCGGGTAGCCGCTGGCGACGACGTGGTCGTTCTCGTCGGCGATCCCCGAGAAGTACGTGGTGATCAGGTTCCCGCCGCCCTCGACGTAGCCGGTCAGCTCGCGACCTGTCCGCCCGGAGACGAGGTAGAGCATCGGAGCGACGACGACGTCGTACTGGGTCAGGTCGGTGCCCGGGGTGATCACGTCCGCGCGGACGCCCGCGTCGGCGAGCGCGCGCCACCAGTCCAGCGCCTCGCGTCGGTAGCGCAGCAGCGTGCTGGGGTGCGATTCCAGCTCGCTCGCCCACCAGGAGTCCCAGTCGAACAGGACGGCGACCGGGGCCGCCTCGCGCCGGCTCCCCGCCACATCGTCCAGCCGGCGCAGCCGCTCCCCCAGCTGGACGACGTCGCGGAACAGCTGGCTGTCCTCGCCGGCGTGGGGCAGCATCGCGGAGTGGAACTTCTCCGCTCCGGCGACGGACTGCCGCCACTGGAAGTAGCAGACGGCGTCGGCGCCGTAGGCGACGTGGGTGAGGGCGTCGCGCGCCATCTCCCCCGGCTGCTTGGGCTGGTTGACCGGCTGCCAGTTCACCGCGCTGGTCGAGTGCTCCATCAGGAACCAGGGCGATCCCTGCGCGACGCCTGAGGTCAGCGCCGCTGAGAAGGCCAGCTCGTCGAAGGACTGCTCCCCGGCGAAGCGGTAGTGGTCGTTGGAGACGAAGTCGACCTCCCGCGCCCAGTCGTCGTAGGCGGCGTGGTTCTTGCCCTCCATGATCATGAAGTTGGTCGTGACCGGGATGTCGGGGGTGATCCGCCGCAGCACCTCGCGCTCGGCGACGAGGTACTCCTTCAGGGCGTCGGAGGAGAAACGGAGGAAGTCCAGGCGCTGGGTCGGGTTCGGCAGGGCCGCCACCAGACGCGGAGTGAGCACCTCCTCGAACGAGCTGTAGCGCTGCGACCAGAACGCTGTCCCCCACGCCGCGTTGAGGCCGTCGATGCCGGTGTAGCGGTGCTCGAGCCAGGTGCGGAACGCCCGCGTGGCGTCCTCGGAGTGGTCCCAGGCGTTGTGGCAGCCGAGCTCGTTGCTGACATGCCAGGCGACGATCGCGGGGTGGTCCCGGTAGCGCTCGGCGATGCGCTCGACGAGCTCGAGGGCGTGCGCTCGGAAGACCGCCGAGGTGGGACGCCAGTGCTGCCGGCCCCCGGGCGAGAGGATCCTGCCGTCGGCGGTGACGGGGAGGATCTCCGGGTGGGCCAGCGTGAGCCAGGGCGGCGGGGAGGCGGTCGCCGTCGCCAGATCGACTCCGATGCCTCCGGCGTGCAGCAGGTCGAGGACCTCGTCGAGCCAGGCGAAGTCCCACTGGTCGGGGGCGGGCTGGATCTTCGCCCAGGAGAAGATGGCGACGGAGACGACGTCGACCCCGGCCTCCTGCATCAGCCGGACGTCCTCGGCCCAGACCTCGCGCGGCCACTGATCCGGGTTGTAGTCGGCGCCGAAGGAGATGCGCGGGGTGCGCTCCTCGCCGGTGCGGAGCCATCGGTGGTTCATGGGAGCCTCTCGTCGGTGTCCGGGCGCCGTGAAGACGGCGACCGCGGGTCGTGTGGGGTCGGGTCGGGTCGAGCGCGGGTCGAGCGCGATCAGGCGGAGCGCTGGGAGAGCGGGGAGATGACGAGCTCGTCGATCCGCACGTGGCGGGGTGCGTCGACCACGAACATCGCCGAGCGGGCGATATCGGCGGGCGCGAGCATCACCGATCGGGCCGCCGCGCCGGGGACCTCGGGCCGCTGGCGCAGGAAGTCGCTGTCGATGTCCCCGGGGCAGAGGAGTGTCGCGCGGACGCCCGAGTCCGCCTCCTGGTCGTTGAGGGTGCGGACGACCGGCGCGAGCGCCGTCTTCCCGGCGCTGTAGGCGACTCCGGCGCCGGGCGAGGGGCGCCAGCCCGCGATCGAGGAGACCACGACGATCACGCCGGATGCGGCGCGCAGTCCCGGAAGTGCGGCGTCGGCACTGCGGACGACGCCGAGGAGGTTGGTCTGCACGACGCTCGCGAACTCCGCCATCGACTGGTCCGCCCACGCCCGCCGCGGGGTGTTGGCACCGGCGGAGAGAATGACGGCGTCCAGGCGGTCGGTGCCGGTCGCGGCGGCGATCGCCTCGACGCGCTCACGGGCGTCGTCCGCGGCGACGTCGAACGGCAGCTCGAGGGCGGTGCCGCCTGCGGCGCGGACGAGTCCCGCCGTCTCGGACAGCTCGGGCGCCCTGCGCCCCGAGAGGGCGACGGTCCACCCCCGCTCCCCCAGGGCCGTCGCGCAGGCGCGCCCCACTCCGCTTCCGGCTCCTGTCACCCAGGCGACTCGCATCTCCGCGTCCATGAGATCTATAATAAGCAGACTTTTCAGAACGACGGGGGTAGGACATGCTGATGGATCTCACGGATCGGGTCGTCCTGGTGACGGGTGGCGGCCGGGGCATCGGGCGGGCGCTCGCTGAGCGGTTCGCCCTCGAGGGTGCGAAGGTGGCGGCGTTCGACGTCGCCTTCCCTGAGGGCGCGCCCGAGGGCGTCCTCCAGATCGAGGGCGACGTGACCGAGCCCGACTCCGTGGCGAGCGGCGTCGCTCGCGTCGCCGAGGAGTTCGGCGGTATCGATGTCCTGGTCAACAACGCGGGCATCAACGTCGAGGGCCGGGTGGAGGATCTCGATCTGGCCGCCTGGCGCCGCTGCTTCGACGTGAACGTCGGCGGCGTGTTCCTGATGTCGCAGGCGGTGCTTCCGCATGTGAAGGCCTCCGGTCATGGACGCATCCTCAACGCGGCCTCGTTCGCGGCGATCGTCCCCTCGGTGGGCGCGGCCGCCTACGGCGCATCGAAGGCGGCCGTCGTGCAGTTCAGCCGGGTGCTCGCCGGCGAGCTGGGGCCGTGGGGCGTCACGGTCAACGCCTACGCTCCCGGTATGATCCCGAGCGCCATGAACGGTTTCGAGACGATGCCCCAGGCGGCTCAGGACCGGCTGCTCGACACGCTGACCCTCCGCCGCTGGGGCACCGCCGACAGCATCGCCGATCTGCTCGTGTTCCTCGCGAGCGACGCCGCCGACTACATCACGGGCACGCTCATCGACGTGAGCGGCGGAAAGCTCGCCACGCAGCTCCCGCAGCGCGCCTACGAGGGAGTGGTCCCACCCGTCTCATGACTCATCAACGCTCCCTCGTCGACACCATCGGCACCGCCATCGTCGGTGGAGATCCGCCGACGGGCACGGTGCTGAACATCGAGACGCTCACCCGCGAGCACGGCGTCTCGCGGTCGGTGATCCGAGAGGCTCTGCGCATCCTCGAGACGCTCGGGATGATAGTCGCCCGCCAGCGGGTGGGGATCACCGTCCTCGGCCGCGAGCACTGGCAGCTCCTGGATCCGCGGGTCATCGCCTGGCGGTCGCACACGGACGACGCGCAGATCCAGCTCCGCGAGCTCATGCAGCTGCGCACCATCATCGAGCCGGCGGCGGCGGAGCTCGCCGCGGTCCAAGGCACGGAGGAGCAGCTGACCGCGATCGTCCGGGCCGCCGAGGAGATGACCGCGACCTACCGCGACCGGCGCGTCGCCGCGTTCACGCGGGCCGACCTCGACTTCCACTCGGCGATCGTCGTCGCGGCCTCGAGCTCCGTCCTCGCGCAGCTCTCCGACACCGTCCTCGCCGCCCTCCGGCTGCGCTACTCCGGCAGCGTGCCGGTGTTCGACGAGGAGGGCGAGCGGGCCCTGGCCATCCACGTCCGGCTCGCCGACGCGCTCACCGCACGCGACGCCGGAGCAGCGGTCGGCCTCACCCGTGCGCTCGTCGATCAGACCCGGGGCCGCCTGGAGGAGCCCGTGGAGCACCCGGACGACGCGGTCGCGGCGACGCCGGGAGGCGGCGCATGAGCTCCGCCGTCCTCGCCTACTGGGAGGCCGCGGTGTGCATCCCGCCCGTGTCGCATCACGCCGAGGGCCCGCTCTGGGACCCGCGCGGCGACACGCTGATATGGGTCGACCAGTACGCGGGACTCGTCCGCTCCGCGACCCCGGAGGGTACGAGCTTCCTGCTCCGCCCCCCGATCGCCTTCGACGGTCCCGTGGGCGCCGTCGTCGGAGACGTGCGCGGCGGCTGGCTCGTCGCGGCTGCGGACGGCCTGTGGTCCCTCTCCCCAGAGGGCACCGTCTCCCCCGTCGTCGACGTCCTTCCGCGCGACGGCGTGCACCGGCGCATGAACGACGGGAAGGTCGATCCGGCCGGCCGGTTCTGGTTCGGCACGATGGCGATGGACAAGCGCTCGGGCGCCGGCTCCCTCTACGCCCTCGACCAGGGCGTCGTCACGGAGGCGGTCCCCGAGGTCACGATCTCCAACGGTCTGGCCTGGTCCCCAGACGGCGGCACGATGCATTACATCGACACCCCGACCCACCGCATCGACCGGTATCTCACGGAGGGGTCCGCCCTCCGTCGTGACGGATCGCTCGATCTGTCGTCGCGGCCAGGGAGCCCGGACGGCATGACGATCGACGACGAGGGGGCGCTGTGGGTAGCGATGTGGGGTGCTTCGGCAGTGCATCGCTACGACCCCTCCGGCGAGCTGATCGGTGTCGTCCACGTCGACGCCCCGCAGGTCTCCAGCGTGACCTTCGGCGGACCCGATCTGGACACCCTGTTCATCACGACGTCCCGCGAGGACTACTCTCCCGCCGATGCCGCCGCGCACCCTCTCGCCGGAGCGCTGTTCCAGGTGCGGCCGGGAGTCCGCGGCACAGCGGCAGTCCTGTACCGGCCCTGATCGCTCCGCGCCGATCCTCTCCGGTCCCGCGGAGCGCGGCGGCTGTCGCGGGACAGTCGATCGCGCCCTCGACCGCGCAGGAGAGCGCGGCGCGGGGAGGCCCCGCGCCGCGCTCTCGTATCGCTCAGCGACTCCGTATCACTTGTTGACGGAGAAGCCCTGCTGGTCGCCGTGCTCGACGAGCTGGTCCTGCCAGTCCATCAGTCCGCTGCCGATGTCCTCGTGGTTGACGAAGGACTGACCGACGGTGTCCGGGAAGACGCTGTTGGCGTAGACCTGGAAGGGCAGGTACTGCCAGCCCGTGCTGACGGTGCGGGACGCTTCGACGAGGATCTCGTTGATCGCCTGCCCGCCGAAGTACTCGGGGGTCTGCGCCAGGAACTCGTCCGACTCGAGGTCGGCGACGGTCGCGGGGAAGCCGCCGGACTGGAGGAAGATGTCGATGCTCTCGTCGTCCGAGTTCAGCCATCGCACGAACGCAGCGGCCAGAGCCTTGTTCTCGCTCTGCTCGAGCACGACCTGTCCGCCGCCGCCGTTCTCCGAGTTGCCGCCCGTGCTGCCGCCGTCGGCGGTGGGCAGGGCTGCGGCGCGCCAGTCACCCGCGGCCTCGGGCACGGAGGACTCCAGCACGCCGGGCATCCAGGCCCCGCTGAGGAGCGTGGCGATGGTGCCGTCGCCGAGTGCGCGGTACCACTCGTCGCTCCAGCTCGGGATGTCCGGCAAGAGCTCGCCCTCGGTCAGGCGGGACCAGTTCGCGGCGAAGGCCCGAGAGCCCTCGTCCTCGAGGTCGACGGAGATCGTCGTGCCGTCGTCCGCGACCTCGAACGGGCGGCCGCCGGCCTGCCAGATCATGCTCGTCGCGAAGCCGGGGTCGCTGGTGTCGCCGGCGATGTAGGCGTCGGGGTTCGCTGTGTGCAGCTTCTGTGCGGCGGCGTAGTACTCGTCCCAGGTAGTGGGGACCTCGATGCCGTACTGGTCGAAGACGGCCTGGTTGTAGAACATGGCCATGGGGCCGGAGTCCTGCGGCAGGCCGTACAGGCCGCCGCCGATGCTGACCGAGCTCCAGGGACCGGTACTGTACAGATCCTCGAGGTCGGCGAGGCCGTACGGAGTCAGGTCGACGAAGGAGTCGGCCAGCGCGAACTGCGGGATGGCGAAGTACTCGACCTGGGCGACGTCGGGCGCGCCGGAGCCGGCGGTGATCGCGTTCTGCAGCTGCGTGTACTCGGTCGTGCCGGTGCCGACGTTCACGACGTTCACATCGACGTTCGGGTAGGCCTTCTCGAACGCGGCGACCTGCGCCTCGGCGGACGGAGTCCATGTCCAGTAGGTCAGGGCGCCGCCCTCTTCGAGGGCCGCGTCCAGGTCGGCCGCATCGGCGTCCGAGTTCGTCGCGCCGCCGGCGGCGGAGCAGCCGGAGAGCACCAGGCCGAGGGTGAGCGCGGCGCCCGCCAGGGTGCCGAAGCGGCCGAGACGCCGCCTGCTGGTGGAGTGAGTCATGGGAGTTCCTTTCGAGTGACTTCGTTGTACGGGAAGGGAGGGGAGGAAGGAGGTGCGGAGGTTCACTGCTTGACGCTTCCGGCGGTCAGACCCGACTGCCAGTAGCGCTGCAGGAACAGGAACGCGATGACGATCGGGACGATCGTGAGCAGCGAGCCGGTGATCACGAGGTTGTAGATCGGCTGGGCTCCGACGCCGGTCGCCTGCGCGCTCCACTGGCTGAGGCCGACCGTGAGCGGATACCAGGTCGGCTCGCTGAGCATGATGAGCGGCAGGAAGTAGTTGTTCCAGGTGGCGACGACGGTGAGGAGGACGACCGTGACGATGCCCGGGGAGAGCAGTCGCAGCGAGATGGTGAAGAAAGTGCGGAACTCGCTCGACCCGTCCATGCGTGCCGCCTCGAGCAGCTCGGTCGGGACGGCCTCGGTGGCGAAGCTCCAGATGAGGTAGAGCGCGAAGGGGCTCACGAGCGAGGGCAGGATGACCGCCCAGGGCGTGTTCGTCAGTCCCACCTGGCTGAACATCAGGAAGGTCGGCACGGCCAGGGCGGTCCCGGGCACCGCCACCGCCCCGAGGATCAGGGCGAAGACGCCCCGCTTCCCGGGGAAGTCGAACTTGGCGAGTCCGTAGCCGGCGACCGTGGCGAGGAGTGTCGCTCCGCCCGCTCCGACGACGACGTAGAGCAGGGTGTTGGCGAACCACTGCAGGAACACGCCGTCGCGGTAGGTGAGTGTCTCGTAGATGTTCTGGAAGAGCGCGAACTCGCCGCCGAAGCCGAGGCCGAAGGTGGAGAGCAGATCGCTCTGGCTCTTGGTCGCGTTGATGAGGAGCCAGACCAGCGGGACCACTGAGTACACGACGAAGACGACCATCATGACGGCGAGCAGGATCGAGCGGCGCGGGCGTCGAGCGCGGGGGCTGGTGCGTGCGTAGGAGACGGTCATCTCAGCGCACCTCGGAGCGCTGTCCGCGCAGCTGCACGATGTAGGCGATAACGGCGGTCAGGAGCCCCATGACGATCGCCACAGTGGCCGAGTAGTTGTACTGCTGGCCTGCGAAGGAGAGGTTGTAGGCGTACATGTTCGGGGTGAAGTAGGTGGAGATCACGTTGGGGGCCAGCACTTTCAGGAGGTTCGGTTCGTTGAAGAGCTGGAAGCTGCCGATGATCGAGAAGATGGTGGCGATCACGACCGCGCTGCGGATGGCCGGCAGCTTGATGCTCCACACCACTCGCAGGCCGCCCGCTCCGTCGAGGTCCGCCGCCTCGTAGATGTCGGCGGGGATGACCTTCAGTGCCGCGTAGAAGATGAGCATGTTGTAGCCCAGGAACTCCCAGGTGACGATGTTGCCGATCGAGCCCAGCACCCACTCCGAGCTGAACGGCTGCAGGATCTCCGCGCCGAGCAGATCGTTCACGCTGCCCGTGAGGCCGAACTGGTTGCCGTAGAGGAAGCCCCAGATCAGTGCTGCCACGACGCCGGGAACCGCGTAGGGCAGGAACAGCAGGATCCGGAATGCGCCTCGGCCGACGAGGTGGGCGCTGTCGATGGCGAGAGCGGCGACGAGGGAGAGCACCAGCATCACCGGGACCTGCACGACGAGGAACAGCGTGACGCGGCCCAGCGACTCCCAGAAGCGCGGGTCCTGCAGGAGGAGGACGTAGTTCTCCACTCCCACGAACGCGTTGCCGCCGACCAGCTGCTGGCGGAACAGGCTGAGGTAGATCGCGTAGACCACCGGCGCGACCAGGACCGCCAGGAACACGAGCATGAACGGGCCGATGAACCCCCAGCCCCGCCAGTCGCGGCGGGCGCGGCGGGCGCTCACCGGTCGGGCTGTCGTCAGAGACACCATCGTCGCTCCTCAGTCGTTGAGATTTTTGGTCACGTGACCATCTGGGTCCGGACTCTAGCATGGAGCCATGAGCAACGAGAAGGATCCCCGTGCGACGCCTCCTCCCGCGGCCCCGGTGCGCGCGGACGACCAGGATGTCTGAGGCGCACCGTCCCGGTGCGACGAGGCACAAGGGACCGTCTCAGAGCGACGTCGCCGAGCGGGCGGGGGTGTCGAAGCAGACGGTCTCGCGCGTCGCGAACGGGGCGCCCGAGGTCGACTCCTTCACCCGGGAGAAGGTCCTCCTGAGCATGACCGAGCTCGGCTACCGGCCCAATCGCGCGGCCCGCGCGCTCCGATCGGGCCGGTACCGGAACATCGGCGTGGTGCTCTCGACCCTCTCCTCGTTCGGCAACCGCCGAACCCTCGAGGCGATCTCCGCAGAGGCCAACCGGGCCGGGTACTCTCTCACGCTCATCACCGTGGACGTCTCCAGCCGGGACGAGACGAGCAACGCCTTCTCGGTGCTCGCCGACCAGGCCCTGGACGGCATCATCATCGTGCTCGAGCAGTTCCACTACCGAGACAACCCGGACGTGCACCTCCCGCCGGGCGTTCCCGTCGTCTCCCTGGACGCCAGCCGGGAGACCAGCCATCCCGTGGTCGACTCCGACCAGAGGCACGGCGCACTGCTCGCCACCCAGCATCTACTCGACCTCGGGCACGACACGGTCTGGCACGTCAGCGGACCGAGCGACAGCTTCGCGGCTCTGCGACGGGAGGCCGCCTGGCGGGAGGCGCTGCGTGAGCGCGGCATCGAACCGCCGGCCACCCTCGCCGGCGACTGGTCGACCGGATCGGGGTACCGCGCCGGAGTCACGCTGAGAGAGCGGGATGACGTCACCGCAGTGTTCGCCGCCAACGACCAGATGGCGCTAGGAGTCCTCCTCGCCTACCACGAGGCGGACATCCCCGTGCCCGGCCGGGTCAGCGTCGTGGGGTTCGATGACATCGAGGAGGCCGAGGCCTTCTGGCCCCCTCTGACGACGGTCCGCCAGAAATTGATGGAGGTCGGCCGTGTGAGCGTTCGGACACTCGTCGCGGTCATCGAGGGCCGCGAGGCCGTGGATGCTCGAACGACGGTCTCAACCGAACTGATCGTGCGGCGAAGCACGTCGTCCCCTCCTCCGCGAAATGGCAACGCGACCGATCATCGGGGTGGATGAAGCCGTCGGAGCGGCGATTCGAGGTCGACGGCAGGCGGCCGATCGGCGAGTGACGCGAGATGAGCACACGGCTCATCCGAAGATCCGCGGTGCGGCTGGGTGTGGACCGAGCCGAAGCGCTGGCTTGCGTGGACTCGCTGACCAGCGCGCGCCGTCCGGCTCGGCGGCGATCACGAGGGTGCAGTGGTTGGTCGAGGGGATGTGCACGAGCGCGAACCGACGCCCGTGCGAGAAGCTGCCGGTGAGCGGGGGGGGTCCTGGTGGTCTCCTGCCCGGACGCGGACAGCGACAGTGCGGATCGGCTCAGCATGCTCTCCGCCTGGGACGGCAGCGCGTCCGGATCCGCGGTGGGCGAACGCGGGTGAAGACGCTGAGGGGGGACGACCTGCGCGCCGTCGCCCGATCCCTCTGCTGCGCCGCCTGCGTCGGCGATCAGTCCGCGGCTGCTGCGCCGAGCGCCGCCTGCACCGCGCGGATGCTCGATCCGAGCACACCCGAGGTCAGGAGTCCCGGACCGAGCGGGCCGGACGGGTCCTCACCGAGGAGCGGCAGGGTCCGCAGCGCCGCCCGCACCTGCCCGCTCATGTGCCCCAGCTGCCACCGGATCTCGGCCTCGCCGCCCTACCGCGTCGAGGCCAGCCCGACCGCCTTCACTGCGTAGGCGGCGGCGCCGAGCGCGTGAGCTCCCATGTGGGCGACGCCGGACGCCTGTCCCGCCGACCGCGCCGCAGCCTTCGCCGCCGGAGAGATCGCCGACTGCGCCGCACGACCCGCGACGAAGCGGAGCCGGATCTCCCCCGCCGCGTCCGACTCGCCCCGCGAGAAGGCTCGGGCGCGGGCGATGCCGTCCCGTGCCCGGACGTCGTCGGGGGCCTCGGCCTCGAAGAGGGGGAGCACCCTCTCCGCGCAGTCGGCGGCCCACGCGGCGACGAGGCGACGATCGGCTTCGGACAACGACTGCGGGGACATGCCAGCACTCTCGCAGACGGCTCGAGCGTCCGTCCGTCCGGAGCCGCCCGTGGCCGCGGTCGTCGGGGCGGATGTGCCGGGAATTCCCGCTCACCGGCGCCCGACCCGCGGAGGGGGCGGCTAGAGCACGTCCGCGATCGCGGCGAACGTCCCGTCCGGGTCCTCGAGCTGCATGTCGTGGTGCACGCCCGGGAGCCGGCGCACCTGCCAGCCCCGCTGCTCGAACCGCGCGGCCAGGGCGTCCGGCAGCACCGCCGGCGACTGGTCGGAGAGCACGACCGTCGACGGGACCGCCGGCGCCTCGACCGGGACCGGGTGGAAGGCGACGTCCCGGAACACGCCGACGGCCATCCGCGCGTCGAACCTCTTCTTCGCGTCGTCGAGCAGCGCGCGGATCTCCGGGCTGTAGGCGGCGCGGACCGCGGCGCTCGCCCGCGCCTGCCCGAGCTGGGCGACGCCGAGCGACAGCAGCGGTGCCGCCCAGAACAGCCGTCCGCGCAGGCCGCTCGTGGGGAGCGACAGGGCGAACCCGGGATCGAGGTAGACGGCCCGGCCGGGCGCGAGTCCGGCGACGGCACGCTGCAGCACCGCGCCGCCGAGCGAGTGGCCGACCACGCTGTGGAGCCCTGCCGGCAGCGTCTCGACCAGGTCGGCGGCCATGTCGTCGATCCGGTACGACTCGGCCCGCGGGCTCTCGCCGTGCCCGCGCAGATCGACGGCGGTGACGGTGTGACGGCCGGTCGCGACGAGCCGCTCGACGAGCGGCCCCCAGGTCGCCGCCGACCCGCCGAGACCGTGCACCAGCCCGACGTGTCGCGGTCCGGATCCGGTGATGAGGGTCTGCAGGCGCATCCCCTGATCCTGCCCGAGACGGCGCCTGAGGCGGAGGCGCCGGGCGGATGCGGAGCCTGCTGCTGCACCCTCTGCGTCGACGATCGCGCCACATCTCCTGCCATCGAGGTGTGCGCTCTTGACTCCGCCGATGAGCGCTGGGAGGTTCTCCGGATGCGATGGCACTCCGCCGTCCGCCCGAGCAGCCGGCCGAAGAGAGGACCTCCATGACAGCGACGAGCAGAGCCACGGGAACGGTCGGCCGGACCGCCGTCGTCTTCGGGGCTGCGGGTCTCGTCGTCGGGGCCGTCGTCGGCGGAGCCGCCGTCTTCGGAGCGGGGCTCCTCCTCGACGACTCGAGATCGAGGATCACGATCCGGGACGTCACCCGCGCGGAGCTGGACGGACTCGAGCGCGCTGCCGCTCCGAGCAGGGGGGCCTGCGGAGATCGTCGTGGGTGCGTGGAGGGCGTCGACGGGCCCGGGGCGTCGATCCACCGCTACCACTCCCTCGATCTCGCGCGCCAGGCGACGGTGTACAACACGAGGGACGTCTACCGGTCGGACCGGCTCGTCGTCGAGTTCGAACCGGATCTGGGCCCCGATGAGCGGCACGACCTGATCCAGGTGATCGAAGGGACCTGGACCGGGAGCAGCGACTGACGGGCGTGAAGCGAGCCGCCCGGACGGCGTCGACGAGCGACCGGAGGGCGGGGCCCTCGACTACTCGCTCAGCGCCGATCCTCCTCCGGAATGCCCACCGGACAGGGGCCTCCGCAGGGGGTCCGCTCGGGTGCGGTCCGGGCCTACGCTCGCCCCATGCACATCCGCACTGTCGCGATGAGGCCTGGCGCCGCCGCTCTCGGGCCGGTCGGCGCGCCCCCACGGACCGCGCTGGACGACGTGCTCGCCCACCTGGTCGCGGCGCTCGCGATCGGATCCGGCCTGCTGCTGGTGCCGGCGGGCGTCGGCGGAGTGCCGCTGCTCGCCACGGGATCGACCGGAGCGAGCGCCTTCGAGGCCTGGACGCTGATCCGCACCACCGTGGCGCTGCAGGTCGGCATCGCCGTGCTCGCGATCGGTCTCGGCGCCGTGGCGCGGACGCGCGGTCCCGCGGGGACCCGAGCGGAGCGCTGGTGCGTGGTCGCCGCGATGAGCGCCGCGATCGGCGTGGTGCTGCTGGTCGTGCCGCCGGTCTGAGGACCCCCCGGGGAGCGTCGCCCACCGGCTTGTCCGGGTCGCAGTGCGCGCCCGTGACCGGACCGTCACCTCGCGCCGCGCGGCGTGATCGGATCGTTGCAGAATCCGGCACCGGCTGAGGTTCCGCATAGGACACACTCAGCGACAGGGGGCGAGCGTCCCCCGCTCATGGGGAAGCCGACCGCGATCAGCGGCTCGGAGGAAGCAGGAATCGTGCGCTCTGCGCGACGACGCCACGGCGTCACCGTCATCACCACTGCGGCACTGCTGGGGGCGCTCGCGTTCCCGTCCGTCGCTCTGGCCACCGAGGTCGTCCCTGACGCCGCCTCGAGCCCCGCACCGGCCGAGCCGGCTCCCACCGCGGAGCCGACCGCGACTCCGGAGCCCACGGCGACGCCGCAGCCGGCCTCGACCCCGGCCTCGACTCCGGCTCCGACCATCGCGCCCGTCGAGAGCGCGCAGTCGCCCCTGGCGATCGCCCTCGACCGCACCACCTACGAAGCGGGCTCGGCGTTCTCCGCGATCCCCTCGGCGGAGGGCTGGGCCGGCGGCCTGGACGTGTCCGGGACCGGTTTCCAGCCCGGCACCGTCGCCGTCGTCGTGCTCCGCGACGGCGCCTCGGAGGAGGCCGTCACCACCAGCGTGATCACCGCCTCCGGCGAGCTCCGCCTCCAGGACTGGCTCCCCACCGACGCGGACGGCGTCGCGGTGGACCCCCACCTCCCGCTCCCCGGCGAGACGATCTCCGTCGTCGCGGAGGGACTCGACGCCTCGGGCGCCCGTGTCGCCTCCGATGCCGTCGAGCTGACCGTGACGCAGCCCGACACGAGCGTCGCCTTCCAGAACCGGGAGGACGGCGGGGTGCTCCCGGCCGGTGCGGACATCCAGGTCGGTGAGTTCCGGATCTACGGCGTCGTCGCCTCGTTCCGCGGATTCGACCGCGGCGAGGACGTGTCCGTCACGCTCACCGCGCCCGACGGCAGCACCTCCGCCCTCGTGCCCCCCGCGCCGACCCCGCTCTCGGGCGAGGCCTTCGTCCTGCTCGACGCCGACACCATGGCGGACCAGCTGGGCACCTTCTCCGTGACCGCCGCGGGAGAGACCAGCGGACGCTCCGTGACGTCGTCGCTCGAGCAGGTTCCCTCGCGCACCGCGATCCGGATCTGGCCCCAGGGGGCTTCGCCCGAGCCCGCCCCGGCGGACGGACAGCCCACCAGCGGTGGCGCTCTCCTCGGCTTCGGCGCGGACGAGACCGTCTCGATCGGCGTCTTCTCGACCTCGGGTGCGCGCCAGACGCTCACGGGCGGCGGCTCGAGCCTCGAGGTCGGCGTCGACGCGCTCGGCTGGAGCCTGATCTCCCTCGGCCAGTACCCGCTGCAGGACCCGGCGAGCGAGATCTACTGCGTCATCGCCCGCGGCACGTCGAGCGGTCTCGTGGCGAGCACCTCCTACGACTACACCCTGACGGAGGAGGACCCGATCGCCGGAGAGGCCGACTGCTCCGCCGCGGTCGCCGCGGTCACGGCGCACCCTGTCGGCGCCGCGCCTGCAGGGCACCCGGCCGGCTCCGGACCCGCTGCGCAGACGGGCGGCCACCGCCCCGTCCTCGCCTCGACCGGCGTCTCGACGACCGCGCCGCTCGCCCTGGCCGCCTTCGGCATCCTCGGCGGTCTCGCCCTGACGGTGCGCCGCCGCCGCGCGTAGACGGCCGCGCACCACGCACGACGAAGGCGCCCGGGCACACCGCCCGGGCGCCTTCGCCGTCGCGAGACCCGTCGGGTCAGTCGGACGGCACCGCGCAGGTCTCCTCCGCCGCGGTCTGGCCCGGAGCGTCGACGGCGACGGGAGCGGGATCCGTCGGAGCCGCGCCGCCGTCCGCGGGCGCCTCCGCCGCGGGCGCCTCCTCCGCCGGAGCGTCGGATGCGAGGGTCACCGGCTGGTCGTTGAGGACGCGGTTCATGAGCTCGGCCCCGACCTCGGCGTTGGGCACGACCTTGCCCGGGTAGTCCGGGTCGTCGAGCGCCGGGTACTGCACGAACACCATCTTCGAGAGGTCGACGTCCTTCAGCGCGAGGGCGAGCGAGATCATCGTCGCCGGGCTCGTGAGCGACGTCGACAGGTGCACGTTCGACGAGGTCGCCTGCGCGAGTCCGTAGAGGGCGGGGATGTTCGAGAGGGTGTCGGCCGAGCGGACGGTGCGCATCAGCGAGGCCAGGTACTGCTGCTGCGACGAGATGCGGCTGAGGTCGCTCTGGTCGCCGACGCCGTGGCGGCTGCGGAGGAACGAGAGGGCCATGGACCCGGAGACGGTGGAGGTGCCGGCGGGCAGGTCGAGTCCCGAGTCGGTGTCGAGGATCGGACCCGTGAGGCAGATCGGGACGCCGCCGACGGCGTTGCTCATCTCGATGACGCCGTTGAAGGACACCCAGCCGGCGTAGGGCACCGTCAGGCCGGTGAACTGCTGCAGGGTGTCGTTGACGCAGGCGAGCCCGCCGTACTGGAACGCGGAGTTGAGCGGGACGCCGGCGGCCGCCTCGGTGACGACGCCCGTCTCGGGGTCCGTGCAGGCGGGACGGTCCAGGATCAGGTCGCGCGGGAAGCTGATCACCGTCGCGCTGCGATGGTCGGCCGAGACGTGGAGCAGGATGTTGACGTCGTTGAGCGTGTCGTCGCGGACGCCGAACGTGTCGCCCTGCGTGGCGTCGTTGTCGGTGCCGACCACCAGGACGTCGAAACCGCCCTCGACCGCGCCCATCTGCACGTTCCCGGCGGTGGGAGGAGCGACGCCGAGGTCGACCGCGTTGTCGGCGACGTTCCGGCTGATGCTCACCGTCGCGATCGCCACGAGCGAGGTGGCGCTGACAGCGAGGACGCCGACCACCGCCGCGATCCCGACCACCACTGTCCGCACCCCGGACCGCCGCCGGAGCCGCCCGTGCCGCACCGCGCGCTCGTGAACCCTCATGCGCTCCCACCCCTCGCCCCGCCCGCCCGTTCGCGGACGCAGTCGCTCGCCAGTGTAGGCAGGCCCCCTCCGATGCGGCGCGGAACGGCCCTGCTACCGTCGTGCGCGCATCGAGGAGCGGAGGAGGAGCCGTGGAACGCCGAGTCGTCGATCCCGTCACGCAGATCGAGTGGATCGTCCCGCCGTTCGCGACCGAGGAGGACACCCTCGCCCGCGCGCGGGCCGATCGGGAGGGGCGGCTCGCCGACCTCCGCCTGTACCCGGACCACTGCGCGGAGTATCCGCTCTGGGCGGTCGACGGCCCGATCGACGATCCGGGTGCGATCGGCGTCCCGGAGGCCCTGCACGGACCGCTGCTCCGCTGGCAGGAGCTCTGGGCGTCCGGATGCGACGTGTTCGAGGGCTGGAGGAGCGCCGAGGCGGAGGAGCGCTGGCTCGCCCTCGGCCGGGAGCTGCACACCGAGCTCGAGGCCGCCCTCTGGCTGACGACCCGGGTGCTCGCCTGCTTCTGAGGACTGCTGCTCGGACATCCGCGGGAAAGCCGGCGCAACCCGTCCCCGGACCGGCCCCCGCGTGCCTACCCTGGACGGTGCGCTCTCCTCGTCTTCTGCAGCAGGTCGTCGGCAAGCTCGGCGGGCAGCGGCCCGCGGCCCCGGTGAGCCGTCGAGCGCAGCGCGCGCTCCTCGCCGAGCAGACGGTCCGCGGAGTGCTCGAGCTGGCCGTGCGGCTGGGCGAGACGCTGCTCTCGCTGGGGTCCGCGGCCGCCGAGGTGACCGAGACGATCCAGCGGGTGTGCCGCGCGTACGGCATCGAGTGCCAGGTCGACCTCACCTTCACGTCGATCCTGGTCGTGCACGACGGAGGCGACGACTCCCCCAGCGTGAGCGTGCTGCGCGTCGTCCCCTCCCGCAGCGCCGACTACGAGCGGCTCGCCCGCGTGACGGCGCTCGTCACCGCCATCACCGAGGGCTCGCCGGAGGTGCGGGTCGCCGACGCCGTCGATTCCGCCGAGGCCCGCGAGGAGGCCCGGCACCAGTTCGAGGCCGCGCACGACCGGCTCGACGCGATCCTCGTCCAGCCGCACCGCTACCGCCGCGGAGTCGTCACCCTCACGCTCGCGCTGATGGCCGCGGGCGTCGCGCTCCTGCTCGGGGGCGGACCCCTCGTCGTGCTCCTCGCCGCCGCGACGGCCGCCGCGATCGACCTGGTCAACCAGCTGCTCGCCCGCTGGGGCCTGCCCGCCTTCTTCCAGCAGATCGCCGGTGCCGCGGTGGCGACCGGAGTGGCGGTGGTGCTGCTCGCGGTCGTGCCGCGGCTGCCCGTGGAGCTGGCGGTACTGCCGCCCGCGCTCGTCGTCGCGTCGGGGGTGGTCGTGCTCCTCGCCGGGCTCTCGTTCGTGGGAGCGGCGGACGACGCGATCAACGGGTTCCCGATCACGGCGGGCGGCCGGCTGCTCGAGGTCGGGCTGCTGACGCTGGGCATCGTCGTCGGGATCGCCGTGGTGCTCGACGGCGCGCGCTCGCTCGGGGTCGAGCTGGTGCTGGTCGACTCCTACGCCCGCCCCTGGCCTGCCGCTGTGCAGGTGCTCGGTGCCGGGGTCGCGGCCGGCGCCTGGGCGCTCTCGTCGCACACCCCGCCGCGGCCCACGCTCATCGCCGCCCTCACCGGAGCCGGCGCGTTCCTCGTCTCCGACTCCTTGACCACCTCGGGCTTCGCGCCGCTCATGGCCAACGCCCTCCCGGCGCTGGCGATCGGCCTGCTCGGCGAGATGCTGGCCGAGCGGATGCGGGTGCCCGCCGTGGTGACGACCGCGTGCGCGATCGTCCCCCTCCTGCCCGGCCTCACCCTCTACCGCGGCGTCCTCGGCCTCACCTCGAACGCCGGCCCGAGCGCCGGGATCGAGCTCCTGCTCCAGGCGGGCATGATCGCGCTGGGCCTCGCCGGCGGAGTCACGCTCGGCCGGATCGCCTACCGCCGCCTGCGCACCCCGATCGTGCGGGCGGTGGCGCCGGTCCGCGCCCGGACCCGCCGGGACCGCGGGATCGAGCAGGCCCTCGCCGCCGACGTCCTCTACCCCGACGGCGCCGAGGCCGGGCAGGCGGACACCGCGCAGGTCGTCACGGCGCCGGGCAGCGGATCCGGCCTCACGGCGTCCGACCCGTCGGCGCCGGCCGCGGTCGACCCCGCACCGCTGCCCGACGAGCCGGCGCCGGCCGCCGAGGAGCCGTTCACCCGCACCGGGATCGTCCCGATCGTCAGCACGATCGGCGTGACGGAGCCGGTGCCGATCGTCACCGAGGAGGATCCGGCCGACCGGGGCTGACGACAGGGCCTGCTCCCGCGGTCGGCTCCTCGCCGCAGAGGGAGGCGCCGCGCCGGTCAGTCCGCGTGGCCCCGCACGACCGCGGTCCGGCGGGTGTCGATCACGATCACCGAGCCGAGCACGATCAGGGCGAGCGACACCGAGGCGAGCGTGTCGGTCAGCCAGTGGTAGCCGAGGTAGAGCCGGGCGACGATCTGGCCGGCGATCATCCCGAGCGAGAGCGCGAAGCCCCCGATCATCCAGCTCCGGGAGGAGCGGCGGGAGGCGAGGAGGAACGTGGTGATCAGGAAGAAGTCGCTCACGCCGGTGACGTGGCCGGAGGGGAACGAGAAGGTCCCGTCGGGCCCGAGCAGCATGTACTCGACCGGCGGGCGCATCCGCATCACGAGGTGAGCGGCCAGCTGCACGCTGAGCATCCCGACGAGCATGCCGCCGGCCAGGAGGATCGGCCGCCAGAGGTGCCGCGCGAGGACGAACCAGAGCACGAGCACCGCCAGGATGATGACCGGCAGGTAGACCGGCCCGAAGACGGTGGCGAGCGCGTCCATCACGACCGTGCCCTCGGCGGAGCGCTTCTCGCGGAACCACTCGGCGACGACCGGATCGAGGACGGTGAGGCCGGTGCCGCTCGCGACCTGCGCGGTGAAGGCCGCGAAGAGGACGACGCCGACGCCGATGAGGCCGAAGCCGGCCCGGTCGAGGCCGCGGCGCGCCTCCGGGGCCATCACGCGCTCCTCCACGAGGAACCGCTGGTGGAAGCGGGCGCGGCGAGAGAGGGCGGGGGTGCTCATCCGCTCACCCTAGGGCTGCGGAGGCGCCGCCGACCGGGCCGTTCGCTCAGCGTCCTGCCGTGTAGTGCGTCTGGATCTGCTCCGGCGTGAGGACCGTCGAGTACACCGCGGCGTAGCGCAGGCTCCCGCCGAAGTACGAGGAGCCGACGTTCGGCCACTGGCCGCCCAGGCTGTCGTATCCGATCTTCCAGTTGCCCGTCGTGTTCTCGGCCGTGCGGTACGTGCTGTTCGAGGCGACCTTCACGCCGTCGACCCAGAGCGCGATGCCCGCCGTCGGCGAGAGCGTGGAGACGACGTGGTGCCAGAGCCCGTCGTTGACGGCTCGGGTGCTCGTGATGGTCTGCGCGGCGCCGTTGTAGACGCCGAAGACGAGCTTGCCGTCGGCACCGATGTAGGTGTGGCGGTCGTACTGGCCGCCGGGAGCGGTGGCGCCCGCGCTGAAGCTGAAGAGCTTGCCGCCGGCGTTCGTGGTCTTGAACCAGATCTCGGTGCTGAAGGTGCCGGGGTTCCTGATCTCCAGCGGCGTGCTCAGGTACTGGTTGGTGCCGTTCGGCGTCCACGAGCCGCCCGCGTCGCGCGGGCAGGCCTTGGGCGTCGCGGCGGAGCTGACCATCGCGGTCGGGAAGAGGCTGGTGGAGCGGTAGGTGCCCGGGTACTGGCCGGAGTCCGTGTCGGGCGCGGTCGTCGATCCGCTCGGCTGCGCGAGCGTGTAGGAGAAGAGCGCGGCCCCGCGGTCGGCGGCGAGGGCGCCGTCGCAGGTGAAGAACGCGGCGGCGCTGCCGACCGTGTTGGTCGAGTTCAGGATCGAGGCGGTGTACGCGCCGGAGGTGGCAGGGGCGGTGAGCAGCACGGCGGCCAGGGCGGCGGCGGCGAGGGCGGCGACGACAGACCTCGGGCGGGCGAGGAGGGTGCGCAGCCGCGCGGCCGGCGAGGCGGAGGAGAGGCGGTGCCGGCTCATGCCGTCTCCTCCTCGCGGGCGGCGCGGCGGCCGCGCTCGGCGGTCCGCTCCGGCTCCCCGGGGAGGCCGACGAAGACCGTGTAGAGCACCGGGATCGCGCAGAGCAGGACGAAGAGGACCCAGCCCCAGAACGGCAGGTGCAGAGCGGAGGAGAGGGCGTAGGCGTCTCCGTCGTGCGCCGGGATCTGCAGGCGGCCGACCTGTCCGGAGACCAGGTCCACGGGGTCGGCGCCCTCGGCGCTCACGCGGATGGGGAGGACGCCTGTCGAGACGAGCGTGGCGTTCGTCGTGCCGCTGTCGACGGTGGCCTCGAGGACGACGATGCCGACCAGCGGGCGGAGCACGAAGACGGTGACGGACGCGACGAGCGAGAGGCCGAGGATCCGCATCGACGCCCGCTGGGTGGGCGAGGCGATGAAGCGGGTGAGCAGCTGCACGAGGACGGCGCCGATGATCAGCAGCGGCAGGCCGCGCACGAGCCAGCCGAGCACCGGCAGCGCCGTGGTGACGACTCCGATGAGCTGGTCCTGGCCGGTGGCCCACGGATCGACGGCTCCGTTGATGTCGCCCTGGGTGCGGAGCGTGCCGTCGTCCGCGATCTCGACGACCCGGTGGGTGTAGGTCTCGTCGGGCGTGGTGGTGGGGTGGAAGCTGACCGCGTCGCCGACCCGGACGTCCTCGAGGGCCGTCGGCTCGGTGAGGACGAGGGTGCCGACCGGAGCGGCCGTGCCCATGGAGGGCGTCTGCACGATGAACCAGCGTCCGCCGGACGCGTGGAACAGGAGCGCCGCCGCGACCAGGACGGCCAGCAGAGCGGTCGTCGTCCCGATCAGGGCGGTGCGGAGGAGGGACCGGCGGGGGCGGTCGGCAACCTCGGACCCAGCGACCCCACGGCCCTCGCGGACGCACGAACAGGCACAGCAGTCACCGAACAAAACAACACAACCACCGAGGAGA
>NZ_PSUV01000039.1:3980-5407 GCF_002931985.1 Rathayibacter sp. AY1H2 | reverse complement strand
CCACTCCTACCAGCCTTTACAACGGTATGAGTGTAGTGATTATCAAGTTATCGGCTTATTAGTACCGGTCAGCTCCGACAGTCTTTAGTCCTGTCTTCCACATCCGGCCTATCAACCCAGTCGTCTGGCTGGGAGCCTCTCCCCCGAAGGGATGGAAATCTCATCTCGAAGCCGGCTTCCCGCTTAGATGCTTTCAGCGGTTATCCGTTCCGAACGTAGCTAATCAGCGGTGCTCCTGGCGGAACAACTGACACACCAGAGGTTCGTCCATCCCGGTCCTCTCGTACTAGGGATAGATCTTCTCAAATTTCCTGCGCGCGCAGCGGATAGGGACCGAACTGTCTCACGACGTTCTAAACCCAGCTCGCGTACCGCTTTAATGGGCGAACAGCCCAACCCTTGGGACCTACTCCAGCCCCAGGATGCGACGAGCCGACATCGAGGTGCCAAACCATGCCGTCGATATGGACTCTTGGGCAAGATCAGCCTGTTATCCCCGAGGTACCTTTTATCCGTTGAGCGACAGCGCTTCCACAAGCCACTGCCGGATCACTAGTCCCGACTTTCGTCCCTGCTCGACTTGTCAGTCTCACAGTCAAGCTCCCTTGTGCACTTACACTCGCCACCTGATTGCCAACCAGGTTGAGGGAACCTTTGGGCGCCTCCGTTACTCTTTGGGAGGCAACCGCCCCAGTTAAACTACCCATCAGGCACTGTCCCTGAACCCGATTAGGGTCCGAAGTTAGATATCCAGAGTGACCAGAGTGGTATTTCAACAATGACTCCACGAACACTAGCGTGCCCGCTTCAACGTCTCCCACCTATCCTACACAAGCCACACCGAACACCAATACCAAACTATAGTAAAGGTCACGGGGTCTTTCCGTCCTGCTGCGCGTAACGAGCATCTTTACTCGTAATGCAATTTCGCCGAGTTCGCGGTTGAGACAGCTGGGAAGTCGTTACGCCATTCGTGCAGGTCGGAACTTACCCGACAAGGAATTTCGCTACCTTAGGATGGTTATAGTTACCACCGCCGTTTACTGGGGCTTAAATTCTCAGCTTCGCCTTGCGGCTAACCGTTCCTCTTAACCTTCCAGCACCGGGCAGGCGTCAGTCCGTATACATCGTCTTGCGACTTAGCACGGACCTGTGTTTTTAGTAAACAGTCGCTTCCCACTGGTCTCTGCGGCCATCGAACGCTCCCGGAGCAAGTCCGTTCACGCCTCAGGCCCCCCTTCTCCCGAAGTTACGGGGGCATTTTGCCGAGTTCCTTAACCACGATTCTCTCGATCTCCTTAGTATTCTCTACCTGACCACCTGAGTCGGTTTGGGGTACGGGCAGCTAGAACCTCGCGTCGATGCTTTTCTTGGCAGCATAGGATCACCGATTTCGACTTGCGTCTACCCATCAGATCTCAGGCTAT